>JBLMXG010000283.1:0-9326 GCA_050257635.1 Chloroflexota bacterium
GGAGGTGCCTTTGTAGCCCGTGATCACAGCGAATTTTGTTCCCGCGACGTTGTTCAGAATGGTCGGGACATCGTCGTAAGACGTTCCCGCTCGCACACCGCCCATGCGGATCGGACGCTTCGAATGAAACACATTGTCCCAGGTCTTCATTCCTGTGTGGGCCATGATCGCGCAAGTCGGCGAGTCCTTGCTCGGCGCGCCGATCCAGCCGAATTTTCGGCCGTCGAATTTAGGACCACGATCACCCAACGCCTGGCGTATGATTTGACCGCTGATCCAAACGCCGATCGTGAGCCCGTCTCGCTCGGCTTTGTTGTAGACGTAATTAGCCGCAATCAGGGAGCCGGCTCCGTCCATGTTGTCCGCGACCGTCGACGGATTTCCCGCAAGGTGTTTGCCGATATGGCGCGCCGCGATTCGTGCATATGTGTCGTACCCGCCACCGGCCGGCGCGCCGACGACAAAACGGATGGTTTTGCCCGGGTAAAATTCATCGGCCATCGCCTTGGGAGCCGTACCCAAAAAAATCAATCCACCAACCATCGCCACAGGTAAATTGATTCTTCTTTTCATGGGGCACCGCCTTTTTGATCATTCGACTTTATTTAGGCGGCAACACCTCCACGCGAATCTCCTTTGGTACCGACTCTGCCTGGTAGCGCGTATTCACACTAATCGTAGTCTCCGTCCCGGGCTCGATCTCTCCCTTTTTGGGTGCCTTGATCGAGCCGCCGACCCAGCCGCCGCTCATCGTCTGTGCCTGGCCAAAGATGTTGTAGGCTTGAGGATTGGAGCCAGTGTTTTTAACGACAACATCTAACCAGAGGTTTCCTTTTTTCTTCCCTTCCTTCGCTTTGATATACGGCTTGACGCTAACGACATCGGCCTTAACGCCCAGATACCGGACTTGAATCTTACTGCCTTCAGCGTTGAGCGTCTTCTCGTTGGTGGAATCGGCATACAGGCTTGATGCCGCGCCAAATCCGATCACCAGGATCAATCCAGCCAATGTGCCGATATATCGTGCTCTCTTCATAGTCACCTCTTTGTTTGTTAGCTTCGTACGACAAGACATCGTTCGGGCGGAAAATAGAGATTCACTTTGCGATCCTTGGCAATTTCTTGGAGCGAGTCGCTTTTTACCCGGCAGCGCTCGCCCCGGACATGAATTTGATATTCCACGGTATCGCCGAGAAACGTGACCAGCTCGACATCTCCATCAATGATGTTTTTCTTTTCTTGCGAACCGACTTCGAGAATCCTGATTCCTTCGGGCCTGATCATCAGCTGGACCGCGTCGCCATCCGCTACCTCCTTGGGCAACGGACACGAGACTTGACCGATCGCCGTCGTAATTATGCCGAAGCCGTTGGTCCCGCTGGAGTGAACTACTTTGCCCTGGTAAAGATTCACCCTACCGATAAAATTGGCGGTGAAAGCATCTTTCGGCTGGAGGTAAATGTCCCGCGGCGGGCCTTCCTGAACGATGAGACCCTGATTCATGACCGCAACACGATCCGAAAGCGCCAGCGCCTCCGCCTGATCATGAGTCACGTAAACCGTCGTGATGTTAAGGCGGCTGACCAGCTGTTTCAGCTCCACGCGCATCTCTTCGCGAAGCTTTGCGTCGAGATTGCTGAGCGGCTCGTCAAGAAGAAGAATCTTAGGTTCGTAAACCAGCGCACGAGCGAGAGCGACGCGCTGCTGCTGGCCGCCGCTCAGGAAGGGAGCGGGCCGGTCCGCAAAACCGTCGAGCTGCACCAGGCTAAGAGCTCTTAGAACTTTCTCCCGGATCTGGCTTCGGGGTACTCCGCAACTGCTGTGTCGTAGCGGGAAAGCCACGTTGTCGAAGACCGTCAGATGAGGCCAGATCGCGTAGGACTGAAAGACCATCCCGATGCCTCTTTTATGGACCGGGATAAAGATATGCTGCTCTTCAGAAAAAACCGTCTCGCCGCCAATGGAGATCTCTCCGCCGTCCGGCTTCTCCAGCCCGGCGATAGAGCGAAGCGTGGTCGTCTTGCCACAACCGCTCGGACCGAGCAAGGTATAGAATTCCCCTTCTTTGGCTTCGAAGCTTATTCCTCGTACGGCCATGGTGGCGCCGCCAAAATTTTTAACCAGTTTGCTCACTCGAAGCATGGGTTTCTTTTCGTCGCGCTTCATTGCGTCAGCACCTCCCGCACCTTCGCGCGCGAGGCAAAGTATTGCCCCACGAATACGAGGGTAAAGGTGATTGCCACCATCAACACTCCCACCGCGCAGGCATCCTGTACCTTTGCGCTTTCCCACAAGTTCCAGATCAAGACCGAGAAAACGATCGTTTTTGGCGTGTAGAGCATGACGGGAATGGTGAACAGAGCGATGCTTAGCATCGCCACGTAGAGCCAGCCGTTCACAAACGCGGGAATCAGGAGCCGCAAGGTGACCAGAAAAAAGGTCTTGAGCCAGCTAACACCGCAGACTTCGGAAGCCTCCTCGAGCTCTTTGTGAAGTTGGAACATCGTGCCAATCATGATCCTGCTGCCGTAGCTCATCCTTTTGGTCGTGAGTCCCACGATGATGATCCAGATCGTGCCGTAGATCGGAATGATGTCGTTAAATTTGAGGTGGAAAACGATCAGGCCGACGGCCAACACGATGCTGGGTATCGCGTGCGGCAGAAAAGTCAGCAGGTCCACGACCCGGCCACCTCGTATGCGCGAGCGCACGACGAACCAGGCGGCAAGCGACGACAGGACCATCGTCGCGGTCGCTACGATCAGGGTGACGATTGCGGTATTTTTGAGCGCGAGCCCGAAACTTGGCACCTGGGTAATTTTAAAATAGCTGCTGAAGGAAGCATTCGAAAGCGCCGCGATCGAAGGGGGCTGCAGATAAGGCAGGAGGCTTCCCCAGATCAGCACCAGCAGTGGAAAAATCACCGAGAACGAGAAAAAAACAACGGCAAAGGCCAGCGCCGCGTAACGCCACTTGCCCAAGTCAATGAGTCTTGGCCGGTAGGCTTTCCCCGTAACGGTCGTAAACCGTTCGGCATGACGGGTGGCGCGGCTATAGCTGTAAATCAACAAAGCGCTTGCGAGAATAAACAACATGGAGACCGCGGCTGCGACGCTATACTGCGGCAAGCTGGTCTCCGCGCGCGTAGCGAAAAAAATCTTCGTCGTCAGAAGCTGCAGGCTCATGGGAAGCGCAATGATCGCGGGGACCTCGAAGGACTCGATCACGGTGATGAAAAAATAAATGAACGCAGCAAGAATTCCCGGCAGCATCAGCGGGACGGTGACCACCCGGACAGTGCGGAGAATTCCTGTGCCAGTCGTATACGCGGCTTCCTCAAGCGAAGGATCCATGCTCTTCAGCACCGCCGACATCATGAGAAAGCTCCCGGGCGTCAGACGAATACCTTCGACGAAGATCAGACCCGTGAGGCTGTAGATATTGAACGGAGCGTCTCGCAGATTGAAAAGACCCATAAGGCTCTTGTTGAGCACACCGATATCCGGGCTAAGAAGCAGAATATACGAGATGCCGAAAACCAGGCCCGGGATCGCCACGGGAGCGAAAAGCAGCGCATAGATAATGTTCCGAAACGGCATGTTCGTGCGCTCCACCAGCCACGCGAAGATCAATCCAAGCCCCACGGCGAGCGATGTCGCGCCGAGCCCAAAGATGAGTGTGTTCCATACCATTTCGAAGAATCTGTAATGAAAGACGTCGATGTAACTGGCCACGGTAGTGGCTGCGACCTCGCCGAGTTCCCACCCAGGATGAAAGCTGTCCCACAGAAGAAAACCGACCGGCACAAGCGTCAAGTAAGCAAGCACCGTGATGATTAGAATAAAGACGGTGAAGCGTAGATTGAACTTCTTCAGGTACTCGGTGATAAATCCGAGGTCCCAGCTAAACCCCGTAACCTGAGCGGGAGCTTTCAACGCAACGTCTCCCTATTCCGCGCCGACATCTCTTCTGAATTTCTGGGAAAGATTTTGCTTGGCAGCTTTGGCCCCCATATCCCAGCCGAAATACACCGTCTTAAAGTCTTTAAGCACTTTCTGCTGCGGGTTCCCCGGAACCATGGCGTTGCCGTACATGCCGCATTTATCCATGCCCTTGAGCCACTCCGGAGAGCCAAGCATCCAATACGCGAACAGCTCGGCAGCGTGAGGATGCGGCGCGTGGGTCATCACGCCCTGGAGGAGAAGGTCTATCGGAACGAACGGCTTTAAAGGAATCCAATCAATGGGGGCTCCTTTGGATTTGAATTCCGCCAACGGAATTCTGCGAATAATGCCGGGCGCCAAGGAGATCTCGCCAGCCGCAACCATCTGGGTAATGACGGTATTGTTAGTGTGAAATTTCGGCTTTTCCTGGCCTAGCTTCTTCAAGAACTGTTCGGTTTTTTCGAGGCCCCATTCCTGGGAAAGAATGATGTACTCTTTAAGGTCGTCATCCAGCCCGATTTTACCTTTCCATTTTGAGTTCAGCAGATCGTCATAACTGCGGGGCAGGTCGTTTTTCGATACTTTTTGTGTGTTGTAGGCGAGGCTGCGTGGGGCGGTCCACCCGATCACGGCAGTGCTATTGGGGCTGACCAGCGAGGGAACATCGTGATACGTGCTTACCCGCTCTTTATAAGGAAGCTTTTTTAACAGGCCGCTTTTTTCCAATCGGGGCACATGATTCACACTCAAATTGGAGACGTCTACGGTATAAACCTTCGCAGCGCCCTCGAGTATCACGCGCTGAACGATCTGCGCCGTCGTGTATTCGGTGTGTTCGACCTGAACGCCGTACTCTTTCTCAAAAGGCCCAGCCACTAATTGGCGACACTCCGGATCGGGATGGCTCCACCAGACAAGCTTCCCTTCCTTCTTCGCCGCCTGGACCAACTTATCATATTCGTCTTTGGGCCCGATCCACCACTTGGGAACGTCAATGGCGGAGACGATCGTAATCGAAAAGAAAAAACAGGCGGTCGCGAAAAGACCAACGATAGATAAACGCTTCATGATCGTACCTCCAATTTCGAGAGATTCCACACTTGTCACTTTCGAGCTGGGTAGCTTCAGTTTGCTGTGCCGTTGCTAGAACCAGCGATCCGATCTCCTCAATAATTCTTCGTCCGTCCAGCGACTCAGCGGATGCCGAGAATCTCCTGATAAAGCTTCACCGTTTCGTTGAAATTCTTGTACTCCTCCGGATGCTCGACGATGCGTTTGTAGCCGCGGAACAGGCGCGGCGGATCGGGCTCGACGTCTTCGCGCACCGGAATGCGCCTGAATTTGACGAGCATTTCCTGCCCCTCTTTGGAAAGCAGGAAATTAATAAACAGCTTGCCGGCGTTCGGGTGCGGCGCGTGGGCCGCCAGCATCATCGGATTGACCTGCACGGGCACAGGTTCGAGCGGCACCCAGTCCATCGGGTGTCCCTTGGAAGTCTCTCTTTGGATCGTCGGCGCATAGGCGATGATCAGCGGATACTCGCCCGCCATCGCCATCTGCACCCGGTTGGTGTTGCCTCGCATCACCGACGGTTTCTGAGCGGCAAGCTTTTTGAAATAGTCGACGGCTTTTTCTTTGCCCCAGGCTCTAATCAGCCCGGTGAGAAACCCGTACGCCGAGTCGTCGATGGAAATCTTTCCACCCTTCCACTTGGGGTCGAGAAGCTCGTCGTAGGTCTTTGGCACCTCGTCCTTCTTGACCAGATTGGTGTTGTAGCCAAGCACGAACGGGTTGACGTAATAGGCAGCCCAATATCCTTCTTCGTCCACTAGATCCTTATCGATCATGCTGTTCTCGGGAGACCGAAAGGGCTGGAGCAACTTTATTTGTGATAGCGCGAGCACCATGTCTCCACGCCCCGAGGTCACATCCCAGTCGTAGAGCCCACCGCGCGCTTCCGTCAGTATCTTGTTGAGCAGCGCGTCGCCGCCGGAGCGAAATAACTGAGGTTGGATAAACGGATATTTTTTCTGGAACCGATCGACGACTTTCTTGCTTTGCGAAAGCGTCATTGTCGTAAAGAAGCCCACCTTGCCTTCGCGCTTCGCTCCCTCGATGAGCTTCGACATGGAGCCTGCCCGCGCGGTTGCCACGACCGCCGGAAGAGACAAAAACACCGCCGTGAAAAGCGCCGGGAATACGAAATTGACGCGTTTGTTCATGGTCACCTCCAGCATTTGGAAACCGCCCGTTTGTTATTTGTGAGTCATGTTGGCGCGCCCGGAGAGCGCGTCGAAAAAGCCGCTCCTCTTGAGATTATTGACGAAGCGAAGGTCGACCATATCCGCCGCCTTGGCTTTCGCGGCCTTAGGATCCCAACTCGCCTGCACTTCCAGCGTGTCGGTGAGTCCCTCCATCGTCGGATGCAAGTCGTCTTCGAGAAGCTCCGCGTAGGCCGCCCATGAGCCCTCGAGCACAGCGGATGTGGCGCCGCGGGTGTACTGTGCCATGATCCGGATCGACTCTTTCTTATTGGTCTTGAAGAAATGCACCGCGTTAGCCATCGCTTTGACCATCCTCTCGACCATTTCGGGGCGCTCGCGGATATTCTTGCCCGACGTCACCGTGCAGCTAAATTGAAACGGAATCTGGAGCTTGGCCATGTCGATGATCAGTTTCATGCCGGCGTTTTCGCCCTGAATCTTTCCCGGCTCGGTCACCATGGTGAAATCCGTTTGGCCGTTGATCACCGCGGCAACGCGGGCCGTGGAGCCGCCAACCATGACCGCGCGAATATCTTTATAATTGATGCCGAATTTGCGCAGCGCCAGGCGCACGGCGAAATCGGCGGAGGTGCCCGGGATATGGGTCGCCAGAGTCCGGCCCTTGAGATCCTCGGGCGATTTAATCGACGGCTTCCCGATGATGTAATACGGCAGAGTGTTAACCAGGCTATCGATGATGAAAATATCGCCCCCCGCCAATCTACCGTTGATGGCGGACGTGCCGACGGCGCCGGTAAAATCCAGGTCGCCGGCGATCAAGCTCTGGATACCTCGCGTGCTGCCGTTGATAAAAATCAACTCCACATCCAGGCCGTACTTTTTGTAAAACCCCGCTTCTTTAGCGATCCAATAGGGAGCGGATGACCCCGGCGAGTCCGAAATATAGGATAGGCGGATTCGATCGGCGGCGCGCGCAGACACGAGCGGTGCTAGCGCCAGTGCTGCGACGGCCAGAGCGATTATGACCCGGCTCGATAAGAATTTCCCCGCCATGGTAACCTCCTTCTGGTTTGAATTGATTTTCAGCAAGCTCGGCGCCCCGGGCTCACCGGTTCCCTTCAATCTCCGCGGAGAACATAGGTTCGGCGCCGTCCTTCGCCGATCAACACATCGCGCGCTACTACGACCTGAGTTTTAAAACGCGCCAATATCGTGTAGCCGCCGGGCGGCAACCGAATGAGGAACCACGGCGCGCCGAGCGCAATTTTCTCGACCTCGCGCCCTTTGTTTGCACCGATCATGACGAAGGCCGGCGTGATCGGAGTGCCGGTGCGGCGCGCGAAAATAATTTTGAGATTGTAATGATGGGCGGCGCGTTCGATGACACGCTGTTCAGTGAAACTAATGCCGCCGTTCAAATAGGGATACCCGGCAGCTGTCCTGCCGCGAATCAAGTTGATCTCGGGAAAATCGGGAGTCAGTCCGGCGACCATCCCCGGAAAGAGGGTCGCGCATAAAGAGACTGCGAGCTTGGTCTGCAGTAGCCTGCGGCGGAAAAAGGTGACCGATGTTTGTATCGTCATCATACTTTCTGCGCTCGCGGCCGAGGCGTAAAGTTTCTAGGCCGAGTTCCCGGGTGGTGCCGCCGGCGCGACCAAGTGCATCTGCTGCTGCAGCTGCCGGCGGGTTACGATCCTAGTGCCTTCGATCGGATGCTCCAGCAGCTGGCGCAAGAAGCGGTTGATTTGCCTGTCCAATCGATCCACGACGACAATGATTTCCATAGAGCGGTTCAGATCGCGCAAATTAAAAATTGTTTCTGCGACATTGATCAACGAGCCCCGCGACACCAACACGGTCTTGTCAAATATTTCGTGTCGAGCCTGGTCGAATGCCGCTTCGTGGTTGCGCACTTTGACGACTTGACAACCCGCGGCTTGAAAACGCCTTTCCAGTATCTGCTTGTAGTCAGATCCGACCAGCATGATTCTGCTGCCCGCAGAATTGATATTCTCATCCGGCATGATCGCTCTCGACCCGCATGGCCCGCAACGTGCCATGCTCGTTACCGGCTTTCGTGTTTCGCTTGGATTCGCGCCTCTCCACCGACTGGCGCGCAACTATTGCTCTCCTAAGCGGTAACGCGGTTGTTCTTCACCCGATATTGATAACGCAGCGGCTCGCGGATGCGCTTGCGCGGACCTTTCTGCGACTCGTTGGTCACGCGCCATTGCATCAAGCCGAGGCGAAGGTAATTCGGGTTGATGTTAAGGGCCTCGCAGATTTGCTCGAAGGAAAATGGCGCCGAAGACTCCCGGCTGGTAATCCAGGCCTCAGCCTCAGAGAATAGGTTGCGGTAGCGCCGACTGCTGGCCCCGAGATACTTCTGGAAACACTCAATCGCATCGGTCAGCACGGCAAACATCAGTTTCTCCTCCGGCACGAATTGCGATTTTTGCCGAAAGACCTTGAAGTATTGGTGCGCAGTCAGAATGTCCGGCTCGAAATAGGCATTGGCTCGAAAACTCTGATTAGTCGCAGCGGATTTATCCATGAACTTCCTCCCGGCTGACAGGTTTTGAGCAAGATTGAAACCAAAGAAGAAAAAGCCGCAAGTACAGGAACTTGCAGTCCGTCGGTAGGATTACTGCGACGCGGTTTAGCGTTATTGGTCGAAGATCTTCACACTATGGCGTTCATCGGAGCGCGTTGTGTGAGTATTTTTCACACGAGCCTATGAAAACAAATTTCATAAATATTAAAACACCTGAAAACGCGGTCATTTAAGAGAAGAATGAATTAGTGCAGCTGCGCAGAATATGCACACTAGAGCAATTTATGCTTCCTAAGTTTATCGTAGAGCGCGCGGCGGCTGATCCCGAGAAGGCTCGCCGCTAGCTTCTTGTTCCCTCCAACGTGAATGAGAGTCATGCGGATCAATTCTTTTTCCACCGTGTCCAGTGAAGTGCCGATACGGAACGAACATTCCGGTTCGTCATGACTTTCGCTACCGACAACCGCATCTCTAATGCGTTCCGGGATGAACTCGGGTTTGAGTTCATTGCCTTCGAGCATCAACAGGGCGGTCTGAACCACGTTCTTAAGCTCGCGCACGTTGCCCGGCCACGGATATCGGCGCAGCAGCCGGTAGGTCTCC
>JBLMXG010000284.1:0-8968 GCA_050257635.1 Chloroflexota bacterium
GACTCATGAATGATTTCCCGATTGATCACGACAAAACGGCTCGACAGGGCAACCCCCTGGCGGCGCAGCGTCAAACGGGAGAAAATCAAATGCGACGTGGATGAACCGATATCGATGCCCACCGAGTTGAGTGTGATCCGCTCCGAGCGCCACATGGGATGGTTTTCATCCATGACCATCTCTTCGCCGTCTTCGCCGAATTCGTCTTCATGTCCCTCGTGGAGGCGCAGATCCTCCGTTTGCAAATTATCCATGCCCGCCGTGAAATCCTTTCTCCCTGACGCTTGTGTATCGAAATTGCATAGCATAAGACTTGCGCTCTTGCCACCGACCCAACGCACCGCGGCAGGATGGACAAGGTGTTTTTTCGGCGATAAGATGCTGGCTATTCGCCGATTATGGGACAAGAAGAATATCAAGAGCTCTCCTCGTTCCTGAAGCGCTTCATTCGGCGTTTCAAAATCCTCCAGGGGCTCGAAGGACTTTGCCTGACGGCGATCTGCGCTCTGCTCTTGCTCGCTCTCGGTCCGGGCGTGTTCGAGCTGAAAAAACTTTTTCCTTACGCGCCCTTGGTCTACAGCGTCGCCACCAGCGTCGTGCTCGCGGCGGTGATCGGCTGGTCGCTTTTCCGGTTCTTGCGCCGACTGTCAAAGGAACGCGCGGCGCTTTACATCGAACAAAAGCAGCCCAAGCTGCGCAACAATTTGATCAACTCGTTGCAGCTCTACCCGCAGGTGAGCGAGGCGAAAAGTACGCCTGGTTTCTCCGCTTCGATGGTGATGGCGCTGCTGCGTACAACACGCAATCAGGTCGCCACGCTCAAAATCGATGAGCTGATCGACAGCCGGCGGCTGAGGGCCGGCTTGCGCCTGTTTATAATGTTGCTGTTGCCGGTGATGGCGATGCTGTTATTCAACCCAGCGTGGGTAGGCGGCACGATCAGCATGCTGACTCGTCCCCTCGACCACCTCCCACCGAGCCAAACGACCATCGCGATCGAGCCCAAAGGGGTTCGCGTCGTGCGCGGCGCGCCGGTCACGATCCAGGCCGCCACCGCCGGCGCCATTCCGGCATCGCTGGAGTTGGTCACCTGGACCGGCACCGATGAGCGCGGCGAGCTTATCGGTACGGAAAAAATTCCGATGGAAAATCTCGGCGCCGGCAGGTTCAGCGCCAAAATCCTGCGCCTGGAAAAATCCCTGCGCTACCGCGCGATCACCGGCCCTTTTGCATCGGCCACCTACGCGGCCGAAGCGGTCGACGCGCCGGAAATCGCCAACGTCCAATTGATCCTCTATCCGCCGGCTTATACCGGCCTGGGCTCAGTGTCGGTGCCCGAAGGGAACATCGAAGGGCTCAAGGGGTCGACCCTTCACCTCGAAGCGGTTGCGACCAAAGACGTAGTCAAAGCCGAAATCGTCATGGATGACGGCAAAAAAATCCCGCTCAAAATCGATGGGCGCAAAGTGCAAGCCAACCTGGTGCTGTTTCAATCCCAGTCGTACCGAATCCTGGTGGAAGACGCCCATGGTTTTCGCAACTCGCCGATTACCTATGAGCTGAAGGTCAAGCCGGACGGTTTTCCGACGGTCGAGCTGTTGCAGCCGACCGCCGATCTGGAAGTCAACGGCGACGAGAACCTGACGCTGGAATATGGCGCGCGCGACGATTTCGGCATAGCTGAGGTCGCTCTGGTCGTCAAGATAGGCGACCGGGAAGATAAACTCAGTCTGCAGAAACCCGACGGCAAGCGGCTCATCGTGCGCGACCAGTACAAATGGGACCTTGGCCGCTTGGCTTTACGCGACGGCGACGAAGCGCTCTTTTTTCTTCAGGTCTATGACAACGACACGATCTCCGGGCCGAAGATCGGCACCTCCAACTCGCTTCGTCTGAAGCTTAAAAACCTCAAGGGCGAGCATCAACAGCTGGCCGAGATGGTCAACGATTTGAACCAGCGCATGGTCAATCTCTTGGCGGATCACCTGGAAACGCCGGTGCCCGGCGAGAAACCGCTTCCGGCGGCGCAGGAGATGGCACAGCAGTTCGAGCAAGATCTCGCCGAGACGCTCAAGCGCACCGAGGAGGTCATGGCTCGCACAGAAAAAGATCGCATGTCCGATTTCGCCACCTGGACCGATCTCCAGTCGCTCAAGCGCAATTTGGAATTCACCAAGGACGAGCTGTGGCGCAAACAACAGCAGGCGTTAAATCACGAGGACAAGCTCAAAGCCCGCGATGAAGTCGCTGCCGAGCTCGAGCGCATGTCGCTTCTGTCCGAAGACATCGGCAAGCGGATGAAGGCCCAGGAGCTCGCCTCGACGGCGCAGGATCTGGCGCGCACGCAAGAGCGTTTGATGGATTCCTTGGAGAAACTTCAGACCGGCGACAAGAACCTCGACGCCGTCATGAAGCAGATCGCCGAGCTGTCGAAAACCCTAGATGCGCTGCAGCGCGCAGTGTCGCAGCTCGCCCAGCAGATGCCGGACGATTTCATGAACCCGGAAGCGATGCAGGGGCTCGGCTTCAACGACATGCAGCGCGCTCTCGATGAAATCCGCAAAAAACTCCAGGCCGGCGACATCGAAGGCGCGCGCCAGCTCGCCCGGGAGTTATTTAACCAGATGGCGCAGATGGTCGCGGCGTTGCAAAACGCGCAGCGCTCGGCGATGGCCTCGGGCATGGGCCGCATGCAGGGCGAGATGCAGCGCCAGAACAACGAGCTGCAAGAGATCGCGCGCGAGCAGCAGGAGATTCTGGTCAAGACCGAAGGGGTCAACAACTCCGCCTTGAGCGAGCGCGACGCGGCACTCAAAGACAAGCTCGATCGTTTCCTTGAGAAGGCGGTGGCCGAGCTTGGTCAACTGACCGAGCTGTTCCCCGACCGCGAGGGACCCGATGATCCGAACCTGCTGACAAACATGGACGACGCGACGATGAATTCCCTGCTCAAGAACCTCATCGCCAAGCTGAGCAACAAGGATTTCCCCGGGTTCAAGGAAGGCGACGGCTTCATGCGCAAGGAATTGGCCAAGAAACGGAGCGCCGCCCAGGAGTCGCGCGCCCAACGCGCCGAAAAAAGTCTGGACAACATCAAGACCGAGCTCGAATCGCTGCTGGGCGAACCGGTGCGGGCGCTGAGCGATGCCGACAAGCGCAATCTGCGCGATCTGGCGCATCGCCAGGATGTTTTAAAGGAGCGCACCGACGCGCTGCACGAAAAGCTCGATTCGCTGTTTCAACTGTTTCCTCAGCTCGATCCGAAAATCGTCCAAAACATCGGCGAAGCGGGCAAATCCATGGGCAGCGCGCACAATCGGCTCGGCCAGCTCGACGCGCGCGGCGCCGTGCCGCCGGAACAGAACGCGCTGGAGCGCCTGTCGCAGTCGCAGCAGCAGATGCAATCGTCGATGCAGCAGATGGCGCAGCGCGGCCAGCTCGGCAACATGCCGGTGACCCGGCTGTTCCGCCAGGGCGGGCGCTTTCTCCCATACGGATCAATGATCACGCTGCCCGGCATGCCACAGTTTCCCGAGTTCGAGATTGAAAACGGCTTTACCGGCCTGGACACGGAGAAGTTCCGCCTGCCGGGCAAAGACGAATACAAAGCGCCGCGCAACTTCCGCGAAGAAATCCTGGAATCGCTCAAACAGGGCGTGCCGCCGCAAATGAAAGAGCAGATCGAGCGTTATTTTAAGAACCTTTCCGAGTGATTCCCCTTTGAAGTATCGAGTGTCGTTTTTTTCCGCTCTCCTGCTTGCCCTGCTGCTGGCGGTGCAAGCGCGCGCCGCGGAGGCGGAGCCAAAGTTCAAGGCCGGCGAAGAGCTGCTCGATGCCTGGCACATCGAGCAAGCCGAAGCGCTCGCCGCCGGAGCGTTAAAGGAAAATCCCCAGTCAGCCGACGCCCTGGATTTCAACGCCCGGGTCAAGTTTTATCAAGGCCGCTACCCTGAAGCGCTGGCGCTGCTCGATCGCGCCCTGGCGATCGACTCATCGAACCAGCGCCGTCAAGCGCTCAAGCTTTTTACCCAGCTCACCGTCGACGTGCACAAGACGCTCAAGCGCTACGAGAGCGCGCACTTTATTTTGTTCCTCGACGAAAAGCGCGACGGCATCCTGCCCCCCCTCGCGCTCGACACACTGGAAAAGAGCTATCAAGCCACCGGCGCCGAGCTCGGCTATTACCCGAAGGAAAAAGTCCGCGTCGAGATCGCTCCCGACGCTACCAGCTTCAACGCCATCTCGACCCTGTCGCTACGCGACATCGAAGAGACCGGAGCGGTCGGCATTTGCAAATTCAACAAGCTGATGATCATCTCGCCGCGCGCCCTGACCTTCGGTTACCGTTGGCTCGATTCGCTCAGCCACGAATACCAGCATTACGCGATCGTCGGCTTGAGCAATAACCAGGCGCCGATCTGGCTGCACGAGGGCATGGCGCGATTCTATGAAACCCGCTGGCGCAAGCCGGCGCCGCCGACCGACGCCGCCGAGGACTACCTCACGCCGGCCAATCAGACGCTGTTGGTGCACGCGCTGGCGAAAAATGAGTTTGTCGGCTTTAAAGAAATGGAGCCTTCTCTGATCCATCTCGACACTCCGGAGCAGGTTCAGCTCGCCTACGCGGAAGCCGCTTCGGCGGTGGATTTCATCAATCAGAGCAAAGGGCGGGCCGGCATACGTGAGCTGTTGAGCACGCTCCATGACAAACCGACGCCCCAGGCGATCGAGCAAGTTTACGGCATGTCCTTCGACGCCTTCGAAGCCAAGTGGAAAGCTTTTCTCAAAGCCAAGGGACTGAAGGAAATCGAGGGCAGCCGGGTGCGCCGGTTAAAGGTCAAAAAAGACGGACGCGAAGACGAGGACGTGGTGGAGCTTCGAGAAATCCAGTCCGCCGTGGCGCGAAACCGCACCCATCTCGCCGATCAATTGCTCGCCAGGGGGCGCGCCGTGGCCGCGGCCAACGAATATCAGCGCGCCCTCCAGGCGAGCCCGCACTCGCCGGTGATTCTCAACAAGCTCGGTCGGGTGATGATTACCATGAATCGCCCCGACGAGGCCCTGCCGCTGTTCAAAAAATCTTTGGACGTCGACCCGGACAACGCCAACGCCTACGTGCAATTGGGTCGCGCCTATCAAGCGACCAAGCATTTCAAGGAAAGCCGCGCCGCCCTCGAGGAAGCGATCGAGATCAATCCGTTCAACCCGCTTATCTACCGTTTGCTGACCGATGCCTATGCGGCGCTCGGCGAGCACGAGAAGGCTCGGCTGGCCAAAGCCACCCTGGACAAGCTGGTCGCCGCCAATTAATCCAGATAAAAAGGACGCCCATGGAAGCAACCGAGATACAGCAACACGAGATCGCCGAGATCGAGGAGTTCGCCGTCAAACGCGACACCATGCTCGGCGAGATTCGCAAGGTGATCGTCGGCCAGGACCGAGTGATCGAGGAAGTTTTGATCGCGCTTTTCGCCAAGGGCCATTGCCTGCTCGTCGGCGTGCCCGGTCTGGCCAAGACTCTCTTGATCGGCACCCTGGCGGAAATTTTGGATCTCGACTTCAATCGCATTCAGTTCACCCCGGACTTGATGCCCTCCGATATCACCGGTACGGATATTTTGCAGGAAGATCCCGCCACCGGCCGGCGCGCTTTTCAGTTCCTCAAGGGACCGATCTTCACGAACATATTGCTTGCCGACGAAATCAACCGCACCCCGCCAAAAACCCAGGCGGCGCTGTTGCAATCGATGCAGGAATATAAAGTCACCGCCGGCGGCGCGACCTATCCGCTGGATCTGCCGTTTTTCGTGCTGGCGACGCAAAACCCGATCGAGCAGGAAGGCACCTATCCGCTCCCCGAGGCGCAGCTCGATCGCTTCATGTTGAACATCGAAATCAACTATCCCAACTTCGAAGACGAAGTGCAGATCGTCACGCAGACCACATCGACCAACAAGCCGGCGCCGCGCAAGGTCATGGATGGGACGGCGATCCTGCGCTACCAGGAGCTGGTGCGCAAGGTGCCGGTCTCGCCGTTCGTGATTTCTTACGCCGTCGCCTTGGCGCAGCGCTCCCGGCCTCAGAGCCCCGATGCGCTGCCCTATGTAAAAGACTATGTCGAATGGGGCGCCGGCCCGCGCGCCTCGCAGTATCTCATCCTGGGCGCCAAGGCGCGCACCATCTTGCAAGGCCGTTACGCCGTGTCGATCGAAGACATCCAGGCGTTGGCCCCCTCGGTGCTGCGTCACCGCATCGTGCCGAATTTCAAAGGCCAAGGGGAAGGACTCACTTCCATCGACATTATCCATCGCTTGCTCGCCGACATTAAACCGTCCATGGACGGCCGGGCGGCGCGGTAAAATACCCGATCACCGACTCAAAATTCCAAGTCGGCAGGCAATCTGGAATCGGTAACTTGGAATTTGCCAAGATTTTCTTTTCCCGCGGCAGCCGAAACGATTTCGTCCACGGCATCGAAGTGCGCGGCAGCGCCGAGTTTCAAGGGCGCACCCGCGAGGCGCTCGCGCTTTTGCAGCCGCTGCCTGAGTTCGCGCTCATCCGTGCTTATCTGGGCTTGATACGCCAGGGCAAACGGAGCGGGATGCGCGCTTGGGCAACGCCATCGACTTTCACCGTCGGCGCCGCGACATGGAATCATTCCGCGCTCTGGTACGCCGGTGCGATCGCCCATGACGCCTATCACGCCAAGCTCTACCGCGATGCCAAGTTCCACCATCCGGGGGTGAAACCCCGCGCGGATGCTTGGACCGGCGCAGTCGCGGAAAGAGCTTGTCTAGTCTTTCAGCGCGGGGTGCTGGCGCGTCTCGACGCCGCGCCGTCCATTCTTGCGTACCTGGAATTTCAGGAGCGAAATCCCACTTACCAAGGCCGCAACCAGGGTTGGCAAAGCTGGCTAGATTATCACAAACGCTGGTGGTAGAAATTGCCTGAACCTATGCCACTGATTTTGAAGACGAAAGATGAAGAGCGAAGACCGCGATCTTCGCTCTTCTATTATCGATGCGCGTTGAGTAAAAAGCATGGCCGACGCCCATAAAAACTATTTCGACCCCAAGGTGCTGGCGGGGATTTCAAACCTTTACCTGCGCGCCCGCTGGGTGGTCGAAGGGATGATGTCGGGCATTCATAAGAGCCGCGCCAAGGGTTTCAGCGTCGAGTTCGAAGAGCATCGCGAGTATTCGCCGGGGGACGAAATCCGCCGCATCGATTGGAAGGCGCTGGGCAAGTTCGACCGCTACTTCATCAAGGAGTATGAAGACGAAACCAACCTGCGCGCCTACCTGTTGCTCGACGCCAGCGCGTCGATGGACTATGCCTCGGACGGCGTCACCAAATTCGATTACGCCTGCACTCTGACGGCGTCGCTCGCCTATCTGATCCTCAAGCAGCAAGACGCCGCCGGCGTAGTGACTTTTTCGGATCGCATCGAAGCCTTTATCCCGCCGCGTGCCAAGCGCGACTACCTGACGCAGATCCTTCACGCTTTGGAAAAGCGCGGTCCCGGCGGCGAAACCAGAGTGGGAAAAATTCTCGACGACATCGCCGGCCAGGTCAAACGGCGCGGCCTGATCGTTCTGGTCTCCGACCTGCTCGATGAGCCGGGGGAGATTCTCAAAGGGTTGCGCCAGTTCCGCTTCAAGGGCAACGACGTGATCGTCTTTCACCTGCTCGATCCGGCGGAGATCAGCTTGCCCTTCGACGGCAACATTCTGTTCGAAGATCTGGAAACGGCGAATTTGCAGGTGGTCACCGATCCGCGCGCCATCCGCTCGACCTACCAGCAGGTGGTGCAGGAATTCATCACCGACATGCGCAAGCAATGCCACGACGACGCCATCGATTATCAGCTGATCTCGACGGCGACGCCGCTGGATCAGGCGCTGGCGAGTTATCTGAGCTGGAGGGGCTGAGGCGCATGTCGGTTTTTTTCCTCTATCCGGCATTTTTGTTCGGCCTGCTCGCAGCCTCACTGCCGATCTTGATTCATCTTTTGAATCGACGCCGGCTGCAGCGCATCCGCTTTCCTGCGGTGCGCTTTATTCTGCTGTCGCAAAAGCGGATTTCGCGCAGCTACCGGCTGCGCCACTGGCTGTTGCTGGCGCTGCGCACTCTGGCGGTCATCCTGCTCGTTCTGTTGCTTGCCAATCCGATTTTTCAAACCGGCGCGGGGCTCTTCGCCGGCGGCGGTCCGATCTCGGCGGTGCTGTTGCTGGACAATTCGCTGAGCATGACCTGGAGCGGCGACGGCAATGGCTTTAAACAAGCCAAGGATGCCGCCCGGCAGTTGATTTCAGCCCTCGATGACGGTGACCGAGCCGCGCTGGTGCCGACCAATATCACCGGTAAAGAAAGCTTTCGGTTGAAGAGTCAAAAGGATGTGCTGCTGCGCGAGCTTGATTCGATCGAGATCGCCGACGGCACGGCCAATTTGGACGCCGCCCTCGACAAGGCCTACGAATTGTTGAGCGCGCCGGCGGGTCAAAAAGAAATCCGCTTGATCACCGACCTCGCGCTTACCGGCTGGGATCGATTTTCCGTCGCGTCGCTCAAGCGGGTCGATCCGTCGATCCCGATCAAGGTGTTGCATGTCGGTCGCAAGCAGAAGGTGCTCAACAGCAGCATCAAAGAGGTCCGCCTCGCAAGCCAGGGCGTCGGCGTCGATATTCCGCTTCAGATCGACGCGACCTTGAGCAATTTCACCGATCAGGAAATCAAAGACGTATTGGTGCAACTGAATATCGACGGCCAGAGCAAGGAGCAAAAACTTGCCGGCGTGCCGCCCAAAGGCGAGACCACGGTGAATTTTAAGACCCGCTTGGGCCAGGCCGGTCCGCATACCGGCCAGGTCCTGCTCAAAAAAGAGGGTCTCGCCGGCAACGCCGTCGCCAGTTTCACCCTCGATGCTGAGGACAAGCTTAAAGTCCTGGTTGTCGATGGCGATCCGCAG
>JBLMXG010000285.1:0-14024 GCA_050257635.1 Chloroflexota bacterium
AACTCGGGCCGCCGACTGTGGTCGCCTGCCGCCGTTCGATCCGCTCGTTAGCGCGCAAATCGCCTATTCGCCGTAATCGATTTGATACACTTCGAAATCTCCTTCCTTGCCAACGTGTGATTTTCATTGGCTTATGTCTTTGGCATATGCGTTGCGATAAGCGACGAAAGTGCATCAACAAGAAATCTTTTGAATCGTCACGATACTCCTCGGCGCTGTTTTGTAATCGCCGAGGCGCAGTAGCCGTATCGCCTTTCTGAGCGGAGCCTTTTTAGTCCCCACTCAAATTTGTGTCGTAGCGTTCCTTGCATACGAGGCAAGGGCGGAGAGGCTACGCTGACGCTTCAGTGATCGGTAAGGAGGCAATTCATGACCTAATAGTCAATTTTGTAGACGTGGGATGTGCGCAGTTTTGATGAATAGAGACAAGTAAAAAATAACAAACATTGATTCGAAAGGGAGACAAGAAAATGAAAAAGAGAAAAATGACGCAGGGGGCTGTTGCCCTCATGCTTGTTGCAGTCGGCTTGACCGTGCCGTACGCGCTCGGTGTGGCGCACGCGCTCACAGCTATCAGCTTTGGCTTGGTTCCAGCATCGGCCGGAGTTGCTAATTGCCTATCCCAGGCAAAGGCGGACGTGACTGTGCTCCATAAGGAGGATACGCTCGGCATAGATACCCTGAATTTGGATGCCCGTGGTCTGCCAGCCGACACGGACTTCGCGGTCTTCTTGACCTCGGCCGACGCATTTGCGATGCCGTCCTTCGGCACGGTGGAATATATCGGCGACTTCACCACGAACCCGGCAGGCATCGGGTCGCTCAAGGTCGATGCGATCGTCGCGGAGGCCTTCGTCGACGCTCCCGGTACTCCCCGGCTCCGGTCGGACTTGGACCACCTGGTCTTCTGGTTCGCCGATCCAGCACAGGCTCAAGCGGCCTGCGGAGTGATTGCCAATACACCCTTTGATGGCGATGGGCACGCCGGACCGGCTGCGATGTCCTCGGACGGGAACACGGGGCTGGAACAATTCCCGCAGCAATAATCGTTGAACACGTGGGGCGGGCCGCGGCATCATTCCTGTCGCCTGAGGAGCTTCTGCTGCGAACCGAATCGCGGCTGGAGCGGTCTCCGGCAACAAGAGCGCTTGCAGCCGTCCCGCCCCGTCCGGATAGAAATAAGATCCTCGCGGGGGACCAAGCCTTACGCCGCTTATGAATCTGGGCGAACATGGTAATCAAGTGATGGGAAGACAACCGAACGGCGATGCTAGGATAGGATTGATCGCTCCTGGGTTATTGGGATAAAACTCATACGCTGGCGCACCAACGGCATCCTGAATGTTCACCTGGAGGGGGAATTTGGACTGTAGTAGTCGGCCTCGGCTGGCTCAGCGGCGACGGCTACGAAAGATACAACTCAAGCAAACGGCGATTGATGAAGCGAACAGTCAGCATCAACGAAGGAGGATTGAAAAAATGGCTTCGACGAAGGACGTTCTAGAACACCACTTAAAGTGTTTTGACGAGGGCGACCTCGAGGGCATTCTATCTGACTACGCGCCGAGTGCTGTCCTGTTCACGCCGGACGGACCGCGCCGGGGAGCCGACGCGATCAGGCCGTTGTTAAAGGCGATGATTGCGGAGTTTGGAAAACCTGGCGCAACGTTCAGCATGAAGCAGCAATCCGTCGAGGGCGACTATGCTTATATTGTGTGGGCCGCAGAGACTGCCGACAACGTGTACGAGTTGGCTACAGACACCTTCGTCGTGCGGGATGGCAAGATCGTGGCCCAGTCATTCGCCGGCAAGATTACGCCCCAGGGCTGAAAACACGCCAAATGATTACCGGGGGGAGGAAAGGGGGGAGGCTACTTTTCCACTGAAAGACGGAAAGCGCGTATATTAGAAGCGCTTGGTGCCGAGAATTCCGAGAGGACAACAGAGATAATTTGAACTGGGTCGCCCATTAGCAGGCAGGTCAAGAGGGCACAGACGTTCCTGAGAGGGCACGCGGATCGGGGTCGGGCCTGAGTATTGAGTTATTCGCCAGGGGAAGGCCGGGGTCAGCGCCATGGTCAGGCCTTGCAGTGATGCATTACCAACGATTTGGGATCGGGCGCGCTACCGATCAGCTTCGAAAAGGCGATCAGCGAGAGCTGAAATTTCTTGCCGCATTGCCAGGTGTTACAACCATTTCTCGGGGATGCCGGACTCGCCGTAAAATGTACCGGCGAGCTGGCCGCAGATGGCTGCGGTGGTGTCGGCGTCGTCACCAAGATTTGCGGCCTTTAGAATCGCTGCTTCAAAGCTGTCCGTTTTGTAGAAGCACCACAAAGCCTGTCCCCTGGATTTCCGGCGGCTCATTGCGCTTGAATGAGCCGAGCGCAATCTCATCGATCTCCGGGACCAGGCGCGCCCGCTCCCAATAATCGGCAACCGGCGAGTAGTGGGACGACAGCACTTCCTCTTTGCCGCGCCCTTTCAGTAAACCGATCAGCAGAGCCGCGAGATAGCGGCAGGCATATTCCATCGAGTATCCGTTGAACACGCATTCAGAGGGCGCCGATTCCGGTTGTTTAGATAACCTTTGAAGAGATTGTGCGCGGGGCTCGATATTTGCTAGATAATGGTTATTCGCTCAAACTGGTTTCATGAAACATACGCTCGTAACACTAATCATCTTCGGCATCTTAACGAGTAGCAATCGTGCGGCCGCCGCGGATCGTCCTGTCCTCACGGTCGCATTGGTTTCGACGAGCTGGAACACGGGCCTGCCGACAGCCGTTGCCCGCGGCATGGGCTATTTTGCCCAGGAGGGACTCGAAGTGCGCCCCGTAACGCTCGCCAGCAGCGGGCCGATTATGATGGCGCTCTTGATGAGTGGCCAGGCGCAAATCGTGATTGCCGGCGGCGTGGCAATTCTCCGTGGTATTGCGCGCGGCGCCCCCGTGGTGATCATCGGCGGCCATTTGAGCCGGATGAGTTACGCGCTGATGGGAGCCAAAGGCTTCAAGTCGGTGAGCGATCTCAAAGGCAGAGTCGTTGGCATCACCGGCATCGGTGGGCTAGGGGAGTTTGCCGTCACAGAGTCGCTCAAAAGGAATGGTTTGCTAAAGGACCGCGACTACACGCTAGTGAATATCGAAGGGGGAACCGCCGCACGCATGGCCGCTCTCAGGGCGGGAAAAGTTCAGGCTGTGCCGCTGACTCCGGGGCAGCGCGTGCAAGCCGAAAAAGAAGGTCTTCCTGTCCTCCTGGACACGCGAGACTCGCTCGCCGAATTTCCCTCCACAGTAGTGGCATCGACCCGAGAATTCACCGCCGCCCATCCGGACGACACCGTGCGCTTTCTCAGAGCGGAAGCTAAGGCAATGGACTTTATCCGAGAAAACAAGGACAAAGCGATTGCTATGGGAAGTGCACAAGGCATGCGCGGGGATCTTGCGGTGGAACGCAAAGCATTGGACTATTACGCTGACGATCTCGAAATCAAACTCACGAAGCCGAATATATCGGCGCTATTGAAAATCGTCGACAGCTCGGAGCCAACAGGGAAATATTTCGACGACACCTATTTGACTCAAGCTCTCAGTAAAAGGTAGACATCACAACAAGTCATGCGGAGGTGCTTATGAGCGGTGCGCAAACGATTCTTTCTCCGGAACATACCGGGCTCATCATCGTCGATATGCAGCGCGAAGGCTGCGAAAGGCATGGCCCGACCCTCAAGCCGGTGATTCAAAAGATCCGCTGTTTGTTGGACCGATTTAGAGACGCTAATGGCAAGATCATTCATATTCAGTCGGTGCGCCCCAAAGACCATCCCGAATTTACGGTTTTCGGCAAGGAGTATTCCCTGATCGTCGACACGCCGGCGGTCGACTTCGTCGACGAGTTGGTGCCGCTGCCTGGCGAGATCATCGTCCAGAAGTTTTCCCATGACTGCTTTTACAAAACGACCATGGAAGAGGAGCTCCGAAAACTCGACCTTCAGTCGTGTCGTGACCGAGTGGTCGTAACCGGCATCGGCTCGAACAACTGCGTCTATCATGCGGTTATAGGGTTTCACATTCGAAATTATTTCGTCACGGTTCCGGAAGATTGTATCCATGCAAGTCGAGCGGAGGGCCAAACGTTTGCGCTAAGTCAATTTCGCTCTCCCGCGTATAACTTTAACATTGATGTCGTTCGCTCGGATCAACTGGTTTTTCCCACCAGCAGGCGCGCGGCTGTGGCATAGAGGATTCGAGGAGAACGCCTCGGAAAAAACATTTGGGAAATCGAGGTGCGTGTCTGAGCAAATAGCCGTGTCAATCGCTTACGAGATAGGTATCTGTACTCCTAGCGAGTGACTCGAGATAGACACACTCGCCGTTTCGGTTCCATCACAAGAATTCCAATTAGCATCAGCTCGTCGTTATCGAGATCCAACCTGCCGCTGGTTAAACAGATCCATTGATGGGCGGCGACTCGGTCAGCTTTTCGCGTTTGCCCCAACGCATAGCCGCTGATCCCACAACTCGCTGCTAAGGCGAACCAATGCGGATAGCGGTTAGCACAGCTACTGTTGAAGACCGGACTCAACGAGAGGCGCATCATGTGCGTTGATACTTTTCCTTCCAGATAAAGGTTGATCGTCTGTTCGATTTTTCAGCATCTGGAACACAATCCTCACAGGTTTGGCTCCGCGCCGAGGTAGATACACCCTTTACACACCGACGGCCTGTTGATACACGGTAGCGAGGAAAAATAGGGAGGAACGAAAACATGGTGCGGATCATCCAACCCGACGAGCTCAAAGGAATCATTCCTTATCGCGAAGCGATCAAGGCGGTCGAGACGGCGTTTCGGGAATGGGGAAGAAATCCGGTTCTTAACAATCCGCGGCAGCGAACCCATACACCCGATGGTGTGCGCGTCAGCATCCATCACGGAGCGGCGCCCTTTCTAGGCATGACGGGCTACATGAGTCACTGCGAGCTGCTGAAACAGTTCCCCGACCATCAGAAGTCGGTCTTTCACGGCCATCCGGTCACGGTTCTCTACGACGCTTCAACCGCTGAGCTGCGGGGGATCCTTGTTGGAAATCCTACCAGTCAAGAGCTGCCGATCAGTCACGCCGCCACCGAACTGAGAACCGCGGCGACGAGCGCCGTCGGGACGGCGGCGCTGGCGCGCAAAGACGCAAAAGCCTTAGGTCTGTTTGGTGCGGGGAATCAAGCTAGAGCTCATCTGGTCGCCCTTTCCAAGCTCTACCAGCTCGAAAAGATCAAGGTCTATACCCGCACTCGCGAAAACCGTGAGGCCTTGGCTCAGGAAATGATCGAGAAATTTAATCTCCCGGTGGAAGCCGTTGACGAGCCGCGAAAAGCAGCTACGGGCGTCGATATTATTCTCACCGCCACCAATGCCAGCGTTGCCGTCCTGGACGGAAGCTGGCTCGAGGAAGGCGTCCATATCACTTCTATCGTCTCGAGCAACGTAGGATTGGTGAAGGGCGGCTTCATTCGCAAGAAGCGGCGCGAGCTCGATGACGAGACCATAAGGCGCTCCGACCTCATCGTGGTTTGCTCCAAGTCCCAGGCGATCCAAGATGAGCAGGGTGACCTTTTTGACCCGGTTCAATCCGGCATCACCTCCTGGGATAAGATCCACGAGCTCGCGGCAGTCCTGAACCGAGAGGTCCCCGGCCGCACATCCGAGCGACAAATCACACTGTTCAAAAACAACGCCGGGCAGGGTATCGCCGATGTCGCTCTCGGCGCGTTGGCTTTTGAAAAGATCTTAGAGAAAGATGGCGGAAAAGAGTTGGGGATCTCCGGAGGTGAAGCCTAAAATGATCAAGCGTACTCTGAGCTTTAGCATTTGGTTGTGCTGCTCGGCGCTCGCCGTTTCAGCCGGTGCGCAGGAGAGGGTCATCGTCAGCCACTCGGTGCGCGGATCGCTTTCCATCGGGCCCTTGCTTTACGGTATCCAGAAAGGCTTCTACAGAGACGAGGGGATCGATCTCCTCTACGTTTCGATGCGCGCCGATCTGGGCATTAAGGCGCTGGTCTCGGGCGACGTGGATTTCATTTACAGCGCCGGCACGGGCATCCGCGCCGCAGTCCAGGGTATCCCCGTCAAGGTTCTCAGCATGGACTTCTCAAAAGTGTTTCACTCGCTCATGGCGCGTCCGGAAATCACCTCGGCCGCAGCACTTAAAGGCAAGAAAGTCGCCGTGAGCTCGTTTGGAGCCACGACGGATTTGTCGGCGCGCGCATCCCTCCGGGCCTTGGGGCTTGATCCCACCCGGGATGTCACGATCGTGCCTTTGGGTGGAGACACGGTGCGCTTTGCCGCGCTGCAGGCGGGGACGGTTCAGGCTGCAATGATGTCATTGCCTCTAAACATTCAGCTTAAAAAAATGGGTTATCGGGAGCTTTTTTACGCCGGTAAGATTCTCCATGAACCGCTCACCGGACTGGTCGCAACAACCGACAAGATAAAAAACAACCCAGGGCAAATTCGCAGAGTGATGCGGGCGTTCGTGCGCGGGATGAATGCTTTCAAGGCCGACCGCGGCGGTTTTGTCTCCTTTGCGCAAAAGAAGTTTACGGTAAGCAAAGACATAGCGGAAGAAGCCTACGACTACATGCTCGATAGTCTTTCGTCGGACGGAATCGTGGAAGACGCGGTGCTCGAAAGGGCGATACAGACGGCAAAAAAAGTGCTCGGTGCAAACAAACCCGTGAGCGTGGGCGATATTGTGGATTATAGCTTCCTTCGCGAAGCGCTGAAGAAAGACAAATAATTAGCCGATCGATCAAAAATGGACCTTCTTTCAGTAGCTGATTGGCTCCAGGAAATATCAGTGCGCGGCTACCCGCGGTGATCACGTCACTCAATATAAAAATGTTTATATCGAAGCAGTATGCAATCGACGATTAAAAAAGTTGGCTTTATCGGCTTGGGTACGATGGGAAAGCCGATGGCGATGAATATCGTAAAGGCGGGATTCGATCTCATAGTCTACGACATCCGAGAACAGCCGCTGCAGGAGCTGCGCGAATGTGGTGCCAAGGTTGCGCGCTCAGCTAAAGAAGCAGCCGAGTATGGCGATCTCGTAGCGATCGCCGTGCTCGACGATACGCAAGTCGAAGCGGCTCTCTTTGGCGAGGCGGGCGTGCTCGCGGGCATCAAGCCAGGAACCATTGTCGCGATCCACAGCACCGTCTTGCCCAAGACGCTGAAAAGAATTGTCGATAGAGCTATTGCGCAAAATGTCGTCATTGTCGATGCGCCGATCAGCGGCGGCGAGAGCGGCGCTTACCAAAAAAAGCTCTGCTACATGGTAGGAGGCCCTCTGGATTCGGTCGATCGCTGCCGCGAGGTATTCGCGACTTCGGGAGCAGATATCGTTCGCTTGGGCGACGTAGGCACTGGAACGGTTGCGAAGATTGTCAACCAAATTCTCGTCTGCATAAACCTGCTCGCCATGCACGAAGGCGTTTCCCTGGCGGAAAGAGCGGGTTTAGACCTGAGGACATTGCAAAGAGTCCTGCACAAGAGCGCTGGACAGAGCTATATGGCGGATCATTGGTTCGAGCGCATTGAGCGGGTCTCGCGAGGACCGGAAGCGCTTCGTCACCAGTGGGAAGGATTTTATAAAACCTTGTCTGTAGCGCTCGATTATGCAAGTGAGCTCGGCGTCTCACTTCCAGGGACGGCCTTGACGCAGGATCATTTGGCGAAAATTGTTGGTTATCACGGAGACAAATAACTTCGATGGATAAGGGAATAAGACGATGAGCAGTGAAAATTCCATAGACCTATACCGCACCGAGCCGGGAACTCTAGCCGGCCGCTATTTACGCTCGTTTTGGCAGCCGGTTGGTCGCGCCAAGGATTTGCCAGCGGGCGAAGCGGCCCCGCTTAGAATTATGAGCGAAGATTTTACACTTTATCGCGGCGATACCGGCACTCCGCATGTGGTGGCGTTTCGCTGCGCGCACCGCGGCACCCAGCTCTCGGCGGGGTGGGTAGAAGGCGATTGTCTTCGATGTTTTTATCACGGCTGGAAGTATGACTCCTCCGGACAATGCGTCGAGCAACCCGGAGAGGACTCGTCTTTCAAGTCAAAGATCAAAATCCGCAGCTATCCGACCGAAGAATATCTCGGGTTGATCTTCGTCTATTTGGGGGAGGGTGCGCCGCCGCCGTTTCCGCGCTACCCGGACCTTGACGCTGGCGGGATCGTCGACGTCCTCCTGAACGAGGAATGGCCATGCAATTACTTCAATAGGCTCGACAATCTGGGCGATCCGGTTCATGTGCCCTTCACGCATAAGGAATCTCGGAGCAGAATCGGCATCGATGTAGCGGTACCTGAGCAGCTGCACGCTGAGGAAAACGATGTCGGTATCAAATTAACGCGCAAGCTGGCCGGCGGGAAAACGGAAGCGCGCTATATTCTCATGCCGAACATGAATCACCTGAGGCATCCGCTCCGGATCAAGGGTTCTATCGCAAAGGAAGTCGGCGAAGGATCCGTGGATCGATTGCTCTGGCGTGTACCGATCGAGAACGATCGGTGCTTAGGGCTTGGGGTCGATATCGTGCATCTGGTGAGCGAAGATGCAAGAAGGAGATTCTTGGAGCTCTCTGCGGAGGCAGAGGCCAACGGGCCAAGCCATGTCGAACTGGGTGAACGAGTTCTTCACGGCAAGGCGAAGATCAAAAACCTGACCGGCGCGGATAACTATGAGTTAACCAGGATCGAAGACTACGTTGCTCAAGTGGGACAAGGAGCAATGGCGGATGCCAGTAGCTTTCATTTGGGTCGCAATGACGCGGTGGTCATACTCTTCAGAAAAATTTGGGAGCGAGAGTTGCGTGCGCTTTCAGAGGGGTTGCCGACGAAGCACTGGAGGACTCTGTCGGGAGCGGATTTCGCTCGCGAATAACTCTAAACCCCAGTGCGAACGCAAATAATCTCTACGTTTTCACACGCGACGCCGGAAATAATTGGAAACGACTAAAACAAAAACATTGGATCAGCCGGTTACTTGGTGCACGTCATTAGGGAATGCTAAGGGGATAACGTGAGGATTAAAACAATCATCGCTAGTTTGGTAGTTGCTTCAGCAATGAGCTGCATGGCTTTACTGCCGGACTCAAGTGCTGCAGAGACGGCAAAGGTTCATCGGACTGGAGTCGGCAGTCCCAATGCATTTATTTTCGTTGCCGGCGTCGAGAAGGGTTTTTATGCCGCCAACGGTCTCGATACTTTGACTATCATGGCGCAGCCCCAAGTCGGAGTGCAGGGGCTCATCAGCGGAAGTTTCGATTTCAGCCAAATCCTCGGTGCATCGACGACAGCGATCATGCGCGGCGTTGCTCTCAAAATCCTCATGGTTTTCGACAGAAGGCCGCTCTTCTGGCTCTATGGCGCTCCGGAAATCAAAAGCATGCAAGATCTCAAAGGGAAAGTTGTTGCGATTCAAACCATCGGTGGAGCAAGCGGCCACATGACTCGTGAGATTCTTCGTCAGAATGGAATCGACTGGCAGCGCGATGTAACGATCCAGGTGATCCCATTGGAAGCGCGTCTGACCGCTCTATCAAGTGGAGCAGTTGCCGCCACAGTGGTCAACGCTCCGGAGCGGGCCCGAGCCAGTAAACTGGGCTTTAATGAGTTGGCTTTTTACGGCGACCATTTTGAATACGCTAGCGGTGGAATCGCGGCGACGGAAAAAACCCTCAAGGAAAGACCGGATTTCGTCAAGCGATTTTTACGTGGCACGCTGCAAACGTTGCGATGGTATAAAGGTCACGAAAAAGAAGCCGCAGGGTTGTTCGCGCGTTTCAGCAAGCTTGCTGAAGACGACGCTCTAAGTATTTATCGCGACTCGTTGAAGGCCTACACCGAAGACGGCACTCTGTCCCAGACGTCGCAAGAGCGCATCATAAATTTTCACAAGCACGAAGTGAAAATAGACAAAGAAATTAGCCCCAAGCGAATTTTTGATTTTTCACTATTGCGGTCGGTTCTAAATGAAGCAAAGTAAGCACCAAGGACCTCTTTGATCATTGTTAGAAACAGATTTACGGTCGTTTCGCTGCTGTTGAGCGTGCACGAACGAGTTCAATTCCCAGTTTCTTAAAAACCATATTTCTCCACGGCCCTCATCGCGGTATCGAAGACAGGCTTAAGATTAACCCGGCCGCTGACCTCCCGATAGGCATCCCGTACTGCCGCGTCTTTGAAAACTTCTTCGACCGGGAGCGGACGTTCTAGCCTGCCTCTTTTGACCATCTCTTGTATAATTCGCTCGATCGCTTGCCGTTCTATGCCGCCGTCGACAGGCAGTGCCCAATTTTCGAGTCTGTCGGGAGCTGAAGCGATAAAGAGACTCCGCTCATCTTCGTTATGCGTAAGCTTTCTCAACCGTGCTTCGAGGTCGTGGAGATACTCGAAATTATTTGGGTCCCGCATGAACCAAAAGGATCGAATGATCGCCCGAAAATATGCCTTAAGCTCGTCTCCCCGTTTTTCTACAGTTCGTAAAGGCGCGACGGTAACCTTGCCCGGACGCCGCGGAAATACTTTGTTGGGGTCGAGGATGACCGGATAACCTTCTTTTTCGAGTTGATCGGAGAAAGGGGGGGAAGAAGTGATCGCGTTGACCCTACCGGATCGAAGCATGTCGATATGGGCCGGATTGTTTCGGTAGCCGAAGACCGGATCGCGGACCTTATCGACCTCGGTCTGTGGGTTTACACCTGCCTCTTTCAAAGCCTCATCGATAAAAAACTCAACCAGACCTCCACCCTCGGCAGAACTCTCTCTCACGCCGATCTTGCCGCCGCGGAGTTTGGCCATATCGGTGATATGTTTGGAACCGTACCACTTGAGAAAAGGTGTGTAGCGCCAGCCACCGACAATATACACATCGGCACCGCGAGCCCTTTGCAGAATCGCCGATTCCGTGTCCACCGCCGTGGCGATATCGACCCCGTGCTCCTTGATCGCCAGGCCGAGGCCGGTACCTTCCCACGGTCCGGGCAGTAGGCCGCTGCGCTCGTACTCGTAATGTTCCAGGCCTTCCTGTTTAAAGAAACCTTGTTCCTCGGCAAGATAAATCGCCACCCAGTGACCGACATGATAGTTGACGTTGGCAATAAGAATAGACTGGTCCAGAGTGCTCATAGTGACTCTCCTTCCTCGACGCGGGGTAGGGTACGTAGCAGAAACTCAAGTCATATACCCTGCCTGGGAATGTTTTGCCAGACGAAGCGCGGCGATTTCGCAAATTTAAGGGAATTGCGTTTTGAATCGAACCTCTGTAATACCTCAGCCCTGATCCGGTGAAGCTACAGGTGCAAACGATACCTCGAGACGAGCTGCAGGATATGCCAGAAGGAGATTCCTATGTTGCGAATTTTAGTTCTTGTTTTCGGCATCATCGGTTCGGCTTCAGGAGTGTTCTGCGCCGAGAGTCAACATCTTGATCGAATTCGCTTCGGTTATTCGTCTATCTCTGGCAGCCGTATTGCCCTATGGGTCACCAGTGAGATGGGCTTTTTCGGCAAGAATGGTCTTGCGGCGGAGACGATCGTGACACCGGGCATTCAGGGGACTCAAGCTCTCATCGCCGGCGAGCTTCAGTTCTATCTTGGCGGTATCGATTCGGCAGCTCTGGCGGCTTCGAGGGGTTCTGACCTGGTTGCGTTGGCGACCGCTGAACCCATCGAATATAAGCTGATCGCTCAGCCCACCATCAATACGGTTAACGAATTGCGGGGTAAGAAGATCGTCGTCGACCGGGTCGGTGGCACGAGCTATTATATTTCCCTCCAAATCCTGCAAAAAGTCGGATTGAAGACCGGCGAGGTCGAACTCGTCCAGGTCGGAGGCGGCGGGAGTCAACGGGTCGCGGCGTTCAAGTCCGGGCTCGTCGCCGCCGTCGTCACATCTCCGGATCGATTCGAACAACTGAAAATACCTTACCATATTTTGGCCGACGCGATGGAAATGGGCATCAAAGTCATGGGAAACGCGTATCTTACGACGCGAACCTTTCGCGACCATAACAACGATATTGTGCTGCGAACCGTAAGGGCGCTGGTGCAAGGCAGGCGCTGGGCCAAGGACCCTAAAAATCGCCGCGAGGTCCTACGAATTTATAATCGTTATCTACCGAGTTCCGACGCTACGTTCATGGATCATATGTATCGAAAGAACGTGGCCGCCTTGCCGCTTTATCCGTACACTAAGAGCGATGATCTGCGTATTTTCTTATCTTACCTAATGGACGCTAATCCGACTTTGCGCAGTTTGAAGCTAACCGAGTTTGTCGATAACAGCTTTCTCGAGCGGATAGAACGAGAGGATGGGAAACGGTAACTTGGGCTTTCGCATCCTGGGCGCGTTATTTCTTCGGATGCGATGGATCGGCTAATCAAGAGTGGTGGGCGCAAAAAGTTCTTTGATGTCGAGGCGCCGATCAGTGAGACTTTGTTCAAACGCGTAGTCCAGCAGCGTCTCAAGCGCGACTCGATTCTTCTCAACCGAGTAGGGCCACGGATCGGCGCCGAACAGGGCTCTCTCTTCTTCCTGCTCTGCCCCATACCAGGCAAGATACGAGCGCCGGTGGTCGGCCCAGTAACGGTAGGCGCGCTGTTTGGCATCTTCGAATGCGCGCACCAGCAGCACCGCGACCTCGGGATTGCGCTGCAGCACTTGGTCCTTTACGGCAACGACCTCGCGAATCGGAAAGATTCCGGTGCGGCGATAGTAGTCAGCTTCCACCTCGCGGTAGTTAGGCCATAACCGTCGAACGACCTTGTTCATGGCAAGGGCGTCGGCTCCGCTATCGGAAAGTATTTGGACATCGAGATCGCCCGATTCCACCAAACTTTGCATTTTCTTCCCGGCCGGTGCGCGCTCGATATGTAACCAGGAAGGGGGTGACCACCCCGGCACGAGATCGGCCCCGTCAGCGACCCATTGGATCGAGCTCAGCGGCACGCTGAACTCATGCTGCAGCACGCCGCGTGTCCAAAGTGCGATTGGATTGAAGTGGCCGTGGATACCGACTCGGCGGCCGCGGAGATCTTCAGGACGGCTGATGTCGGAGTCCAGACGGACCATGACGCAGCTGTGATTGAATCGGCGATGAGGGAAAACGGGGATCGCCGTAATCGGCGCCCCGCGGCTTTTCAGACCCAAAAACAAAGCGATTTGCAACTCGCACACATCGAACTCCCATTTGGTGACGAATCGCGCATGACGCTCGGACGACGAAACCGGCATGACCTTGAGATCCAAACCTGGAGCCGCAACGGTGCGCTCAATGAGCGGGCGGGTGCGGTCGTAGTCCCCGCAGGAAAGCGTTAAGGATATATCGGCCATAGTCAAAACGAGTCGCGCGCAGCGACGTCCATGCGCACGGCTCCTTCAATGAAATTCAATGCAGCTTGCGTATGCCTATATCGTGCAAGCGCTGAATAATGTCAAGTTGCTATGGTCTCAAGATCAAGATTCCTACAGCAAACGATCATTGAAAATAAAACGTAGAACGACACCGATCGGCAACTTTTATGTCGATCAGACGCGCAAGCTGTTTCTCCGGTGGTTAAGGCTTAATGTCGCCGAATAATCTGATCTGCAAGAAACGTAGATCTCATTGGCGTCAATTCAGGTTGACCGCTCATCGACAGGGTGGTAAGTGGACGACCATTACGTTTATGATGTCAGCGCAGGACCGGTTAGTTCGGGTTGAGCAATCTTCACGGTAAGAAATAACGGCACAGGACCAACTCCGGACTTAACACTTATGGGTCCAAAGTAACTGTCGCATCGAGACCACGGTTAGGCCGCTAATAATTGTCGTGGCATCCGACCAGTCGTAATCAAACAGATTCTAGGGGGATAATTTGAGTAACCGTGATCAGGCACTTTTAGTTGCGAACAGCAACTACCACGTTGGCCAGCAAATAGCTGTTCGGGTTGCCGAGCAGCAAGGTTATTTTCGCGA
>JBLMXG010000286.1:0-3099 GCA_050257635.1 Chloroflexota bacterium
TCGATAGGCGCGAATTCGAAAGAGATCCGCGCTTTGGATTTCGAGCAGGTCGGCGTACTGGTTCAGTAAATGGGCGATCTCCACGTTTTCCATAGATCACTCCCAAGGCTTGTTCGCGACATGCGCGCGATCAAATTTCAGCTCCTGCTTGGCGTATTAAATCGACAAACTGTTTTTCGCTTAAGGTTTTGACTCCCTTAGTTTTAGCCTGCACCAACTTCGTCCCGGGCTCGCTGCCGACCACGACGTAATCGGTCTGGCTGCTCACGCTGGAAGTGGCGGTGCCGCCGAGACTTTCGACCAGCCTTTGCGCTTCACCGCGGGAAAAGCGTTCCAACGCTCCCGTAAAGACGAAGGTTTCCCCGCTCAAAGGCTGCGATCGAGGCTTCTTGGCCTCGATCAATTGAAGACCGGCATCGAGCAGCGCATCGATGGCGCGCCGGTTCCTTTGGTCGCTAAAAAATTTGAAGATCGCTTCCGACATTTTTGGCCCGATCCCTGAGACATTTTCCAGCTCATCGCGGCTTGCCTTTCTCAAGCTCGGGAGAGTGTGGAAATTTTGCGCTAGATCGCGCGCTACAGCGGCGCCCACCTCGGGAATGCCAAGAGCATAGAGGAAGCGGCCAAGCTCGACGCGGCGGCGCGTTTGAATTGCATCGACCAGTTTTTTGGCCGAGCGTTCGGCGAATCCTTCGAGCCGAAGGACGTCTTCTACTTTGAGGCGAAAGAGATCGGCTAAACCGCGCAACAGGCCGTGATCGATTAAAGCGGACACGGTCTCTTCACCGAGGCCTTCGATGTCCAGGCCGTCTCTCGAAGTGAAATGCCGGAGGCGACCTTTGAGCTGAGCAGGGCAGCCGAAATGATTGGGGCACAGTGTATAAGGACCGCGCGTAATCACCTGGCTGCCGCAGGCCGGACACTTTGACGGCATTTTGAAAGGGGGCTTGCGTTGCCGTCCGGATTCCACAATGCGCTCGCTCACCTCCGGAATCACATCGCCGGCGCGATGGATCCGCACCAGATCGCCCACGCGTATGTCTTTGCGTTGCACTTCTTCGCGATTGTGGAGCGTGGCACGCGCAATCGTCACGCCTCCAACTGCGACGGGACGCATCAAGGCGACTGGCGTCAAAACGCCGGTGCGCCCAACCTGGACGGCAATCTGCTCGATGCGAGTTTCTTCACCGCGCGGCGCAAATTTGTAGGCGATCGCCCAGTGCGGATGGTGCGCCGTCGAGCCCAGTCTTTTGCGCGCGGCCAGGTCGTCGAGCTTGATCACGACTCCGTCGATCTCGTAGGGGAGGCGATCTCGCGCTTCAGCCAACTCGGCGTGATGTTTTATGATCTCGCTGGTCGCTAACACCGTAAAAATCCTCTTGGGTATAGGCAGGCCCCATTGTTCCAGTGATTTGAGCGTCTGCGAATCGGTTGCGAATTTCACGCCCTCGATCGCCATGACCTCGTAAACCACAACGTCGAGAGGCCGCTCGGCGGTGATACGCGGATCGAGCTGACGCAGGGAGCCTGCCGCGGCGTTGCGCGGATTGGCGAAGGGCTCGTTGCCCCGCTCTAAAAGCTTGCGATTGAGCGCTTCGAAGGCGGAGATTTTCATCATGATCTCGCCGCGCAGAGCAAGGAGTTTCGGTGCCTTGCGAGCCTCACCGTGGAGCCGTAAAGGAAGAGACCGGATCGTCTTCACGTTCTCGGTGACATCTTCGCCTGCATGGCCATCACCGCGCGTTACTGCCCGGCGAAAAATTCCATTTTCATAAACCAGCTCAACAGAGGCGCCGTCGAACTTTTCTTCCAGAAGGTAACGCGCTTCGCCGTTCAAGCTGCGGCGCACGTTCCCGTCGAAGCGCCGGATGTCCTTTTCCTCGCGAGTGGCGTCTAGGCTGAGCATCGGCGCCATGTGCTCCACGGCGCGAAACTGCTCCTGTGGTTTCCCGCCGACCCGCTGGGTCGGAGAATCGGCTGTGACCAGATCGGGAAATCGTTCCTCGATGCGCTTTAGCGTATCGAACAGCCGATCGTACGCGTCGTCGGAGATCGCCGGTTTGTCCTTCACATAATAGAGGTAATCATGGCGCCGAATCTCGCGGCGCAATTTCTCAAGGTAATTCTCGACCTCACGGCGCGAGAGTCGGGCGATATCTTTGTCCCCCAAAATCGCAACCTTGGTGATAGTCGCACCCATATCTGCAGCCGCATTTCTGTGATTCGACGATTGCTCTTTCAATTAGACAAATGAATATCGAGTTGCCGACGCCTTAAAATAGCCCTCAGCGAAGTCATAATTCTCTAAGCCGCCTTTGGCGTTAAGCTCCCTGAGTGTTCCGATGTCTTTTATAGTGCAATTCTAGCACCGTAACGAAGCTTGGTTAGGGGGCACAGAATTAATCGTGTAGCGTTCCAATCAGCCGGTACGCTTATCATTTTCTAGAAAAAGCCCGATGGGGTTTTGCAGGATTGAAAAGTGTGAGGGGCAGCAAGTCTACCGGGAGCTGAGGAGCTTGGGTGAATGCTTAACTAAAACAACGAAGCCGTCCGATCCTTGTGCCGCACAGGTGAAGGGTTTACGCCGCGGGTAAACAATAGTTGCGGCTCCTCTCTTCCTTAGGGCGAAAAAGCACCCTGGAAATTGCAGGTTACGTATCGGAACTTAGGTCCTCAGCGGGAATCTGTTTGATTTCTTCAAGCCACGCCGTGGCTTCACTGTCGCTCGGGGCGCGGTAATCGCCGCGCGGTGATAGGGAGCCACCGGACCCGACCTTGGGAGCGTTAGGGATGCAGCTCCGTTTGAATTGGCTGACCTGAAAGAAGCGCCAGGCGAAGACGGACAACCAATGCTTGATGTCGGCGATGCTATATTGATTTCGTTTGCTTTCGGGAATGTCGGGCCATGGCCCTAACGCTCGATCGCGCCACGCGCAATAGGCGAGGAATGCGATCTTCGAAGGCAGATAGCCGAAGCGCGCGGTGTAATAGAGATTGAAGTCTTGAAGCTCATAGGGACCGATAACATCCTCGGTGCGCTGGCCCGGTTGTTCACCGTTAGGATCGCTCGGAATCAGTTCCGGTCTGAACTCCGTTTCC
>JBLMXG010000287.1:0-4889 GCA_050257635.1 Chloroflexota bacterium
GACCGTTTCAGCCGTGGATCGAGGAGGTCGCGCGAGCCATCGCCGAGCAGGTTGATGCCCAGGACGGTAATGAAGATGCAGAGCCCGGGAAAGAGCGGCAGCCACCAAGCGGTGCTGATGTAAATCCGCGCGTCGGCGAGCATCGTGCCCCAGGTGGGAATCTCCGGCGGCACGCCGACACCGAGGAAGCTCAAGCTTGCCTCAGCGATGATCGACGACGCCATCGCAAAGGTTCCGATCACCAGCGAAGTTTGGATCAGATTGGGAATGATATGCCGGGCGATGATCCGATGATTACTGGCGCCGAGGCATTGGGCGGCGGCGACGAAGTCTCGGCCGCGCAGCGAAAGCGTCTGTCCGCGCACCACCCGGCAGTAGGGAATCCAGCGCTGCGCTACCAGCGCCAGAATCAAATTAAACAAGCCTTGGCCCAAGAACGCCATGATCGTTATGCCGAGCAGGAGCGGCGGAAAGGCCCATACGACTTCGACCAGCTTTTGAATGGCGAAATCGACTTTGCCGCCGAAATAGCCCGAGACCGCGCCGAGGACGATGCCGATGAAACCCGAAACAAAAACCACGGCGAAGGCTACCACCAGCGATACTCGCGAGCCGTGAATCACCCGGCTCAAGATATCGCGTCCGAGATTGTCCGTGCCGAGCACATGGGCCGAGCCGATCCCGGCCGGCGCTTCCATCATCGCGGTAAGCTCTTGCTTGTTCGGATCGAGGGGCGCCAGCGCGGGACCGAAAATGCCGACCAGAATGAAAGCCAGAACGATGGCGCCGCCGGTGAAAGCTTTGACGTGGAGGCGCGATAAGATGTCGGCGCGAACCGCATCTCGCGCGTCAGTAGCGGATTCTAGGGTCAACGATTGCATAGAGCCCGTCGATGATCAGATTGATCGCCACAAAGGCGGTGGTGTAAATCAGCACCAAACCGGTGACCAGCGGGTAGTCGCGCGCATTGAGCGCGGTGATGAGCAAACTGCCGCTGCCCGGCCAGGAGAAAACGGTTTCGACGATGATCGAACCGCTGAGCAGCGTGCCGAGCTCGAGGCCGACCACGGTGATGACCGGTATCAGCGCGTTGCGTGTCACATGGCGCCAGACCACTTTGTTCTCGCGCAGTCCCTTGGCGCGGGCGGTTTGGATATAATCTTCGTTCATCACCTCGAGAATCGACGAGCGCGTCACGCGCATCAAAATCCCCAGCATGTTGACGCCGAGGGCCAACGCGGGCAAAAAAATGTGCGTCAGCGCGTCCCAGACGGCGGGCCAGTTGCGCTGCATGACACTGTCGAGAATATAAAAACCGGTCTGCTCCGGCCCGGCGACGCCGTAAGTGCTCCGCCCCGAGGTCGGCAGGATGTTCAAGACACCGGCCAGCAGCAGGATCAACATGATGGCGAGCCAAAAGCTCGGCATGCTGATACCGAACAGGCCGAAGGTGGTGCCGAAATTATCGATCCACGAGTTGGGCTTGGAGCCGGCCCAGACACCAAGCGGGATCGCCATCAGGGTCGCGATGACAAGGGCGAAGATCGCGAGCTCAATAGTGGCCGGCAGGCGGCTCTTGATCACCGAGATGACCGGCTCGGCGTACTTGAAGGAGTTGCCGAAATCGCCGCCGGCGACCGAGACGAGAAACTTTCCGTACTGAATATAAAGCGGCTGATCGAGTCCCCAGCGCTCCTTTGCCTTGGCGATTGCAGCGGCGTTGGTCTCTTCGCCGAGGAGCATCAGAGTGGGGTCGCCAGGCGCGGCATGGATTAATAAAAAAACCAGCAGGCTGATGAGCAGGAGGACCGGGACAGTGCCAGCGAGACGGCCGGCGAGGTAGCGAGTCATGGTAGGCGCTAAAAAATGGCGTCATGGAGTGTTGGAGTACTGGAGTATTGGGATTACCCATCACTCCAACATTCCAATACTCCAGCACTCCAGTGTTCTTCCCCCTTAGCGCTTCACCGCCATGTCGATGGCATAGATGCGCGCGTCGGGCAGGGGCTTGTAGTCGACCCGGTTGTTCAAGCCCCAGAGCAGTTTATGCCGCCACATGAAGCAGGCCGGCGCTTCGTCGGTCAGAATGCTCATCGCTTGCGATAGGTACTGGCGACGCTTTTTCGGATCGAATTCCTGCTGCTCCTTGTCCAAAAGTTCATCGAGCTTCGGGTTCGCGTAGCCGATGCGCGGGGTTTCCTTACTGTGGAAATATTGATGCAGCGCGGCGCTGGGGTCCTGCACTGAGCCGCGCCCCATGTAGTAGAAAGGAACCGTGCCCTTCTGCACGTTGGCCCAGAGCGTCGCCCACTCGGGCGTGAGCAGCTTGGCACGAAATCCTGCGGCGTTGAGCATGGGGATCATCGCTTCGGTAATCTGTTTGTCCAATGTATAGCGCCCGACCGGCGTTTGTAATTCGATATCCACGCCGTTGGGATAGCCTGCCTGAACCAGAAGCTTTTTAGCTAATTCCGGATCATAGTTCATTTTTGGCTTTAAATTTGGGTCATAGCCATATTGTCCTGGGCCGATGGGACCATCGAGACGGCTCGCCTCTCCTTGGAGCAAGGTCGAGATGATTTGATCGCGATTGATCGCATGGCAGACCGCTTGGCGTGCTTGCTTTTTGTCAAACGGTGGCTTGGGTTGCATAGCGAGGAACATGATTTCCACTGAGTCGACCGGCGTGATTCGTAGATTTTTCGAACTCTGAACACGCTGGCGCATGTGCGGCGGCACGAATTGAGCGATCTGGATTTCATCGTTCAGCAGCGCCGTGACCCGCTGCTCGGGCTCGCGCATAATACGATAGACGACTTCATCCGGCGCTCGCGGGTGTTTCTTGGCGTCGGGATGGTCCGGCCGTTTTTCCAACACCAAGCGTTGGCCGGGAATCAACTCTTTCAAACGATAGGGCCCACCGCCCATCATATGCTCCTTGTCGGCGGCGTCGCGGCCGTACTTGTCAAAAGCCGCTTTGCTGGTGACGATCAAGCGATCGCAGAGAAACGACAGCAGCGGCGCAGTTGGTTTGTCGGTGGTGATTTTGACGGTAAATTTGTCTACGGCTTCGGCTTTGACGATCGACGGCGCGACCGACGCTTTCTGCTTCGATTGCGGATCGCCGATCACCCGATTCATCAACGAATGGACCACGTCATCCGCAGTCACCGTAGAGCCGTCGTTGAATTTATAATTTTTGCTCAACGAAAAAATCCACGTGGTGGGATTTTCGACCTTCCAGTGCTGGGCCAAGCGGCCCTCGAAATCACCTTTGGCGTAATTGTAAGTGCAGAAGGGGCCAGTCACCTCGCTCCAAATCCCGTACAGCAGGGACACGCTGTCGCCGTAGGGATTATAGGTCTCGATGGTCTCGGTGACGCCGACCGTGACGCGAGTCTGTGCGTTAAGAGTAGAACTGCTGCACAAAATTAGCGCCATCGCCGCCAATGCGAGCGGGAAACTTTGAGCTCTTTTCATGTTCCGCTTTCCTTTCCTTTGATGGGTGCGACCGGAGATCAATGCGAAATCTTTTACCGCTACGCTTCTTGTTGTCAAGGCGAAAATGGGCCTCCGTCCTAGACCGCAGATTTCTGTTGACAGGGGCAAAGCGGCGGGTCTAATCGTAAATTCGACAATCGGGAGAAGCTTGGCGCGATCATAAAGCTTGGTCCCTGGGCCGCGGGTGTGAAAGGAGGCTTTTATGGCAAAAAACGGTTACCGGATTCTCGACAGCGATATGCATGTGTTCGAGCCCCATGATCTCTACTTGAAATACATGAATCCCAAGTGGGGCGATCGCATCCCGCGTGGAGCGCCGAGGACGCGCCATGGGCAGATCAAATTTACCTTGGCCGATGGTAAGCCGCTGCGACCTTCCGGAACTCAAGCGCTCGGTGCTACCTCACCGAAGAAAGTTCCGGATGAAAGCGCACCCGGCGAGGCCGAGGTTGGCTATCGATACGCCAAACCGCTGGCGCGCGACTATGACGCGATCTCACAGCTCGCGGCGATGGATGAAGAGGGGTTGGATATCGCCGTCCTGTTTCGCACGTTCCCGCTCCACTGCGACGATAGTCTGGATGCCGAGTATGCCAACGATCTCTGCCGGGCGTGGAACAATTGGATGGCGGATTTTTGCAAGGCCGATCCGAAACGGCTACGCCCTTCAGCGCTGATTACACTGCACGACGTCGATCTCGCCGTCGATGAAACCCGCCGGGCAATCACTGAACTGGGCGCCATCGGTCTTTGTCTTGTGCCCGAGCCATCCAACGGCCGCCACATCCATGACCGCTATTACGACCCGGTCTGGCGCGAAGCGGAAAAGTTGGGCGTTCCGGTCTGCTTCCATCCCGCGGCGAGCCCCAATCAAGATCAAGCCGTGCATCGTTTTAAAGGCCACGCCAACGAAGCGGTGCTGATCAACGCCTTTCGCAATCCGATCGAATTGATGCTGGCGGTCGGCAGTTTTTGCGCCGGCGGTGTGCTCGAACGATTTCCCAAACTCCGCGTCGCGTTCCTCGAAGGCAACTGCGGCTGGCTGCCCTGGGCGCTGTATCGTCTGGACGAGCGCTGGGAGATGCGTAAGGGCTACTGCAACGAGGCGATGAGCCTCAGGCCGAGCGATTATTTTTTGCGCCAGTGTTTCATTTCCGTCGACGTGGAAGAGGATCTGGTGTCCGATGTGATCCAGCGGATTGGCGACGACAACGTGGTGATCTCGACAGATTATCCCCACGCGGACTCGCACTGGCCCAACGCGGTCAATCACTTCTTGGGGGTGGAGATGCCGACCGCATCGCGAACAAAGATTCTCTGGGACAACTGCGCGCGTCCTTCGTGACCTTCGTGGTGATGAATGTTTCACTCAACTCCGTATAGCCGCG
>JBLMXG010000288.1:0-9637 GCA_050257635.1 Chloroflexota bacterium
CACACACGCAAGGAAAAGCTAATTCACAGACAAATTGGCAATCCAAGTCGATGGGCAGTGCAGAAACGTTGTCCAATCCTGATAGGCGCATTGAGCCAAAGGAATCTTTTTAGATAGACCCCTTGACGTCATCGAATTGCGGAAAAATTGATCAACTGGACGACGGGTTATTTGCCTATTAACGTTGCGTTGAAGTAGAGCTGTAATACCAATCGAGTTACATAACAGCGCAAGGCCCATTTGCAAATCATTCAGGCACGCTTCGAGCAATCTATCCGCAAGTATAGCGGCGCGCTCGTGCGGGATTATTTGCAGCAAAGTGGACGTTAACAGAAACTGTAATGAGGCAGTGCAAAAAACCGCCGAACAGATCCCACTACGCTCGGCGGGTTCCATGGGCGGAGATGAGTCGACGTGCTCTGCCCGGTAAGACCGCACCGGGCTCTGATCGGTTAACCGCCACAAGACCTTTGAAGGATTGCAAGCACGTTTGGACCAATGGGTAAAGCTATAAGAAGAACGAACCCATCAGGGCCGGTGGTGCTACGGCACCACACCGATGCAGACTTTCATCATTTCATGTCAGGCAAGTAAATATCGATGACACCGTCCAGCAAGGCCAGAGCTTCAAGACTGTCATAGCCGCCCGTATTGTCGACCAGCGGCAGAAGCAGCCCTTTCTCGGCCGCGATATCGACCGCAACAAGGATTTGGCGACGACGTGACTCGGACTCACGAGGTTAATATTGTGGCAACCCTCTGCTTGAAGCTCCAACATCATCAGGGCAATTTCCTTTGGGTCCACTGCACAACCGATCCCCTTGTGGCTGATCTCCCAGTTTTGACAAAAAACACAGCGAAGATTGCGCCAACTGAAAAAGATCGTCCCCGATCCTCTCCAGCCCCGCAGCACACCTCCCTCCCCGTGATGGGGCTCGAAGCTGTGAACCAGGGCGCGCTCTCCGGTCCGGCAGACCGTGCCCTGGATCGTGAACAAGCGATTGACGTGACAATAGCGAGCGCAAAGATCGCAACTCCGCATCTCAACAAACGCTTGACGCACTCGCGCCTCGAGCTCGCCAGAGCGACGGAGCTTGAAGTAAGCCGGCTCGAAACCATAGCTGGCAGGCGAAGCTTGTAGGCTCGTCGGTAAAATAGCCTGGATTCCCTTTGCCATACGATCCTGTTCAACTAGACGAAAAGAGCAAGGGATGTGCGGTTCGGAGCGATCACCCGTCAGAATGCAAACCCAGCCCCATCCAATCCTGCAAAAACTTCGCTCCAGACTTCGCGCCGGTGAGAAATTACGCTTGCGTTGCGCGCAATCACCGTGGTTTTTCCCGCCTCCCATCTCTACAACAACTTGGCATCTTGTTTGCGCAGCTAGAGAGTGAGTTTCCACTTCGCTGCGGAGGTGTAAGACCATGTACATATCGCGGCTGACCTTTCACACGTTGCCGGGAAAGACTCACGAGGTCGAGGAAAGACTCATGACCCTTCTTGACTGGGTAAAGCATGCCGGCGGTTTGCGGCCACGGGTCATGCGTACCCATTATGGATCACTCGGCGCTCCGGACCTGATCTTCGAACAAGAAGTGCAAGATCCTGGGACGCTTGAGATGCAAATCAAGACGGTCACTGCAAACCATGAGTTTCAGAAATGGGCAAAGCAAGTTTCCGGGCTCTTGGAGCAGTCCCCGAAGCGGGAGCTATACGAAATTACCGGGCATGGCTCATAGAACGCCGGTTCCACGGAAGACGACCGGCACAATCAGTTCGGCCCGTCGTGATCAAGTGGGGTAGCGCTAGGCATGAACGACAAACGACAGTTCTCTATCTGGTACTTCTTCATAAGCGTAGTGATCCTTCTACTGATACAGACCTATCTGCTCGCGCCGCGACCAGAGGAGGTCAGCTACAGCCAGTTTAAAAATTTAGTGAAGCAGAATTTGGTTACCGACCTCGCTGTCGGGCATGAAACGATCAGTGGCAACATCAAAGCCGAAGGGGTCAAGCAAGCTTTGTCGGAAGAAAGGCTCAAGCAGATCAACCATGACGGCAAGAGCGCCGTGCCGTTCACGACAGTCAGAGTCGAAGATCCGAAATTAACCCAGGAGCTCGAGGCAGCCGGAATTACCTACCGCGGTGAAGTGACCAGCAATTGGCTGCCCACGATTTTATCTTGGGTAATCCCTGTTGTGTTATTTTTTCTGGTGTGGAGTTTTCTCATCAACAAGATGGGGGCCGGCAGTAGCGGCCTGATGCAAATCGGCAAGAGCAAAGCAAAAGTTTTTATTGAACAGAAAACCGGCGTTACTTTCGCCGACGTCGAAGGCATCGATGAGGCCAAGGAAGAGCTTGTCGAAGTTGTCGAGTTTCTCAAAAACCCAGGAAAATACCAGAGGCTTGGCGGCCATATCCCCAAGGGAGTCTTGCTGCTCGGACCTCCAGGGACGGGCAAAACTCTATTGGCCAGAGCCGTGGCTGGTGAAGCCGGCGTGCCTTTTTTCAGCATCTCCGGCTCTGACTTTGTCGAGATGTTCGTCGGCGTCGGCGCCGCGCGCGTGCGGGATCTCTTTGCTCAAGCGGTCAAACATGCGCCCAGCATCATTTTCATCGACGAGCTCGATGCGCTGGGAAAAGCGCGAGGAATGAACATTCTCACAAGTCACGACGAGCGCGAACAGACACTCAACCAACTGCTCGCCGAAATGGACGGCTTCGAACCCAACCAGGGAGTCATTATAATGGCCGCCACCAATCGGCCGGAGATTTTGGACGCGGCTCTGTTACGACCAGGGCGCTTCGACCGCCAAGTGCTGGTGGATCGCCCTGATATTAGGGGCCGGGAAAAAATCCTTCGGCTTCATGCGAAAAAAGTCACCCTCTCCGCCACCGTCGATCTGGGGGTGATAGCAGCAAAAACCCCCGGCTTTGTCGGGGCTGATCTCGCCAATATCGTCAACGAAGCAGCTCTTTTGGCAGCCCGCCAGGGCAAAGAAGCCGTGGAGATGGCAGACTTCGACGAAGCGATTGAACGGGTGATTGCCGGCTTGCAAAAAAAGACCCGGGTCATGAGCCCGAAAGAAAAACAGACGGTAGCGTATCATGAGTCCGGCCACGCCATTGTCGCTGAGCTGGTCCCGGGTGCAGACCCGGTGGCAAAGATTTCCATCATCCCCCGCGGCGTCGCGGCGCTTGGCTATACACAGCAGCTACCGACCGAAGACCGATATCTGATGACTCGCTCGGAACTGTTGGCGCGGATTCACGTCTTGCTGGGCGGGCGTGTCGCCGAGGAGTTGATTTTGGGAGACGTTTCGACCGGCGCCCAAAACGACCTTCAAAAGGCCACCGAGATCGCCCGAACCATGGTCACGCAGTTCGGCATGAGCGAAAAGGTCGGGGTGGTTTCCCTGGAGGGTCAGCGAACCCCACTGTTTCTTCCGATACCCACCCAATTTCCGAAGGAATACAGCGAGGAAACGGCACACTTGGTCGACACCGAAGTGAAAAAGATCCTCACCGAAACCCACGATAAGGTGACGGAGATTCTCGTTGGTCGGCGGCGAGCTTTGGAAGATCTTGCCAAGCTGCTCCTGGAGAAAGAAGTTGTCGAACGGCCACAATTGCAGGAAATCCTGAGACGACGGAGTCTTGAGGATGCGGCATGAAGAAAAGGTGCGGCTTGGGCACTTTGAGCGCCGATTGAACTTGACCCGCGGTGTTCAATTTACGCTCGAGCAGACCCGTTTCAAGGACGGTCTGTTAATCACGCAGCTGAGAAAGAGCTTATGATTACGGAGCAACTCCCTATGGACGAAGGCGTGCCGGTGCTAATAGGGACAAAAGCAAGTACCCCGATTCCCCCTGAGACGTTAGCCGTCTTACCCCTGCGTAACTCCGTACTGTTCCCTTACACAGTGATGCCGCTCTCGATCGGCCGTCCGGCGAGTGTGCAAGCGGTTGAAGGCGCGGTGCGCCATCAAGTCCCCATCGGCATCGTCGTACAGAAGGATCCCGCGGTTGATGCCCCGCAAATCAACGATCTGTACGAGGTCGGTACCACGGCGGAGGTTCTCCGCATGTCTCCCTCCCGCGATGGTCAGCGCCAGATTATCGTTCAAGGTCGCCAGCGTTTCAGGATCGTTGAGCTTCTTCAGACCGATCCCTTCTTGCTTGCGCGGATTCTGCTGCTCGAAGAAAGCGTGCCACACACGAAGGAGTTCGAGGCGAGAATCATGCACCTGCGCGAGCAAGCCTCTAAGGCATTCGCTCTGCTACCCCAGCCGACGCCCGAGCTTAAGTCGACCGTCGAAAGCATCGACAATCCCGTAGCCCTCATCGACATCATCGCATCCACTCTTGACCTACCGACTGCGGATAAATACGAGGTCTTGGCGACGCTCGATGTCGAGGCTCGCTTGCAATTGGTCGCGCGACAACTGACGCGCCAGGTCGAAGTTCTGGAGCTGCATCAAAAAATTAAATCGGAAACAAAAGTGTCGATGGACAAAGCGCAGCGCGAGTATTTTCTGCGCGAACAACTCAAGGCCATCAAGAAAGAATTGGGCGAGGAGGAAGGCGCAAACGTCGAGATTGAAGAATTGCGCAAGAAGATCAAGGCGCTCAGGGCGCCGCCCGAGGTCGAAAAGGAAGCATTAAGAGAAGTATCCCGGCTGGAGCGCATGTCCGAGATGTCCGCCGAGCATTCGGTAGTCCGAACCTTTCTCGATTGGATCATTGAACTACCGTGGAATGTCATCACCGAGGAACGGATCGATTTGTCGCGGGCGCGGGAGATTTTAGACATCGATCATCACGACTTGGAGAAAGTCAAAAAGCGTATTATCGAATTCCTGGCGGTTCGCAAGCTCAACCCGCTCGGCAAAAGTCCCATCCTATGCTTTGTCGGCCCCCCGGGAGTCGGCAAGACATCGCTCGGCCAGAGCATCGCTCGCGCCATGAACCGCAAGTTCATCCGCCAGAGCCTCGGCGGCGTCCACGACGAGGCAGAGATTCGCGGCCATCGGCGCACCTATATCGGCGCCCTCCCCGGCAACATCATCCAAGGGATTCGCAAGGCCGGCAGCAGAAATCCCGTCTTCATGTTGGATGAAATCGATAAGCTAAGCGCCAGTTTTCACGGCGATCCGTCCGCGGCTTTGTTAGAGGTCCTCGATCCGTCGCAGAACTCGACTTTTCAGGACCACTACCTCGGAGTTCCATTCGATGTGAGCCAAGTTTTGTTCATCAGCACGGCCAACGTGCTCGACACCATTCCTCCGCCGCTCCGTGACCGCATGGAAATCCTGGAGCTACCGGGCTACATCGAAGAAGACAAGTTGGCTATCGCGAAAGGATATCTGGTTCAGCGCCAGATGTCTGAGAATGGTCTCACACCCGGCGAGATCCACTTTGCTGACGAAGCGCTGCGCGAACTGATCCGTTCCTACACGAGGGAAGCCGGCGTGCGCCAACTGGAGCGCGAGATTGGCTCCGTCTGCCGGGCCGTGGCGACCCGCGTTGCGGAAGGGCTGAAAGAAACCGTGACCGTCGACCCGGAATTTCTTCGTAACTGTCTGGGGCCGGCGAAATTTTTCAGTGAAATTGCTCTCCGTACCAGCCTGCCCGGAGTGGCCACCGGCCTGGCGTGGACACCCTTCGGGGGTGACATCTTATTCGTCGAAGCCACCAAATTGACCGGCGACGGAAAACTATTGTTAACTGGACAGCTCGGTGATGTGATGAAAGAAAGCGCCCAGGCCGCGCTCAGCCTAGTCAAGTCGCGCGCCGCAATGCTCGGCATCGAGCCTGACATTTTCCAGAAGAGCGATTTGCACGTGCATCTCCCCGCCGGCGCCATTCCGAAAGACGGCCCCAGCGCCGGCGTCACGTTAGTCGTCGCCCTCGTCTCCCTTTTAACTCAACGACGCGTCAGCAAAGACGTCGCAATGACCGGTGAGATCAGCCTGCGCGGCCTCATCCTGCCGGTAGGCGGTATCAAAGAAAAAGTGCTGGCAGCTAAAAGGGCCGGCATTACTCGCGTGCTCCTCCCCGAGCTCAATCGAAAAGACTTGGACGACATTCCAATCCCGGCGCGCGCAGGAATTCGCTTCGAGTTATTGAAAACTGTCGACGAAGCATTGGGGCTCGCCTTGGAACCGAATGCGGAGAACAATTTTCGTGCGGCCGGCAGACTAGCGAGCTAAGAAAGAGGAGACTCGATGACTTATCGACGCCGCAAAACCGGATCGGCAATCGATGCAGATCGACGCTCGGCGCCTACGGGATTTGCCCATTCCTCGATTGTAAGCGCATCCGCAAAGAGGAAATCATGAGTCTTGAGATCTTATCGGGATCGGCGAACTATGCCCTGGCAAAAAAGGTTGCGCAAAACCTTGGGGTGGAGATTGCCCCGCGGATTTTGGAGCGTTTTCCGGACGGTGAATTGCACATCGACGTCCAAGAAAGCGTTCGTGGCTGCGATGTTTATCTGATCCAGCCGACGTCTCCACCCGTGGATGAGCACTTCTTTGAGCTATTTCTTTTGGCCGATGCCTGCCGTCGCGCCGGCACGACTCATTTAACGGCCGTAATTCCCTATTTCGGTTACGCTCGGCAGGACCGCCGGGCTCGTGGCCGCGAGCCGGTAAGCACGCGGCTGGTCGCTGACCTGATCGGCGCAAGCGGAATCCAGCGAGTGGTGGTCGTGGACTTTCATAGCCGCGCTGTCGAAAGCACCTTCGCGATGCCAGTGGAGCATGTTAGCGCCATACCGATATTGGCGGAGGCCGTTCGACCGTCGCTGCACAAAGCGGCCGTGGTCGTTTCTCCCGACCTTGGCGCGGTCAAGATGGCCGAGCGCTACGCCAAGCTGCTCAATTTATCGGTCGCGATTATTCATAAGAGTCGCGTTAGCGGCGCCGAAGTCACGGTCCAGCGCGTCGTCGGCGATGTCCGAGGCAGAGAAATACTCGTCGTTGACGACATGATTACCACCGGTGCAACCATCGAGAAAGCGATCAAGGCTCTGCTCGAAGCCGGCTGCGCACCCTCCGGTATAAAAGTCGTGGCGAGTCACGGTTTGTTCGTAGGCAACGCCGCCGAGCGACTGAGCCAACTACCGATCGAAAAGATTTACGTCTCCGACAGCGTGCCCAGGCCCGAGCAGTTTCCGCTCTCGCTCCAAGTCTCATCCTTGGCACCCCTGCTGGCGGATACGATCCAGCGGCTCTATCGCCTGGAATCACTCGGAGATGTTTTAGCACACGAATGAATTGCGTCGATTGAGCGATGCTTATTCCACATGCACCTCTTGGAGATCAAAAATCTTTTCTTCCGGGTCGGCGGGCACAGTCTATTCGATGACCTGGATCTGGCTATCGAGCCGCGCGAAATCCACGCCCTCATAGGAACAAACGGGTCGGGCAAGAGCTCACTGGCTTACGTGATCTTAGGTTGTGAAGGATACGCTCCAGCCGAGGGCGAAATCCTTTTCGAAGGCAGGTGCATCAAAGCGCTCCGGCTTTACGAGCGCGCCCGTCTCGGTATCACCTTGTGCTGGCAGGAACCGGCCCGTCTCGAAGGCATCACGGTTGCCGACTATTTGAATTTGGGAAAGGCACCCCTCGACGGAGCGGCCTGCCTTCGTAGCGTCGGCCTGGCCCCCGAGCAATATCTTCAGCGCAGCATCGACAAGACGCTGAGTGGCGGACAACGAAAGCGCATCGAGTTGGCGTCGGTGCTTGCGCTCCGACCTAAACTGGCGATTCTCGACGAGCCCGATTCCGGCATCGACCTGCTTTCTCTAAGCGAGATCGGCGAAGTCATTCATTCATTTAAAGAGGCCGGCGCCTCCGTGCTTTTGATCACGCATCGGGAAGAGATTGTACTTATCGCCGACCAGGCCTCGCAGCTATGTGGTGGCAAGATCGTTCTCACCGCCCCGCCCGCGGACGTTGCGGCGCACTACAAGTCGCGCCGCTGCATGGTCTGCGACGGTCAGGAATGTCGCCATGATCGAGCTCGATGAAATTACCCAAGTCTTAAAGCGCATGGGTACGGATGGCGCTGTACTGACAGACCACCACGTCGCCCACGTCGTGGCGAACGGCCTCGATCTTCTGAGCCAGCGGGAAATCCCGGGCGTAGCCATCACGAGCGAAAGAAAAGGCGACGGCCTCTCCACTCAAATCACGGTCGAGCGAGACGCGAGAATCGAGAGCCCCGTTCACCTCTGTATAGGAGTTTTGCATGCGACGGACAGGCAGCACATTCAAATCCAAGTCCGATTGGAGCAGGACAGCGCGGCAAAGATTGTCGCCCACTGCTTTTTCCCGCGCGCGCAGAAAGTGGAACATATCATGGACGCCGCCATCGAGATCGAATCCGGCGCCGAACTTCGCTACGCGGAAGGGCACTACCATGGCCCTTTCGGCGGTGTGATTGTCCTGCCTCGAGCCCAGGTTCGGATCCGTCCCCACGGCCGTTATAGCTCTGATTTTTCCCTGACCTCGGGGCGAGTGGGAAAGCTGCGGATCGATTACAGCGTGAACCTAGAGGCGCACGCGGTCGCTGAACTCACGGCACGGGTGTTCGGCCGCGCAGAAGACGACATAGGGATCAGAGAAGCGGCCGTGTTGTCGGGCGAAAACGCACGCAGTCTGATTAAAACTCGCATCGCCTTGCAGGGCCATGCCCGAGCGGAGATCACCGGAGTGACCGAAGGGAACGCAAAAGGCGCCAGAGGACACTCTCGACAAAGCAAAGATCAAACATGCCGGCGCGGGTCGTAGCCTCCGGGAAGCGCAGGCGCCGGCCATCCTGGAACTAGGAGGCGACAAAAGGGTCATCGTATTTAGCCTGGGCTCGACATCCAGCGGTATTCCCACGGAATGGTCAGCCCAAGCAAATAGGCCCGGACTCTATATGATCGAGACCCAGCCGGAGGATCCGGTTCACTTCCTCGCCCAAAAGATCCATGTAATCAAACGGAGAGGGGACATCATCATTGTCTCGGTGCATTGGGGAAGCAATTGGGGGTACAAGATCCAATCGGCTGAGAAACGATTCGCCCATCGCTTGGTCGCGGATGCCGGTGTTGATGTTGTTCACGGCCATTCGTCGCACCATGTCAAAGCGCTCGAAGTTTTTCATGAGCGCCTGATCCTTTATGGATGCGGTGATTTTTTCAACGACTATGAGGGTATCGGCGGTTATGAAAGTTTTCGCGGCGATCTGGGACTGATGTACTTCGCCGACGTGAATGCCACTTTGGGAAAATTTCTCGGGTTACGGATGATACCTACCCAAATCCGCCGTTTTCAGTTGAATGTGGCCACCCCAGCCGATTGCCAATGGCTGGAAGATCGCCTCAATCGAGAAGGAAAGCGATTTAACACGAGAATCGACCGAAGCCCCGAGCGTACTTTCGCGCTCCGTTGGAGTTAGCGTGCTGTCCGGATGCATTCATCCGGTCGGACGGTGAAGGATCAGGAGCCCCAGAGATCTTCGCTTCCCTTAAAAAAACCCCGCCTACTTCTCGCAACTCTGCGTGCAACCTTTTCTCTTCGGCCACAGGCTGCAGTTTCTGATCGAGAAAAGCTTCTTCTTCGCCTTGGACGACGGGCTCGGA
>JBLMXG010000289.1:0-12628 GCA_050257635.1 Chloroflexota bacterium
ACCCGATCGGTTTGCTCCGCGGTCACGACGTAGAGCGGCACGCCCCGCTCTTCCAGATTGGCTAGTTCTTCGTAAACCGAGCGAGCACCCTTGCGCCGCGGTATCCGGCCCGTGCCGGAGAGGATCTTGGCGCCCTCGGCCGACAAGACGAAGTCGACGAAAAGTGCCGCCGCATACGGATGCGGCGCGTTGACGTTGATGCCGTAATTGCCGCCGGCAAGCGCGGGTGTCGGATTCGGAAAAACGATCTCGGCGGGACAGCCCTTTTGCTTCATCCGCAGGATGCCATCGGGATACACCTCGACGGCGACCTTGAACTCGCCGGCGCAGAGCAACTGCCCTTGCAGCGTATGGCCGCGCCGCACCGAAGCGCCATTGGCCAAAAGTTTCTGCACGTAGTCGCGCGTCTTTGCCTCGCCCCAGACGGACAGCCAAGTGAGCATTGCTCGCTCGGGCTCAAGGTCAATAGTCACGCTGTCCTTCCATTTCGGGTCGAGGAGGTCGGCATAGCCCTTCGGCGCGTCTTCTTTTTTCACCAATTGGGTGTTGTAGGCGATGGTCGCCAGGCCCAGGCTGTCGGCGTGGAAATAACCGTCTTTATCATATTGTTCGGGCGGATAGTTTTGCGCTTCCGGCGAATGATAGCGCGCCCAGATGCCCGAGCGCTTGAGCGCCATGACGTTTTCCGTGCCGACGGAAATGACATCGGCGGCGAGCCGGCCCGCCTTGTGCTCCATCATCGTGCGCACGACCAATTGATTGCCGCTGCCGCGGTAAAAATCCGCTTTGATAAAAGGATAACGGTGCGTGAAGCCCTTGACGTAAGCGGCGATCAGCTCCGCGGCGGAAATCGAATAATAGACAAAGGAACCTTCACGGCGCGCACCCTCTTCGAGGCGAGCCTGGCGTTGCTGTGGCGGCAATTTGTTGATTTCGGCGTACAGGGACTCGACGGAAGCAGCGCCGGCGACTGACGCCAAACAGACCAAGGCCAAAAACAACGCCGCGATCTCTACGGATAATCCACGCATCATCGGTGATCCCTCCTCAAGATTATCACGTTGGTTCGCTACTTCGCCGTACAGTGCGGATGATAATCCATTTTACACGCAGCGCCGGCGCGTTTCAGTGCCGCCTCGAACTCGGTATGGATCGCCGGATCTTCATCTTCGTACTCAATTTGGTCGCCACCTTCTTTGACGCTCTTGTAAATGTACGCCTTACCGCCGGCTTTCGGTTTGTCGCTGCCCCAGCCGATGGCGAGAAAAAATACCGGCTCAGCGCCGCCATTGAAATGCTGGTGAAACCACATCTCGGGTGGCACGAACACGCTGCCCGGCCCCCATGCGATTCGCTCCATCGGTTTGCCCTCCTGCCACATCAACGAGTAGCCGGTGCCTCGGAGGATCAACACGTGGATTCCCGGTCCGTGGCGGTGCGCTTTTTTGTAAGCCCCGACCCCCCAGAGCGAGACGTGCGATTTGACCGTGTTGTTGACCATGCGAAAGACAGTGCTCTTGGCGCCTCCTCCGCGGTCAAAACCGCTCGAAAACATCTGGCAGACGCGCACGTCGACGATGAAGTTAGTCGACCACTGCTGCGCCGGCGCCCTCTGCTTGAAGTAGCCTTCTTCGCCGTTGTAGCGGTCGCGGAACACGAACGGATTTTCAAAGACGAACTCGTAGTTGTTGAAAGTGTCAATCACTCTCGGCGCGCTGGTCATCGCGATGTACCGCGCCGGTCCCATGCCTGAAGCATTGTGGTGTTCGTGCCAGGCGTTCATGGGAATCGAGAAATAGCTCCCCTCTTGCCATTCGAAGGTTTCTTTCTTGTCGGGGGTGATCCAGATTGAAGTCGCGCCTTGGCCCTTGAGAATATACATGGTCTCTTCGAACAGATGCCTGTGCGCCTTGAGCGACTTGCCCGCCGGAATCTCGGCGACGTAGGAATCATTGAAACCGCCGGTCCCATCGAGATTTAGAAACGCAGCCAAGCCGTCGCCGCTGGAGCGCCAAGGGGCGAGTTCGAGGTCGTAAAGATTTTTGACGAAAAGACCTCGATAGGTCGGCAACCCCTCCGACTCCTTCCACTGCTCGTAGGGCGATTTATACGCGATCCGTTGTTTGACTTCTTCTTCTGTAGTGAGCTTTTCGCTAGCCATTGGAATTTTATTCCTTTCCGTTTCGACATCCCGAGCGCGCCCTGTCATTGTATAAACACATGCCTCAGCCCGGAGCACCGCTGAAGGAGGGCGACGTTATCCTCGTCACGTCCCTGGCACTCGGCACGCCACGCTCACAAAGGCGGGCGATCAAACGTAGTCCGCGTGCTCGCCTTGATGGGTCAAAGACAAGCCCAGGTTATCCATCGCCAGCCGGGTGTTGATGCCGAGAATACGCAGCGGCTCGCTGCCGGTGTTGAAGTACTGGTGCCACTGAAAAACCGGAATCGACAGCACGTCGAGCTTGTCGAAATCGAACTCTTTGTCCTCGACGATCACCCTGCCCTTGCCGCCGACGATCAGATCGATCTCGTCGTAGAGATGACGATGGGCGCCGGAGCGCTTGCCGGGGGGAATTTCCGCCATCACGACGCCGAGCGCCTTGCTGTGGCAGCCGATGCGCGGGTCGACCACATAGGCCAGGTTGCCCATGGCGGTCGGCTCGAAGACCAAGTCTTTCTGCTTCACCAGCACCTTGCTTTTGCGCCGCAGCTGCTCTTCGTGCATGGCAAATGCCACCTGTTCCGCGTACATTTCCGCGGTGCGATTGCCGGTGGCGTTGCCGTTATCGATCGGCCCTCCTCCGCCGGGAATCAACGTCTTGCGCGCCCCTTCGCCTTCTTGAGCATAGACCCAAAACTCGGGGTAGCGTTCGTCCTCATAGACCGCCTGGCCCAGTGCCAGCGAAAGCGGACCGGTGGTCGATGCGATGCGCAACACCGGCTCATCGCCGTCGTTGATGTGGCGGTGCCAGGAAAACATCGGCACGCTGAGCAAATCCCCCGGTCCCCAGTCATAACGCTCGCCGTCGATGATGCTATGACCATGCCCCTTCAAGAAATAGATGATCGCTTCGACGGTGTGACGGTGGCCGAGCGTGCGCCACTCCTGTCCTTCTTCGGTGTGCGGTGGAATCACGTCGTACCACAGGCGATGCGTGTGGTTGTTCGAGCCCAAGCGCGCATCGACGACATAGATATGCTTGTGCTCACCCAGCTTCTTCTCGATATCCGGCCATTTGAACAGTACATCCTGGCCCTTGCGCCGCCCTTGCTCGTCCTTGGCAAAGCGCACGCTGTGCATCGTAAGCTCGCTATGAAGCTCCTTTGTCGATTTCACTTCCATGCAATTCTCCTCGTGAAAATGTCCTGGCACTGCTGAAGACGGGTCGACTCTATAACACGCGTTGGGACTTGCCAAGTTTTCGGCGCGGCCGAGGGTCCAACCCCGCGTACCCCCATATTACTCCGGCAGGCGAGCCCGAGCCGCTTCCGAGATCGCCAGCACAGCAGGATGTTTGAGCTTGCGATCTAGGGAGACCGCATAGAAGCGCTCGCGCACGCTGCTCACTTCACCCATCACTTTCACGTCGTATTTCCGTTCGACTTCGTGCTTGATGACCGAGGGCGCGGCGAAGATGCCGGCGCCGCGCTGGCCGAACACCATCAACAGCGCGTTGTCTTCGAACTCCGCGATGATTTTCGGTCGAATATCCCGTTGGTCGAACCATTGGTCCAGCGACCGGCGCAAAATCGTGTTGCGCGTCGGCAGCAGGAATGGCGCACCGTCGAGAGAACGCGGGAAGCCGCGGCAAACTTTTTCCGCCAGCTTGGCATTGGCGAAGAGCAAGACATCGCACTCTCCCAAGAGATGGTGAAACGCCTTGACGTTGAGCCCCGGCTCAATGGGTGCGTCGGTGAGCACCACGTCGAGATCGTGCACCGCTAACGCCGGCAGCAATTCTTCGTTGGTTCCCTCGCGACAAACGATCCGGTAACTGTCCTTAAGCTTTAGCGCCGGCTCGATCAATTGGTAAGCAACGAGCTTGGGCATAACGTCGGCGACGCCGACGGTCACCCGCGCCAAACGCCCCTCCGGCCGCCCTTTCAAGGTGCCCAGCATTTCCTGGCCCAGCGAAAAAATCTCATCGGCATAGCGAAACACGACCTTGCCGGTCTCGGTCAGGGCAAGACGCCGGCCGCTTTTGCGAAACAACTTTTCGCCGAGCGCCGTCTCCAGCGACTTGAGCTGGGCGCTGACGGTTGCTTGGGTAAGCCGCAGTTCCTCACTGGCACGAGCCACGCCGCCGAGCCGCGCGACAGTCCAGAAATAGAGCAAATGATGGTAATTGAGCCATTCCATGGGTCGGATGATAGTTCGAGTTTATCTAAGGATCAATAAGAAATTATGAATTTGTCAAAGGGTTAGATCATTTTTATGTTGATCCCAAAGAGCCGGGCTTCGCCCGGCCAAAGAAAGGATGGAACCATGTCCCCAACGGTAAACTTCGCCGCTAACCATGACTTGAACTTGATATTCGAGCCGGACACGCTGGTGCCCGAGCAGTTTTACGCAACTCTCAAGAGCAGCTACCTGCCCGATCCGGAAAGAAGGCTGATGGCCGCCATGCTCGAAGACGCAGTTGCCTGCTTGTCGCGCGATCCGCGCCGCTGCACCCGGCAACAGCGCCGGTCGTTTGCATCCGCGCAGCAGTGGATCAACGCCACGGACGAAGAGAACTGGATATTTTCCTTCACCAACGTGTGCGAAATGCTCGGCCTGGATCCTAGCTACTTGCGGCGCGGCCTGACCCAATGGGCCGAGAGCGCTCAAATGCACCGCTCTCCCGCGCGGTGCCTCAAAAAATATCGCTCCGGCGCGCGCCAGAGGAAGCTGCGCTTCCGCATGGCACGGTAGGAACGGCCTGAGAACATGCGGCGGCGGTGATTCGGGAAGAATAACCTTGACGCGGAATTCCTCATAGGACTTTTCTTGTTGCAGTCTGGGTTATAGTCTTCGATAGATCGATGATCCTGGCGGTCCGATCCTTGAGCGGAACCGATCAGCCATCCGCGATCTAGAATCGGCGTTGTGAGACCGCGGCGAAGACTTTGCTCGCTGCTCCCTTAAAGCTTTAGGGCGATCGTGCGCAAAATCGACGAAGCTGCGGTGTTCCGATCGGAGGGGGCGCCCGTAGTATCACCGGCAACCATGGAAAGGGTTTCTTTTTCTGCGTAGCGAGACGAGGGACGGTCGATGCCAATCGCACAACTCGGTTTACTGGTCATTGGACTGGGTTTGCTCTTCGTCGGCGCGGAGTTGCTGGTGCGCGGCGCTTCCCGTCTCGCCGCGATCGCCGGCATCTCGCCGCTGGTGATCGGCTTGACGGTAGTCGCTTATGGGACGAGCTCGCCGGAAATGGTCGTCAGCGTGGCATCTGCCTATTCAGGGCAAGCTGACATCGCCCTTGGCAATTTGGTGGGGAGCAATATTTTTAATGTGCTTTTCATCCTCGGCATTTGCGCCGTCATTTTACCGCTCCGGGTGGCGCAGCAGCTCGTCTGGCTCGATGTGCCGTTGATGATCGGCGCAACCCTCTTGCTGTTGTTGCTGGGGCTCGACGGCACCTTAAGCCGCCTTGACGGCATTTTTTTATTTTCCGGCTCCGTTCTCTATACGGTCTTTGCAATGCGTCAGGGGCTAAAGGAATCCGCGGAAGTGCGGCAGGAATATGCTGGCGAATATGGCGAGAAACAACAACGCCGTGCGCAATCGTGGCCAATGCAGCTGATCTATATCGCTCTCGGTCTCGGAATGCTCATTTTTGGCGCCCGTTGGCTTGTCGACGGTACCGTAGCGATCGCCAAGCTGTTCGGCATCAGCGATTTCGTTGTGGGCTTGACGATTGTCGCCGCCGGCACTTCCCTACCCGAAGTAGCGACGTCCGTGGTCGCCAGTTTTCGCGGCGAGCGGGACATCGCCGTCGGCAACGTCGTGGGTAGCAATATTTTCAATATCCTTGCCGTCCTCGGCCTTTCGAGCATCGTCGCCCCCAACGGGATGGCCGTGCCTCCCGCGGCGCTGTCTTTCGATATTCCGGTGATGATCGCCGTGGCGCTCGCCTGCGCGCCGATCTTTTTCACCGGCCACCTGATTGCGCGTTGGGAAGGCATGCTGTTCCTGCTGTACTATGGCGTCTATACGGGGTACCTGGCGCTCGACTCCAAGGGTCACGACAGTCTGCCCTTTTTCAATGCGGTCATGTTGGAGTTTGCCTTGCCGCTGACGCTGGTTACAGTGGTGATCGCCTACCTACGCTATGCCGCCATGGCATCACCGGTGACCGGGAACGACAACGGAGTTGATCGATGAAACGAGTCGCAACTTTCTCTCTGTTGTTGATCACCGGACTCATCGGCGCGCCACTGTTGCCAGAGCTCACCGGCGATTATTTTCCTACCGCGGAAAAAGCGATCACTAGTCTGACATTGATCGGCCTTGGCTTTATCATGATTCATGTCGGCTACGAATTTGAAATCGACAAGTCCGACATCAGATCTTACGGTTGGGACTACGTCGTAGCCATGACCGCAGCGGCCTTTCCGTGGGTTTTTGTCACGTTCTATTTTGTCTTTGCGATGCTGCCGCCCTCGGCGTGGAACTCCTGGAACGCGTGGACGGAATTGCTGCTCGCCGGCCGGTTCGCCGCGCCCACCTCGGCCGGCGTGCTGTTTTCGATGCTGGCTGCCGCCGGCTTGAGCGCGACCTGGCTCTTTCGTAAAGCCCGGGTACTTGCCATCTTTGACGACCTCGACACCATCTTGCTGATGATTCCGTTGAAAATGCTCATCGTCGGCTTGGCCTGGCAGCTGGGCGTGATCGTCCTGATCATGGTAACGATGCTTTGGCTCGCTTGGAAGTATTTGCATCGATGGGCGATACCGACCAATTGGCCCTGGGTCTTGATTTACTCCGTCGGCATCGTCGTCGTTTCGGAGTTGATCTCCATCGGCGCCAGCGCCATCGACGACGAGGTGCCCATCCATATCGAAGTGTTGCTGCCGGCATTCGTGCTCGGCTGCATGATGAAGCGGCCAGCGGACGCTGATCCGCATCGTGACGACGCTATCCCCGGCCACCAGGAGGGTCCAGAAGACCCGCGCGAACAGAAAGTCGCGATTCTTATATCGGCGGCATTCATGCTGCTCGTTGGTTTGAGTATGGCGACGGTGTTTGCGAGCCCCGAGGTGAGAACGGCGCCAACAACGGTCACTGCGCAACAGCCCGTTCCCGACTGGAGCGTCATGGCCTGGCATATTTTTGCGGTAACGATTCTTTCCAACCTCGGCAAGATGTTTCCAGCGCTCTGCTATCGCCGGGAAGCGGGTTGGAAAGAGCGCCTCGCTCTCGCCATCGGCATGTGGCCGCGCGGCGAAGTGGGTGCCGGCGTCCTCGTCGTCAGCATCAGCTACGGCATCGGTGGGCCGGTCGTCACCGTCGCGGCATTGACCTTGGCTCTGAATCTCGTCTTGACCGGTGGATTTATTTGGCTGGTGCAGAAGCTGTTGGCGCAAAACTCGCCAGGAACCCAACGGTTACTCGATAGAACAGATTAAGGCGACGGCAGCTCTGATGCGCTGGTTTTACGATCGTTGCACTTTGGCGACGAAAAAATGAAAGCTGATGGCCCAAACCTGAGACTCGTTACCGCTTTCCTTCGCGCTCCACTTCGGCCAACAGGCTCATATCGAGATAGGGTTCGGCATTGAGCGGATCTTTGACCTTGCCCTCGTCGCGCAAGATTTCGAGGAACGAATGCACCGATCCTTTGCTCAGGTAAGGAAAAGCGGGAAACATCTCCAGCATCGCCTCGTAACGCTTGCTGATCACTCCAGCGTCGTTCTGCCGGTAAACTTTCTGCAACAGCTTCTTGGTTCGTTCCGGCTGGCTCTTCACCAGTCGAATCACCTCCACCAGCGCCCGAACAAATCGCTTCGCGTCATCCCGGTTGGTCTTTAAAAAAGACCTTGTCGTCACCACCGCGTTGCTCGGAAACTCAACATCGCTCGGGTCGACGAGGACATGAAAACCGTTTTTCAACGCTAGCTCCCGCTCGCTGCTGCTGAGAGTCGCCGCTTCGATAGCGCCGGATAACATGCCGCCAATACGGGCCGGGGTGTCACCGATCTGGATCAACGTCACGTCTTTCTGCGGCTGCAATCTCAGCTTCTTGAGCGCGATCCGTGCGCCGTAATCCGCCGTCGTGCCGAAACGGCTAATACCGACACGCTTGCCGATTAGATCACTGCCGCGCTTGATTGCCGGGGTCGCAATGAGAATCTGATCGAGACCGTTCAGTCCGGCGACTGCGACCACGTCTGCGCCGCCCAATCGAGCCAGTATCGCCGGCGGCCCGCCCATCAAGCCGAACTGCACATCGCCGCTCACCAGCGCCGAGACCGACCGGCCGCCGATGTATATAGGCTCGACGTTGATACCATTTTTCTGAAAGACACCGGCGCGCGCACCCAAAGGCAAAATCACTTGCGATACCGCCAGCGAGCCATAGGATGCGCGCAGGCGCATCTGGGCAAACCCATAGTCAGAAAAGACCATTAACGAGGACAGGATCAGTATCGTACGAAACAGGGTGCGGGCCATGAAACGCTCCCTCCGCCTACTGCTCACCTATGATTGTAAAGTTTCGCGCAATTATCCCAGAGAATCTTTCTCTTCGACTGTTGAGAAATCGAAATTGATAGAAATGCGTCCAGCGCATGCGGCCAGCGGCAGTCAATATGGGGATAGTCAGTGGAAATGACAATATTGTCGTCGCCCAAGTACTCGATGACGTTTTTGACCAACGCCTCGTCCACGTCCACCGAGATAAAGCATTGCTGGCGGAAATAATCGCTGGGTTTTTGCCGCAGTGGTATATCCGCCATCGCGCCCTGCATCTCCCAGTATTCATCGATGCGGTAGAGCAGCCACGGCAGCCAGGCGCAATTGCCTTCGAGAAAGGCGACTTTCAATTTCGGAAAGCGTTCGAGGACGCCGCCGGCGGTAAAAGCGCTTACGGCGAGGATCTGCTCGATGGGGTTTCTCAGAGGATTGACCAGCAGAGCCTGGTTCGGATGCCCCTCGAATCGATCTTTCGACACCTGCGGCTGCTGCGGCCGCGCCGGCGGATGAAAGCAGATTGGGATGCTCATCTCCTGGGCTTCTTGCCAGAGCGGGTCGAAATAGCGGTCATGAATTTGCCGGCCGTTGATCGGTTCGGGACAAAGCGACAAACCCACCGCGCCGTTCTTCACCGCGCGCCTGGCTTCAGCTACTGCCAGGTCGACGTCGTGCAGCGTGATCAATGCCGAAGCTTTGAGCCGCTTCGAATCGGCCTTGCAAAAGTCCGCCATCCAATCGTTCCACGCCCTGCATAGATCGTTGGCGTATTCCGGCTCGAAAGACTCGTTAGTATGCAGCGGCGAAGTGCGAAACAGCACCGCAATGTCGAGCCCCTCTTTGTCCATCGCCGCGAGTTGCGAAACGTTGTCGTAGTCGCGTGAGAGCGAGTCGCTGAAGCGCTCGGCCATGCGGTTTTCGTGAAAATTGACCACGTCGCTAGGCGGCCGGATCGGTTTGCCGTCGCCGAGAAAATAGCGCGTCATGCCATGTTTCGTCCGTGGTCTGCCTCTGGGAATCCGCTCGCCCCATTTCGGATTCATATACTTGACGTACAAATCGGCCGGCTCGAACACGTGCATGTCGCTGTCGAAAGCACGAAAACCGTTTTTAGCCATGGCACCCTCCAATAAATTTTGTTTTTGACCTTGGCGACCTTTGCTCCATTGCGCGAAATTCGTGAGCGCATCTCCCGATCAGCCGAACACGAGCCCCGACCACGATTCACGAGACTCTCACCGGGAACAAACGGTTAATCGGCTTTCCTACGGTTTGATCCTTCCCGGCACCATGCCGTGCCGGTTCATCAGCGCTTGCTCTTGATCAGCACTCGGCGGCACCGCTCCCGACCAAAGCGCCTGTAACTCTTCGAAGTAAGCATCCATAGCCGCCGCATGAATGATCAGCAGGCGGGACGGTGCTGTCGCTGCGTTGCCAAAGGTATGCGAGACACCACCTGGCACAAGCACGAATGATCCGGGCCGGCCGATGACCGTATCGTCACCCAGAAAAAATTCGATTTCGCCATCGAGAACATAGAACGCTTCCTCGCAATTGGTATGAATGTGAGGTGGCGGCTTCCGGCCGCCCGGCGGCAGGGTGCGCTCCATAAAGGAGAAGGCGCCATTGGTGCTGGCACGAGTGGCTTTGAACAACATTTCGCTACCGCGTGCGCTGAGCAACTTGCCTTCACCGGCCTCAACGACGATCGCTTTATCCCTCACGTCGCCTCCGCTTTTTCTCGGCGTGATTCGTCCGATGAATCTACCGTTCTATTTGATTCCCATTTCCCGCTGCGCTTCGCGCAGCACCGTGAAATCGGCGACTTCGTTAAAGGCGATTTCGCGGCTGATGTTGGCCGCCTTTTTCGCTTCGTCGATGGCAAGACGCAGGCCGGCTTCGGGCACGCTGCCGTCGTCGTTGAAAGATTTCGCCGCGCCGTCGTAAGTCGCCGTCGCCGTGTCCTTGTCGATCCTCATCCACTGCATCATGGCTTGAATCGTGCCGTCGCGGTTTTGATGCAGGTAGCGATTCGCCTTGATGCCGGCTTTGATCACCCGCTTGAGCTGATCGGGGCTCTCTTTAATCTTCTTGACGCTGGCGACCAATCCTGTGTTTGGATAACTGAAGAGATCGTAAGCGCGCGCCAGCACCACGTATCCTAGCTTCTTGCCCAGGTAATCCACCGGCGTAGAGCCTGCCGTCGCCACCGTAAGGCCCTGCTTCAACGCCGCGAAGCGCGTATCCACGGTCCCGGTGGCGAGAAACTTCACGTCTTTATCCGGATCGATGCCGTAATGCTTCAACATCATGCGCACCGTGCTTTCCAGCCCGCCGCCAATGCTGTTGAGACCGATGGTCTTGCCCTTGAGATCTTGGATCGTTTTGAACTCGGGACGTGCGATGATCGCCGTCGTCAGACCCGGCGTGAAGCAAGCCACGAGTCGAACCGGAATGCCGCGCAGCGCCGCCGCGAGCGCGGGGCTCACGACCGTGTGATAATCGATTTCCCCACTGGTCAGCGCCGGTATCGCCACGGCGGAGCGAATCCTGATCAGCTCCGCCTGCAGGCCTTCTTCTTGAAAAAAACCTCGGAGACGCGCCAGGGGCATCGTAAACGTCGAAGAGTTGAAATCCGGGTAGCCGATCCGGATTCTATCCGCGCCTTGCGCTGTAGAAACTAGAACCAGCCAAGCGACAATTACCCCCAAGCATTTTGTCATAGCGGCGATCCTTTCATCTTCATCCCGGTCAATGGCTTATGTCGAGCTCAATGGCTCACGTTATTGCGCCACGACACCACGCACGGCCCAGGCGCTGGCTTGCAGACTGAATGCGCCTTCGGGGCAGTCTCGCAGGACAATTTGCCGCAATTTTTCTTTCAAGTCTTCGCGACGATCCTCGGGCAACCCTGCGACGTATGCGGCCGACGGGCCCTGCCCGTCGATGTACCGACTCCAAAATTCGCCAAACGAGCCAAAGCCGACCGGCATCTCGAGTCTTTTTGTTTCGACGCACTCAAGGCCGGCGCGCTGCCACAAGGATGACAGCGCCTCCGCCGAACTATAGGCGCCTTGCCTTTCGGAAGCACGCGTCACCGATGAATCGAGCTCGATCGCCACATCCCAAAAGCAGTCGTTGAACGAATTGCCGCCGGTGCCGTCCCACATTGCCGTCGCGACAACTCCCCTCGGCTTGGTCACGCGCCGCATCTCGCGTACAGCTCGCGGCGCATCGGCAATATGATTAATGGCCAACAACGACAAACAACAATCGAATGATGCGTCCGGGTAGGCCAGGTTTTGGGCATCGCCGGCGGCGAAACTGATGCGGGGATCGATGCAGTGCGAACGGGCGTATTCGATAAAACTTTCGGACGCGTCTACACCGACGATCTTAGCGGCCTTCGTCAATCTGGCGATCGTCATGGCCAACGACCCCGTACCGCAACCAACGTCGAGAACGTTGTCGCCTTCCTGAACGCCGACAAATTCAATGAGCAATGGCGCCAACTGACGACTCCAGCGCCCCATTTGTTGCTCGTACGCCTCAGCGACCTCGAACATATGCCCCGCACACTCCCAAGTCGTCGAAGTAGACCTGCTAAGGCACGAGACCACGCACCGCCCAGGCTTTCGCCTGAAGCGTAACCGGCCCATCGGCACCGTTACCGCAAAGATCCTGCCGCAGCCGCTCGCGCAGAGCTGTCCGATGCTCTTCCGAGAGACCCTTCACATAGGCTGCAGTGATTCCCTGTCCTTCAACGAAACGACGCGTCCACAACTCGTGGACGGATGAAAACTCACACGCGAACGACAGCTTTTTAACGTCTATGTTCGTCAACTCGGCTCCTTCCCACAACGCCCGTAGCTCTTCGGGCGAGCCGTATGATTCTTTGTCGACGGGCAATTTCCCGTGAAGATCGAGGGCGGCTGCAGCGTCCCATAG
>JBLMXG010000290.1:0-6409 GCA_050257635.1 Chloroflexota bacterium
GATATAACTGCTAACAGCCGAACACCGGAACTGAATCTATCTCCGGTTCCCCGCTCCTTTCCACGCTAATCGATTCCCAGCAGGCGCATGATCAGCCCCTGAGCGAGGGATGTGCCCGGAACCGACACGCCGACGTCGCGGGCAAGCTCCATCGCGGGCGTCAAGCTCTTGCAAAATACCTCGGCGCGCCGCCGTCGGACCGCTTCGGCCTCGCCCGGCCGCTTGAACCGCCCCAACCAATGATCCAGGACGAAGCTCTGGCCGGCGCTGACATGCAACACTTCCTGAAGCGACTTGAAACTCAGCCCGGTCTTGCCGCAGAGCTGCTCGCACTCGTGAGCGGCGACCATGTTGAGGCCGACGACCACTTGAATCAGCATCTTCGCCAGGGCGCCGGTGCCGAGCTCGCCGAGATGAAATATATGGCTGGCGGAAGTTTCGAAAACCGGTCGGCATTTCTCCAGAGCCTTCGCGTCCCCGCCGACCATGTAGCAGAGCTGGCGGTCCTCGGCGCCTTTTTGTCCGCCGCTAACCGGCGCGTCGATCACCTTGACGCCTTTGTCGCCGCACAGGGCGGCGATCTTCTGCACCGTGGCCGGCAGCAGCGTGCTGTGCAGCGCGACGATCAACCCCGGGTGCGCGCCTTGAATCAATCCCAGCTCGCCGGCGACGACTCGCTCGGCCTGCTCGTCGTCGACCACGATGATCTCGACGATATCGCTTTGCTCCGCGACTTCGCGGGCGGAGGAAGCGACCTTGGCGCCAATCGATGCGAGCTCTCGACAGGGCTCTTCACGCAGATCATGGACCGTCAGGTCGAAGCCCGCTTTGGCGATATTCATGGCAATGGGCCTGCCCATCGCGCCGAGACCGATAAAACCGATTTTGAGTGGCATGAGAACTTATCGAACCACCGGCGATTCAAAACCTGTGCTTGCACGGCCGAGCGTCACACGGCGGTCAGATGATTTTCTTCTGGCTATATCAGCGCGTGAAAATGACTGTCAAGAAGCGATCTTTTTCGTGTGATCTTTTTTGGCTAGCAGTTTGTTTTCTTGGCATCGCATCCAGGGGAAAGATTCCTCGCGTTGGCTCGGAATGACAATGGACTGGATCGAGCTGTTATCTCGAACCCTTCGCTACGAATTGCGAGTAAACTCCGTGAAAGATCTTTCCCTAACTGAACCAGCCCTCGTTTTCTTGACAACAACAGCGCTGCTCCCGTAAGAACGGGCGAAACTCTAGGACGATCCATGCATTCGACACTGAAACTTTGGATCGCACCGCTGCTGGCCGCGCTCATCGGTATTGGCGCCTCACGCGCTCGCAGCCAAGAGCTCCCGGAATTGCTGTTGGGAACCCCGACCAACTCCGTCTCCTGGTTTCCACTTTACGTGGCCATGAAGAAGGGATTGTTTCGCGAGTACGGCTTCACGTTCAAGCCCGTGATTCTCTCGAATCAAGCCGCCGTCCCGGCTCTGATCCAAAAGGAGATTCCCTACATCACCAATCTCGGCCGAGTCATGAGCGGCGCCGGGCGCGGTCTGCCGATCAAGCAGATCATGGTTTTGGCGGCTAAGACTCATCACCTGCTTTTGGCGTCGCCGGAGATCGCGTCGGTGCGCGACTTGCGCGGCCGCGTGGTCGGAGTGAGCCAGCCCGGCTCAACGCCCCACAAAGAGCTGCTCGCCATCCTCAAAAAGTTCGACGTGAACCCGGCGCAGGTCGGCGTCATCGGCCTGGGCTCGGACTACAACCGGGTCATGGCGCTGCGGCAAAAACGGGTCGACGCGGTCATGACGGCGATCCCTTACGATTTTCTCGTCGAGAAGGAGGGATTCCGGCGCCTGGTTTTCGTCAAAGACGTGATCGACCTGCCGCTCAGCGGTCTCGCCGCTCATGACGATCGGATTCGGGAGCGACCGGCGGAGGTGAGAAACGTCATCAGCGGCGTGCTCAAGGGCATCGTCTACACCCGCACCCACCGCGACGAAGTGCTGCCTTTGCTGCGGGAGTTCATCAAGCTCGAAAGCGCCGAGATGACGCGCCGGGCGTACGACGCGATCAAGGATATCTGGCCGGAAAACGGCATGCCCACCGACGAGGGTTTGAGGAATGTTCTCCTTTCGGAAGAAATCCCCGCCGATACGCCGCTATCGAAGATGACCAACTGGGGACCGTTGAACGAAGCCCTGTCCGGCGCCAGGCGCCGGTGACGGCGCGCCGTTCGGCTTGCCCGCCTACTTCCTCACAACAATATCGGCTTGGGTTTTTCCGACGATCTCGAACAATTCCTTCTGCTCGGCGGCCGGAACTTTGAACTTGTCCAGGGATATCTTGAATTCTGCAGCCATGATATCCCACTCTTTCTCGCTAATATTCAAGTGCGCGTGGGCCGCCTTCATGGCCTTTCCCGTGTACTTGCACGGTCCGCCACTCGCCTCGCAAACCAACTGGGCGACCTGAAACTTCAGATAGGGCGGGGGAGAACTCTTTCGCCCCGCATTGATTGCAGGATTCTTGTTCAACGTTTTGTTCACGACCAGCCGATCGATGAAGTCATCCGAGACCATTGTAATGCCTTTAAGCCCGCCCAGCCGTTCGTAAAGCGTTTTCTGAGCACTCGCTTGCTGCGCCCACGCTGCCGGGCCAACGGATACGCTCAGCGCAACCAGAACAAAGAGTACCTTGTAATTGGCAAAGTGCGATCCCTATGATGATTTTCCTCCTTAAAAAGTTATCGATGGTCGCGGTTTTTGGGCGACGATGGCAATCGAGTAAACCAGCTCCCGATGGCGCTCGGACGGGATCACCCGTCTCAAGAAGTCCAGAAAATCAGGGGCGAAGAGCATCCTGAGCTGCCCCGGATTTGATGGGCACCAGAAAAACTACCTGTGCGGATGAGAGAAAACGAAAAGGACGAAAATAGAAATAACCGTCTGAGCCTTGGTTTCTGCCCTCGCGGCGATATCAAAAACCAAGACTTGCCCCCGTGCTTCAAGCTCTAGCCGGATATACGAATGTCGGTTATTACAGGGGTGAGACCCGAGCGGAGATCGAAAAAATTAATACAAGCACCGGCAGCTTTCGATGAATGTGGGGAAGCCAGATAGCGCCAACATCGGGCCGAAGGAAATTCGTAAGCGCCTGCTCATGGGTGTCGCCATGCTCGTCCTGGGCGTCGTGCTGGCGGTCATTTTCACGCATGCAGATGTAAGCCGCGGCTGGTATGCGGCGCTGTTTCTGCCTTTCTGGATAGGAACTCTCGCTCTTTCCCAGGCTCGCAAAAAGACCTGAGTCGCTCTGGCGGCGCGCGGCGCGCGCAAGATGAACGGCAGCGAAGAGCTCGTCGGGGACGAAGGCGTCGAGAAGCGACTTCGCTCCCAGGCTCATTGGATCTATGTCGAATCGGCGATTGCGGCGCTCATTTTGACTCTCCTCGGCTTCTATTTTGCGGTCGTATTGCCCGAGGCGCTCCGTTCCGCCGAGGGCTTGACCCTGGAACAAGCGGCCGACTTCCTGATTGGGCACGGTTACGTTTTGCTGTTCGGATGGGTGCTGCTCGAACAGATGGGTTTGCCCATCCCGGCTGCTCCTCTGTTGATCGCGGCCGGCGCGCTGGCTCGTGCCGGCAAAATGAATTTGACATTCGCGGTCGCCTTGGCGTTCATCGCGGTCATTTTGGCTGACCTGTTCTGGTACTCTCTCGGCCGTTACCGCGGCGGCCGCATACTGAAGCTGCTGTGCCGCATTTCTCTCGAACCGGACTCATGCGTTCGGCGGACTGAGAATCTTTTTGTCCGGCACGGCGTCCATTCGTTGCTCGTCGCGAAATTTTTACCCGGCCTGAATACCGCGGCGCCGACTCTAGCGGGAGTCTTTCGCATGCCCGTGCGGCGTTTCCTGATCTTCGCTACCCTCGGCGCATTCTTCTGGGTCGTCACCGTCACGAGCCTGGGCTTAATTTTCAGCGAACAACTCGAGCGGATCGCACTGCGCTGGGGCGGTTGGCTGGTAGCAGTCCTGGCCGGAAGTCTGGCAGCTTATGTTTTGTGGAAGTTCATTCAGCGCCGACGCTTCCTTCGCCGGCTGCGGATTGCGCGCATCACTCCGCAAGAGCTCATGGACAAACTCACAGCCGGAGAAACCATTTCCATCGTGGACTTGCGCCAGCCCATGGACATCGAGGCGTTTCCTCAGATGATCCCGGGCGCGCTTCGGATTGCTATGGAAGAGATCGAAGACCGCCACGGAGAGATTCCCCGGGATCGCGACGTCGTCCTCTACTGCTCGTGACCCAATGAAGCGACCAGCGCCCGGGTGGCGCTGCTGCTGCGAGCCAAAGGAATCACCAGGGTTCGCCCGCTCGAAGGCGGGATCGACGCCTGGCTAGCCGACAATTTCCCATTCGTTACCGAAAGCCTCGTCAATAAACCCGTTGTCCTCTGAGGGAAGGTCTCCGTCATTGCCGTTGTTGACCGACACGCATCGCAAGAGCAATCGCAGGAGGTGCAACGTTCTTGAATTGTCCATTAACCGTTATCAATTTTCCATTCTCTGATCGCGGCTGCGCTCGGTTCGGGAGCGAGCTTCAGCCCGCCGCAGACCGAGAAAGATCATGAGGCCGACGGATACGGATACATAAAGGCGAACCCGGCACAAAACGGTTCGCGTCTACTTTTCTTGCCGGGGGCATTTAGCTCTTGCATCGAATGCCTCATGCGCTTCACCCCATGTCTGCGACGCGAAAAGACTGCTGCCACTTTTCTTGACTGGATCGAGCCGTTCGATGTAGCGTTGGGCCAATGTCGATTGAGAAAGGAGCTTGATCATGGCCGATGAGGTGCTTGACGGAAGCTGTCTCTGCGGCGCGGTGCGCTATCGCGTCCGGGGGCCGTTCATGCGTTTCGTTCACTGCCACTGCTCGCGCTGCCGCAAGGCCACGGGGAGCGCGCACGCGACCAATCTGATCGCCGAAGCGGCGAACCTGGAGTGGATCGCGGGCCGGGATCACACGCAAAGGTTCGATTTGCCGAGCGCCAAAAGTTTTGCCACCGCGGTTTGCCGCACCTGCGGTTCGCCCGTGCCACGGCTCAGCCGCGATGGCCAGCGCGCCGTCGTGCCTGCCGGATCGCTCGATTCTACCCCCAGCGTTCAGCCGACCGCCCGCATCTTTTGGGAGTCCCGGACGCCGTGGAGCTGCGCGGGGGACGAGCTGCAGCGCTTTCCCGAGGCGCCGGCATAGGCGGCGGAAATTGAAGGGACTCAAAGAGATGGGCGTCTTTTCAATTCGTTCCAGATTGCAGAATCAGCCCGTCATTTTTAAGCGACGTCAGGGCGACGACATTGCCGGGCATCGGAATTCAATCGAAATGCGCGGTAAGCTCGACCATTCTCGCTTCGGCCGCCACGCTCGGCTTCATATAATCTTCGTTTCCCCCCGGAACTTTCGCCATTCGAAGAAGCTGTGCGCAATCAACCTTCTTGGAGGATCGCTTCGGCGTCGATGGTGATCTCGACCATGTTGCCGACGACGACGCCACCCCGGTCTAAAGTGCTGTTCCAGCTCACGCCGAAGTCGTGGCGGTTGAGCGTGGCGGTGGCGGTGAAGCCCGCCCTGGTTTTCGGTCCCTTGTCGACACCATCTTCCCACCATGGAGTTTGCCACTGTCCTAGATAATGGACGCGCAGTGGCACCGTGCGGGTAATGCCTCGAATCGTCAACTCGCCCCTGAGAACCGCTTCGTTCGCTCCGGCCAGTTCGACCTGATTCCCTGCGAAAGTAATCTTCGGATGTTTCTCCACGTCCAAAAAGTCCTCGCTCTTGAGGTGGGCGTCGCGCGCCGCTTCGCCTGTCCAGATTCCACAAGCGTCGATCGCAGCCTCGACGGAAGCGGCGCCCGGGTTCGCCGGGTCGAAGACAAGGGTGCCGTGAATATCTTTGAAATGGCCGCGGACAAAAGTCACCATCATGTGACGCACACAAAACTCCGCCGCCGTATGCCCCGGTTCGAAAAACCATTTGGCCATAATCCGCTCCGTTCAAGTAAAGATAGTACCTCCACCTTAACGCCAACGGCACCGGATTCAACCGCGAGATTCTTTTGCAGCAGCGCTACTGGGCGCAGGCTGCAGCGACAAAGAGAAGGGTCTATATCAACCAAATCGCGAGAATCGTTACCGGTTCCGAATTGTTTAGATACAAGGGCGTGACCCTGTGGCGCGTGCCCTCAGTCTTTACGAAGACCTGGCGGGGATTCGCGCGGTTGACAGCGCTCGTCGCCCGCTTCTAGTATCCGGGAAATTTCTCCGAAGGGAGCTGCGCTCATGAAGATCCGGGCCTTGTGTTGCTTTCTCATGCTGGGGTTGGTTTGCGCTTTTTCCACGATTGTCATCGCGGCATCCGTTC
>JBLMXG010000291.1:0-2819 GCA_050257635.1 Chloroflexota bacterium
GAAGACTCCGTAAGACCGGATGACTTTTCTCTCGACGAAGTCGCTCAGCAGCGGGTATGGGAGCTTGAGAGATTCGGCAAAGGTCTGCTGCGAGAACGGGTTGTCGGCGCTGACCGCGAGAATTTGAACCCCCATGGCTTCGAACCGTTTGTAGTCGGCCTTCCTGGCCGTCAGGTTCGCAGCTCAGGTAGGAACAAATGCCGCCGCGTAGAATTCGAGGAAGACCCACTTCTTGCCCCTAAAATCGCTGAGCGCGATGTCAACTCCGTTGGTACTCGGCAGCTTGAAATCCGGCGCCTTATCTCCGACGTCGAGCGCCGAAGACACACGGGATGTTCCGAGCACCGCAAAAAACAAGCCCGAAATAAGAAGACTTCTGTGGCGTGCGCTCAATTTAAACATTTGCCGCTTTCCTTTCTCATGAAATCACCGTGCATTTTACATTGCGCCGCTCCGTTTTCTGTGCCTCGGTGAATCATCGAATCACGCGTGTCGCTTTATACAGCGCTTCGGGAGCGATCTTGATCCCCAGTGCCGTTGCAACCTTGAGGTTCACGACGAACTCGATGTTGTTGTTTACTTCGACTGGGATCTCACGCGGGTCTGTTCCTTTTACGATCTTGTCCACTAGGCGTGCGGCCTGGCGCCCCGATTGGTAAAAGTCCGGACCGTAGCTCGCAAGTCCGCCTTGTTCCACATACCAGGGACCAAAAAACATGGTTGGTATCCGCTGCTGAGATGTGGCCTCCACGGCAAGACCGGGGATGTTGAACGAAAGTGAGCGCGGTACCACAATGCCATGAACCTCACTTTTTGTAATTCCAGCGAATATCGCCTGTGCTTCGGTCTGAGTTACCAGCGCTTTTTCGATCACCGTGATTTTTAAGTGGCGCGCGCTGCTACGAAAAATTTTCGACTGTGCAACGGAGAAAGCGTCGCCTTTGTCATAGGGAAACAGGACGCGAGTTAAACCCGGTATCATCTCTTTAAAAATCTCTAGGCGCTTGCTGTCCAGTTCAAGATCCAAATCAGTAACTCCAGTTACGTTGCCCCCGGGGTGAGCAAAACTCTTGATTAATCCAAGGCCGAGAGGATCTCCCGCGCCGTAGAAGACAATCGGGATACGGTTTGTCGCATTTTGCGCGGCTTTGGCCGGCGCGGGATTGTTGGTGAAGAGGATATCGGATCCCTGCTTGATGAGGTCTCGCGCAGCTCGGGGAAGAGCGGCGATATCACCTTGGGTGAATCGGACGCCGATAACGAAATCTTCGTTCTCGCGATAACCCAGTTCCTTAAGACCGTCGCGAAGCCCGACAACGCCTGGCGTTGGACCCCACGAATCCGTCAACACGCCGATATGGACTGGCTTGGTCCGACCCGCAGCCTGTGCGCCAAAGACGAGCAGCGCCTGAACAATCAATATCGAGGGAAGCAAAAACCGATGCTTTATGTTTTCCAACCGAGTCTTCTTCCTATCGCCCCGAGGATGTGGCGATCACTTCAAATCCAGAAAACATTGTGAGCTCTGCGATGACGCGCGGCTGCAAGGCTTTTATCGTCAAGATGTTGCGGCCAGCCTGTGAACGAATGTGAAGGAGATCGCGTTTATTTTATTACCTTATCGGCCCTTGCCAGGACGTTGGGCGGAATCCTACCCATTTTGGATTTTGGATTGCCGATTGCCGGAATAGGAACCGGAAATTGTCTTCGAAGAAACTACTTTCATGCGTCTTCTCCCCTAATCGAAAATCCAAAATCGAAAATCTAAAATGTTATCTAATCACCCGATCCGCCCGCGCCAGCACGTTCGGCGGGATCGTCAGACCGATCTGTTTGGCGGTCTTGAGATTTACAATGAATTCGAACTTCGTCGGCTGCTCTACAGGGAGGTCGGCGGGCTTGGCGCCTTTGAGAATTTTGTCCACATAGGTGGCGGCACGGCGATCCAAATCGGGAATACTCACGCCGTAACTAGCAAACCCTCCAACCTTCACAGCTTCTCCCCTAGAGTACATCGCCGGCAGCCTACTCTTGGCCGCCCGCTCTCCAATCTGTGCTAGCTGAGAAGCGGTGACGGGACTCGACAAAACGAGAACAGCCTCAGCATGCTCCCTGGTTGCGGCGTGGAAAGCAGTTTCGATGTCGTTCGGACCTTTTACATCCAGGATTTGAAGCCTTATTCCGAAAGCTCGTGCGGCCAGTTCGGTTTCTCTTAACTGCTGGGTATTTCCCGCGTTGGTTGAAGTCTCCAAGACTGCGACGTGCAATAGGTTAGGAAGAATTTCTTTGAGCAACTCCAGTCTTTTTCCAGATAGGTCCGCAGTCAGCGAGGATAAGCCAGTGATATTCCCACCCGGTCTGGCAAGGCTCGCCACGAGCCCGTTGCCAATCGGATCAGGATCCTGGGCCATCACGATGGGAATCGTAGTCGTTGCTTCCTTAGCGGTGCGCGTCACGGTTGCACCCCCCGTGACGATCACGGCTACCTTTAGGCGCACTAGTTCGGCCACGAGCGCTCGGAGGCGGCGAACTTTACCGTCGGCCGATTTCCACTCGATCATGATGTTCTTTCCCTCGACATATCCAAGCTCACGCAGTCCCTGGCGGAATGCCGCAGTGCGGGTCACAGAGAGGGAGGCTGCGTCTAGGTAGCCGATCCGCGGCACTTTCTTCGGCTGCTGCGCCTGGGCCACTGCCCCACCCAAGGCAAATGTGAGGGTGATAACGAGGGCAAGCCCTACCCATTTTGGATTTTGAATTGCCAATTTCCGATTATCGGAATTGGAACCGGAAACCGTCTTCGAAGAAACTACTTTCAT
>JBLMXG010000292.1:0-5246 GCA_050257635.1 Chloroflexota bacterium
CAAGATCGCGTGCGCGCCGCCGAAGCTTTCGGGATTGCCGCCGACGATTTGATGGCCGCGGCGCGCCAGCTCGTCTTTGACAGACTGCGCCACCGCCGGCTCCAATCCGACTTTTGTTCCCTCGATGTGGTTGAAGCGCGGCGCTGTAATCGCTTCCTGCGGGGTCATGCCGAAGTCGATCAAATTGGTCAGGATCTGTACCTGTACTTGCGGTTGGACGTGACCGCCCTTCAAGCCCAGGACTCCGTAGGGTCGACCATTCTTCATAATCAATCCGGGCATCAGCGTGTGCACGCAGCGCTTGCGCGGCCCGATGCAGTTCGGATGATTTTCATCCAGAGAAAAAAGATTGCCGCGGTTCTGCAAGATAATTGCCGTTTCCGGCTCAACCACACCCGAGCCGAATCCCATGAAGTTACTCTGAATGAAGGAGACGAAATTCCCTTCGCCATCAGCGGCGGCGACGTATTCGGTATCTTTTCCCGTCGGGGCGCTCTCGTATTGCTCTGCAGCCTTATCGACTCGAATCTGCGCTTGCATCCCTTCGATCCGCTTTTTTGCGAAAAGATCCGCCGGCCGAACTTTCATGAAATCACGGTCTGCCAGGTAGCGGTCCCGATCGGCAAACGCGAGTTTTTTGGCCTCGATCATCAAATGAAGCGTATCGGCGCTCTGCGCTCCCATCGCTTTCAAATCGAAGCCTTCGAGGATTTTGAGCATCTCCAGGGCGACGAAACCCTGCGTGGCAGGCGGCATTTCATAAATATCGAAGCCGCGGTAGTTGGCCGTGATCGGGTCGACCCAGTCGGAGCCGTGATCCGCGAAATCTTTGACCGTAAACAAACCGCCGAGTCTTTCCGAGCAGCGCACCAGCTTCGCGGCGGTCTCACCCTGATAATAGCCATCCGCGCCTTCTGCCGCGATCCGTCTCAGCGTCGCGGCCATGCGCGGGTTGCGAAAAATCTCGCCGGCCCTGGGCGCTCGTCCGTCGACGAGATAATTGATCGACGCGCCCGCGTCGGCTTTGAGTCTCGCCTCGGATTCTTTCCACTGCTCCGCTGTCAGCTCGGCGACGGGAAAACCGTCTTCGGCATGGCCGATGGCAGGTGCCAGGACATCGCTTAATTTCTTCGCGCCGTAGGTGGCGAGCAGCGTCGCCCATCCATGCACGGCGCCGGGAAGGGTGACCGAATGAATACCGCGCTGCGGCATCTCTTGGAATCCGCGGTTGCGGCAGAAATCGAGTGTCATCCCGTAGGGTGAGCGGCCGCTCGCGTCGAGCGCTTTGATCGAGCGCTCTTTTGCCGAATAGAAAAGGCAAAAAGCATCGCCGCCAATCCCGATCGACGATGGCTCGACGACGCCGAGTACCGCCGCCGTCGCGATCGCCGCGTCGATAGCGTTGCCGCCACTCATGAGCATCTGCAACCCAGCGAGAGTGGCAACCGGCTGGCTCGACGCGACCATGCCGTTTTTGGCTATGACGGAGAATTGGTGAGACATCATTGCTATTCGGGATTAAAGGCAGATTGAACGGTCTATGAGTGAACTCTTAAAATTCTCCCCCCCTTGAGAGGCTGTGTCATAATGTCATTTTGAGCCGCAGGCGAAGAATCTGCTTGTGATAACCTGTGATAAAAGCAGATGCTTCGCTCGCGCTCAGCATGACAGTCAGGTAATTTTGCGCAGTGCGACACAGTCTCCAAAGGGGGAAGAGGTCGGACAAGCCGTATGAAATGAAGTACCGTTGGGGTTCTCGGGCCCCGGATCACGCCTGAGTTACAAAACCTTGAACTGCGCGCTTTGCGCGCCCTACGCTGCCGCCGACTCCGCGATCTGCGCCATTGCCGTCGCCAACGCGCTGCGATAGGCGCGATCGACCGCAAGGCTGTCCAGCGCCGCGCGGATGACGGCTTGCGCCGTCGGCTCGTCGGTCACGTAACGATCGTAAATCGGCTCGAACATGTCCGAATGATCCTCGTCGGCAACCATGTGAACTTTGGTATTGATATCGAGCCCTTCGATGGTGCCGCCCTGATCGGCAACCTGCTTGTGCGCGAAGCGCGCCGTGAATCCGCCGCCCTTGACGATCGCCGGATTGTTCTTTCGCTCGGTAATATGATTGACCGTCAACGCTTCGATCCAGGGTCGCGTCGTGGAAAGAAACATCCACGCCATGAGTGCAGCCCGGACTCCTGGCAGCAAGGCCGCTTCCGCGGCGGCAGCGGCCATCTGCTCATCGGTGAGATGCGCCGAGCCCATGCGCTTGTCGAAAATCAATTCATCCTTTTCGTGCTCCCAAATCGCGCGCTTCACGTCGAGCGGCGCGCGTACCGCGGCCGCGCCCCAACAGTCGCGCCGGCTCTTGATATAGTGCGGATAGTGCATATCCCAAATCCGCTTACGCGCCGGTGTCAGTTTCACCCCGAATAATTGGCGGTACTCTGGCGTTTCAAAATGGCGGTTTACCATCGTGTTGAGCTCTTCCCGCACTTTTGGCCATAAACTCATAACAACCTCCTGATCCTTAACCTGGTTTCTTAAGTTTTCATGTTTCCAAACATAAAAATTTTCTCGCATCACTCTTCTACAACGGAATTCGCTCCTGGGCCAGTGCTATGCCTTTCCGATACATTGCATTGAAGGCCAGGGAATCTTTCGCGGCTTGTATCGCCCGCGCTTCCTTTTCGCCGGTGGCATGTTCGGCAAGGAAGGGCAAAAACATATCGCTATGCTTTTCGTCCGCCTGGCTATGCGCTTGCAGGTTGGGAATTTCTTTCCAGCTAAACCCCATGTCCTCCATCCACTTTCGCGCCATTCGCGTCGACTGCCCGCCACCCAGATCGCCGAGCAGACGATCGTCGTTGCACCATTCGGTAATGGTCATACCGGCCAGCGATTCCGTCCACGGCATCTCGCTCGTCATCCATGACCAGGCGTAAAGCGCGGCGCAGGTTTCGGGCAACGGTTCGGCATTGATGATCTCCTCAGCCTCGATACCTACCGATTTCCCCTGGCGGATGATCAGATGCAGATGACCATAATCCGAAAAGTCGTCGCGGATAATTTCCTCGTATTCGTGCTCCAAGATGCGCTGCTTGACGCCCATGATCGGGCAATTCGCGGAAACATGCGACCAGCATTCGCGCCGATGGCGCACGAACAAACTCTGCTGCTTCACCATCACCGCCGCTCTGGGTTTATTCATCTTGATGGAAAAATAGTATCCCAGCTCGGGCGATCGTATATAATCGCGCACCAGGTTGCCCAGACACTCGCGCCACTGTTTTTCGGTCATGGCTTTGCTCCTTTATACAGTCTCTCGATGAGACCCTCATGCACCAAACGGTCGACAATCGAATTGTCGAACAGCTTGGTCTTTGGCGCGTCCTTCGAGCCGACCATTTCAAGCACCGTATCGATCGCCGCCGGATCGACACGCGGGATGGAATCCAGATACTTGTTGGCAAATTCCTGGTGCATTTCAGCGCTCCCGCCGCGCTGTCCCATGTATTTTGCGAAGAGCTTGAGCGCCAGCGCTTTCTTGGTTTTGAGTGCGGCGATGCCTTCCATATAGGCTTCTACAATCCCCTCCACCGCCTTCGGTGATTTGCTCAAGTAATCATTGCTCACAGCGAGGAGATTCATCGAGAAAGGGATGCCGAGCTCGGCGGCATCGACGAGCATTTTTGCTTGCGGTCCCGGCGCCTGTGAGGAAACCCGCCCCTCCGCTTGATGCGCGCGGAAGCCCAAATCGGCTTCCACGACGCCGCCGAACTGGCGCAGGTCGGTTTTACCTTCGAGATTGAGTTTTCGCAAAATGAGCCGGGTCACAAACTCACTGGTCGAGCCAAACCGGGTGATCGCGAGGGTCTTGCCCTGCAGTTGCTCGGCGCGCTGAATCTCCGGCTGCACCCAGAGCTGCATACCGGGTCGGCTGGTATTGCTGGCAACGGCAATGATGGGCGCGCCCTTGAGTGCGGCGGCAACTACGGCATTGCTCGCCCCCAGGGCCGCCTGAACACTGCCGCCGACGAGACCCTGGACCGCAGTGGCGCCGGAGCTGATATAGACCAGCTCGACGTTCAAGCCCTGCCGGTCGAAAGCGCCGATTTCTTTTGCCATCCAGACTCCGGACATGCTGGGACTGATCGCGGCATACGCAATGCTGATTTTTTGCTTGCCGAGCTCAGCGGAATGGATGATTGCGGGGGCGCTGAAAAAAATCACTAGCAAGGCAACGAGTCGAGAAATCCGCATAAAAAATCCTCGTAATCTACAATCAATTGAGCCGTTCCATGGCATCGGCCAAACCGGCCTGGTAAACTCGGTAAAGCTCTTCGGACTCTTTCGCCGCCTGCAAGATCATCTTTTCCTTTTCGCCCCGGCCGAATTCTTCCCAAACCGAGAGAAACATATCGACGTGTCCTTTGTCGGCCTCGCGGTGCGCTTGCCAATTAGGCAAGTCGTCCCACGTGATGCCCAATTGTTCGACCCAGCGCTGGCCCATCCGGTAAGCATGGCCGCCGCCCAAATCTCCCAGCAGACGGTCGTCCTGATTCCATTCGGTCATCGTCATCGCCGCCAAACCTTCGAGCCAATGCTTTTTCTTGCAAATCCAACCCCACGAGTAGAGCGTGGCGGTTGTGCTGGGAAGCGGTTTGGTATCGAGGATGTCCGCCGCGCTGAGCCCAATGCATTTGCCTTGCCGAATAATCAAATCCAAGTGGCCATGCTCCGAGTGCTGGTCGCGGATTACCTCCTCATATTCATGACCGAGGATTTTTTGCTTCACCGATAGAACCGGCGAATTGCCTGATACATAAGCCCAGCAATCGCGCCGGTGGCGCACGTAGAGCGAGAGTTGCTGTAAAATGAGTTGCGCGCGTGCCCTTGTGATCGGAATTGAAAAATACCGTTCGAGCTCCGGCGAAGTCATCGTTTGCCGTGCCAGCCCACCGAAAGCAGCGCGCCAATCGTTCGCGTCCATAGTCAATCCTTCCCATTCTCGGGTGAGCGCAGCGCGCCACGACGATCTTATCCAATCGACAACGCCATTCCGCTTGGTTCATTACAGTCTTCGCAGTGCCAGACAAAGACGCCCCGCGCGGGATCCTACAAGATACACCCACTAAACAGCCGATACTTGAAATTGTTTAGACCGGCCAGCCATGCTCGGAAACGTCGACCCGATTGCCTTCGACATCTTTGATCCAGCTCTCGGCAATCGCGCCGTAAGTGTTGGC
>JBLMXG010000293.1:0-10441 GCA_050257635.1 Chloroflexota bacterium
AAAGCCGTTCCTTACGGTTAATTTCTTGCTCCAGCGCGCGGACTTTTTGCAGGTGTCCCCTTTGATTATAGAAAATGGCGCCCATGCCGAGGATGCCCACTGCGACGATGCCGAGGCCGAATACGGCCATCGAGAGAAGACTGCGTTGCCAAGCCGCCTCTGTCGATTTTAAGGAAAGTCCGATCTCGAGGAATCCTAGCGGCGCGCCGTTTACACTCACCGCTTTGATGACATCAAAGCGGCGGCTACCGTCGGGCTGCGCGACGATTTTGCGGCCCGGCTCTTGGCTTGCTTTCACTTCTTTAAGCAGCGGATCGTCTAGTTGTCGATGGATGCGCTGCGGATCGGTATCGGCCAGGATTTTGAAATCGTTGTCGACCAACGCGATATGCTCGATGTCGGCTTGCCGTCCGAGATCCTCGACCTGTCTTTGCACATCGATTTGCTTGCGGAAGTTCACGATATAGTCGGCGTTGGCGTGGACGGCGATGATGCCGGGAAAACTGCGGGCGCCGATGGCGACGCCGAATACACTGCCCTCCCAAAATTTCTCTGCGGCGATTTTGGGCGGCGCCAGGGTTTGATCTTGTGGCAGGCGCCAGCGCCGGCCCCACATGAACGCCATCATCGCTCCGCGCTGTTCAGGCGGACTTTGCGGGGAATGCTGACGCATCTGCCCCATCATGGCTCCCATACGCCCGCGGGTGGGAGCGGGAAAGCTGGTCAAGGGCTGTCCCTTGAGGTCGAGCAATTCGATTTTTTTTAGCCGGTTGGCCGCGGCGATTTGCTGGAGCGCCTGCTCGTCGGTCGGAGGATATTGCAGTAACTCGTCGATCAGCCGCGCGTTATCGAGCAGCCTTTCACCGATCTGTTCCTCTAGTAAAGAATTTGCCAACACCGCACCGCGGATGCTGGCTTCCATAGCGTCGGCCAAAGCCAGACCTTTTGTCTCGGTCTGACGCAATAGCTCTTGTTGAAAACGGCGCGCCTCAAAAAAAATATAGACTGAAACCAAAACGAGAAGCAGCAGAACAGAGAGAATGAAATGACGCGGTAATATGCTTCGTCTCATGTCGGCGCTCATTATAATCAGCGCCTAGCGCTAAACAAAGTATCGACTGGCCTGTGACAAGGCGTCGGACCAACTCTCGTGTGGCCTTACGCCGTAAAGTCGAGCGGCTCCGCTTTGGGCGATCCCATGAATCGCCAGCACGCCTCAAACGAAAGGCCCCCAAAAAGAGGGGGCCTTGTTCGTTTTATTGTTGCCGTTAGGACGCTCGGCCTCTCGGACCGCCGAAGGGGATCACATTGCCCCAGGGATTTACGTGCAGTGTGCGAACTTCGCCGGCTTCGTTCTTTAGCTCCACCGAATACATGGTATGGATTCTGCCGGTAAACGGCAGCACACGCTCAACGGTGAATCCTTTCAAATATTTGTCCGCGTACGCTGTGGCCAATTCTTTAGCCTTGTCCTCATTGATTTCAGTGGCCGCTTCGGTGTAGCCCGCGCACGGAGCACCGCCGGCCGTCCAGCCTCGGCCGCCGTACATCATACCCGGTCCCATCCCGCCGAAACGACCGCCGCCCGGTCCGCCACCCCACTGTGCCGCCGCTACTCCCGTAAGAAGCGCCAGGCCACCTGCTACCGCGACTGCGCTCAAGAGCTTTTTCATAACCTGTTCCTCCTTTTTTCGTTTCTCTTTGACCAGTCGTTAGCGCAAGCTTGGTGCCAACAGCCTTGCGGGAGGACTCGCTGATTTTAAACGTCTTTTTTCGTGAGCATGTAATCGGCGCAAAAAACGCTCGCCGCAATCGTCGAAGCTTTCGACCATTTGGTCGATTCGCCCGGCGGTTTGGGAAAAACAATCTCAGTATTCAGTGATGAGACTGCGGAGCAGGGAGAGGTTTTCCCGGTCCTCTTCAAGATCGGGACCTTTTGGGGTTTCGAGGCACATGGGCAAACCCCAGAAGCGCGTGTCGTTCATCAGCAAGCGAAAGGCCTCGACGCCGATAAAACCCTTGCCGATATGCTCGTGGCGGTCGACCCGGGAATGGAATTCTTTTTTTGAATCGTTCAAGTGAAAGGCCGCCAATCGTTCGAGACCGATCGCGTCATCAAATTCGCTGAAGGTGCGCTCGTAGCCGTCTTTGCTCCGGATATCGTAGCCGGCGGCGAAGGCGTGCTCGGTGTCGAAGCAGACGCGCAAGCGGTCGCCTTCTTTCGTCGCATCGATGATCTGGCCGATCTGTTCGAAGCGGTAGCCGAGATTGGATCCCTGTCCCGCGGTGATCTCCAGCGTTACTCGTGTCTTATAGCCGGGGCAGGCCTTGTGAACCTCGTCCAGTGATTTCGCGATGGTCTTGATTCCTTCCGCTTCGCCCGCGCCGACATGGGCGCCGGGATGAGCGATTAAATTCGCTATGCCCAGGACTTCGCAGCGCTCCACCTCATCGATAAACGCCGCCACCGAACGTTTTCTCAAGCCGGCGTCGGGCGAGCCGAGATTGAGCAGGTAGGAGTCATGCGCGATCACTGTGCCGATGCCGGTTTCCTTCTGATTGATGCGAAACAGCTCGATTTCTTCTTTGCTGTACGGCTTCGACGCCCACTGGCGTGACGATTTGGTGAAGATCTGAATCGCGTCGCAATCGACTTTTTCCCCGTCGAGCAGAGCATTGCCGACGCCGCCGGCGATCGACATATGGGCGCCCAGCAACGGGCCGCGTGGGTTCACCTTAGTCTTAGTAATCATTGGAACGCCTGGAACCATTGGAACTGTTGGAACGGATTTGCGGCGCGGCCCGGTTCCAGCCGTTCCAATCGTTCAAAACGTTCCACATGTTTGGGATAGTCATATAAAATACCTTTTCTCGACAAGAGGCAGCGAGATGCTGCCGGCGCTCAAGAGCTTGTCGTGGAACTGGCGCAGGCTGAAATTACTGCCGAGGCGTTGTTGCTCCCGGTTGCGCAGCCGGTTGATGATCGACCAACCGAGCGCATAGCCCATGGGCCCGGAGGGCGATTGGCTGTACCAGTTCAAATCGCCGCAGGCTTGCTCGCGCGGAAAGTGCAGCTCGCGCACCATCAGGTCTGCTGCTTCGTCGTAAGACATGCGGCCGGTCTGGGTTTTGACATCGATGATGATGCGCAACGCCCGCCACAGGCGGTCCTTGAGCATGACGAAGCGATGCTCTTTGCTTTTGAGAAAGCCTTGCTCTTGCATGAGCTGCTCGCAATAGAGCGCCCAGCCCTCGTAGAAGACCGAAGACTCGTTCATCAGCCGCGGTAGCGTGGAAGCCGCGGGAATCGAGTTGGCGACGGAGAACTGCAAGTGATGGCCGGGATAACTCTCGTGCACGGAGGTGTTTTCCAAACCGACCCAGTTGTGCTCGCGCAACAAGTTATCGTCCGTAACCGGGGTGACGTAATAGTAACCGACCTGGTCAGGATCTTTCGGCGAGGGAGAGAGATAAGCTGCGAACGGAATCTCGTGGCGGCGGAACTCCGGCGTCTGGACAACGTGCAACTGTTCTTTTGGTGGAAAGGAAACGAGCTTTTTTTCCTTGACAAAGTCGCGCGCGGCCTCCATGGCTTTTTGATAGGCCGGCAGCACTTGATCGATGGACGGGTGGCGATCCTGGATCCGCCGCGCCGCAACCTCGACGCCTTGGCCGGGAGCCAGCGCCGCGGCCAGCGCCTCCAATTCCTGTTTGGTTTCGGCGAACAGATTTTCGCCCAGCGCCAGCAAGCTGTCGGCGTCGTGTTCGAGAAAGTGTTTTTTCTTAAGCAACAGGTTGTAGTGTTCCGTGCCTACAGCATAGCGGCCGTGGCTGCGCGGCAGCAAATCATGCTCGAGAAAAGCGGCAAAGTCCTCCATGGCGCGCTTCGCTTTATCGATGGCGATTCGCAGCGCCCCTGGATCGATGTTCGCGCTTAGCACTTTGGGGTTTGCCGGCAGGTTATCGAGAAAGGCAATTGCGCCTCCGGCGCCTTCAACCGCCATCTCCGTCCAGAGCTTCGGCGGGTCGGCTTCCTTGCGGCTGAGATTTGCCATTCCTTGCCGAATCAGCGCAGGCGTGCGATCCAGCCGGCTCAGAAGATTGCCGCTCAGGTCATTGGTGGCGCGCACGGTGAGGATATAGATCGCTTCGATCGGCGAGTACGTGTCCGGCCACTTGAGACGGTAATCTTCCTTGGCGTGCTCGTAGTTTTGAATCGCGAGTTTGCCTTCGAGCAACTTGTAATCGATGGTCTCATCCGGGTTGAGATCGGCGGTTGAGATTTGCCGCAGCCGATCTAACGATTCCTCAACAAGGTGTTTTTCCGCCGCGTAGGTTTCGTCGGAATAATCATTGAGCAGATGATCGTAGCCTTCGATGCCGTAGTAGATTGCGTCGGTCGGGTGAAGCTCGAAATAGCGCCTGAAGTACGCGACACAGAAATCGGTGAAGCGGGACACGGAGCGCGCCTATCCTTCTTCGAACTAATTCCTGGCCGAGAGCTTTCGCCCCTGGTCCAGAATAGCGAAGGAACGCGGCGCCGACGGCATAAGAAATCGATAGCCGCTCGCGACCAGGCGCTCAATGTTGTTGGCGTCGGGGTGCGGATGGCCGCAGGGAATCTTGTGCTCTTTGCAGATCGAAAGTATGCGATCGATCTCTCTGGCGACCACCGGGTGGTCATAGTCGCGCGGATGGCCGAGCTCCTGGCTCAAATCGCCTTCGCCGATCAGCACGACGCCGATGCCAGGAACCTCTTTGAGGATCTTGGGTAAGTTGTCGATGGCGCGCATCTCCTCGCACTGGATGACCACCAGTATTTCTCCGTCCGGAGCGAGCGGCCACACGTCGGCGCGTCTGTAGTACTCCTGCTGTGTAAGGCCCCAGTAGCGCGCGGCGCGCGCAGGAGCATCGCCCCGAATCCCCGGCGGATTGTAATTCGGCGCACTCGACAAGCGCGGGTAACGGCAGGCGCCGACGGCGTTCCACGCTTCTTCCACCGAGCTCACGTGAGGGAAAATAATTCCAAACACGCCGATGTCGAGCGCCTGTTTGGCAATCCAACTATTCATTTCAATTCCGTTCGGCGGAATCCGTACCATTGGGGTTACGGCTGGTGCCAAGGTGCCTCGATCGACGATTTGACGGCGGTCGAGCATGAATTGAAGCGCCTGGCGCAGCCCGGGAAAATCGAGCGGCGCGTGCTCCATTTCAAACGCCACACCGTCGAGCTTGGAGCTCGACATGGCCACGGCATTTTCGCTATCCACGGGAGTGAAGGCGACAAAGGCGGTTTGACCTTTTTCGAGGGCTTTGATTACACCGTTCAGCCGGGGTATGTCTGGCATGTATTAACTCCTTCGGGTCGTTCAAGACGTTCAAAATGTTCAAGCCGGTCAAATGGATGAAACCAAGAGCGGCCTTGAGCTGGGGTTTTGAACGCTTTATAGATCATTGCTATAGCAAAGCGGCTTGGAACTGACAATCAATTCGGATTTGATTCAAAGGTATCAGCATGTCGCAGGACTCAGGGCTTCTTGAATTTCGTTTTCCGAAACGTCTCGAACGGCGCGCAGCGGATGTCCGCCAGAGGACGGATCAGCCTCAAATTGCTTGGCTGAAACGGCTTGAACGATTTGAACTCTTAGGAGGTTCCTTATGATCATCGATGCTCACACACATTTTACTACCGCTCCACCGCAACTCCAGGCCTACCGCGGGCAACAGATCACTAACCTGGCCAAGCCGATCAAGGCCAAGCTGCAGATCAGCGACGAAGAGCTGGCGCGCTCCATGCAGGGCCAACTCAAGCGCATGCAGGAATCCAGCATCGACCGGTTGCTGTTTTCGCCGCAAGCCGGTGCCATGGGGCATCACTTCGGCTCACCACGGGTGAGCCGTTATTGGACCGAGGCGTGCAACGATTTGATCGCACGTGTGGCTAAAATGTTTCCCGACAAAATCTCGCCGGTCTGCCAGTTGCCGCAGTCACCCGGCGTACCGCCGAGCGAATGGGCCGACGAACTTGACCGTTGTGTGAACGATCTCGGCTTCGTCGGCTGCAATGTCAATCCCGACGTCGCCGGCGGGCGCGAGCCGTTGACGCCGTCCATGGGCAGCGAGTGGTGGTATCCGCTCTGGGAGAAGCTGGTCAAGCTCGACGTACCCTGCACAGTGCACGCCAGCGCGTCGCTCAACCCGGCGATGCATCTCACCAACGCTTACTACATCGCGCACCACAATTCCGCCGCGGTGGAGATTCTCAGATCGCGCGTGCTCAAAGACTTTCCCAAGTTGAAAATCATCATCCCGCACGGCGGCGGCGCGATTCCTTATCAATGGAACCGGCAGCGCGGCATGCACGTCAAGGAGGGCCTCGAACCGTTCGAAGAAGCGGCGCGGCGGGTTTATTGGGATATGGCGATTTATGACAAGGAGTCGATGGAGCTTCTGATCAAGCGCGTCGGCGCCGACAATGTCCTGTTCGCCACGGAAATGTTCGGCGCGGTCAATGCCATCGACCCCAAGACCGGCCGCAACTTCGAGGATCTGGTGCCGATCTTCAAATCGATCGACTGGCTGACCGACGAACAGCGTGCCAAGATCACCGAAGGCAACGCGAGAAAAGTTTTTTCGCGCATGTTCGCGCAGACAAAAGCGTAAGCCGTCGCGGCCCGGCTTGTATTGACTTTGATCAGGCTCTATCGCTGCGTCGGAGTTGCGAGCGGCGCTGAAAAGCGCCAGCGCGTGGCGCGCTGAGCGCGATCGTTCGAGCGCTGCTCGTTGAAGATGTGCTGCGGCGGCAAGGAATCGGGCGGTAGACTCGCCGCGCGGCGTGAAGAGGCGTGGGGCATTCCCTCCGCGGCAGCGGGCGAGTCCTGGGTTGGCGGACGGGGGCTAAAATTTAATACTTGCCGTACTTGAGACTGCGGATATTCGCCTGCGAATCGACTATGTCCTTACTGGTCGGGTCGGTATCACAGGGGCCGTAGAAATCGATCAGGTCGCCCGTGTTGGAGCTTTTGAGCTCCGGCTTGTTGCTGGTCCAGGTGCTCGGCCGTGCGGCTGGAATCTTCAAGTTGCAATAGCCATCGGAGGTTGCGGCCATTTTTTTGACCGTACCTTCGACAGCAAACGCCGAGGCCACACTCAATCCGAGAGCGGCGGCCAGGAGAAGCGCTTGCACGCGTCCATGAGGAATAAGTTTTTGGAACATATTTTATCGCTCCTTTCAGAATGCAGTCAGTCTAAAGATTGGTTTGAGAAGATCGAGCACGCTGCAATCGATAGACTGCCGCTATAAGTCCGGTCTTGCCAAAAAACGTTAGCCCCACAAGGAAAAAAATTTAGCAGATCCGGTTTCCCGCAACATGGGCCACACGGAGCAATTATTGCCGCCGATCCAGTTCAACGTGGGCTGTACTAGTACGAAGGTCCTAGATTGGTTGTCGGGATACAATCAATCGTTTTGGGTTGGGTGGGGAGGGCCCACAAAGAAGAGCGGAATTATCGATGCGCTATCGCAAGGCAAGTCGGTTCTCCGCGCCTGCTTCAAAGCGCCATGTTAACGATCGGCGATTCCTTTTTAAAAATTTTTTGCTGACCTGCCCATCGAGGCCGACGTGATTAACCGCCGGTTATGCCGGCTCGCGCCCGCTCCAGCTCAAACTGCGCTCAAGTCAGAAGCAAGATCACGATCGAGGGTGAACAGGTCTTGCGGACGGCCGACGCCGCGCAACGCGTAGCGGCCGACGGAGACAAGACGGTTGTGCGAGTCGCCGAGCGCGGCGGCGAACGCCGAAGAGAGGAGCAACGGCTGATCCACGGAACGGCACAGCGAGGCGATCCGGCTCACTTCGTTCACCGCCGCGCCGACGACCGTGAAGTCGAGTCGCTCTTTGCTACCGATATTGCCGTAAAAGACTTCGCCGATATGTAAACCGAGATACATCTCAGCGGTCGGCAGATTTTGTTCTGCGCGTTGACGATTCAGACGCGTGAGATTGCGCCGCGCGGCCTCGGCGGCGGCGAGAGCCGCGTTGCATGCGCGGCCGCGATCCTCGACCGTGAAGATGGCGAGGATTCCGTCGCCGATCAGTTTCAAGACATCGCCGCCCCGATCGTGAACCGCCGCGATGATGGCGTCGGCGTAATTATTAAGCAGCGGAATGATCGCTTCGGGCGCGGCGGTGTCGCTGATCCGCGTGAAGCCGCGCAGATCGCTGAACCATAATACCGCTTCGATCCGATCGACGACGCCGCGCGCGATGCGTCCGGCGAGCACGCGCCGGCCGGCGTCGCGACCGAGATAGGTCTCGACCAGAGTAGCGGCGATGCCCGCGAGCGCGCCGGTTTTGACCGTGAGCGCGAGAAACGGGACCAGGCGGCTGAGGTCGGCGATATCCGAGTCGCAAAAGCCAGAGGGCAGGTCCGTGGCCCACGACGAGTAAACGCCGTCCATTTTGCCGATGGTCCGCTCGGCGGCAAAGCGACTGACCATTGCGACGTAATCCGTCATCCCCGCCGCGAGCAGTTCGGGAAAGATCGAGAATTCGTTCTGAGATTCGGCATTGAGCTGCCGCCGAAGCAGCGGCGTGCCTGACTCTTCGAGGCGAAAAAACGGACTGCGTTGCCAGCGACCGAGATCGTCCTCGCTGCGGCCGTATTCGGTCAGCACGGTGGTTCCCTTGTCGCGGTTCCAGCGGAATGCGCGGCCTTCGTACACTGGGTGCAAGGTGTCGGCGAGAACTGTCGCGCGCGCGATCGGCAGGCCGAGCTCAACCGCCCGTTCGCAGAAGCCGGTAAGCGTTGCCGTCTCATCCTGGCCGGCTAATCCCGCTTCGGTGATCCATCCGGCCAGCTCGGTGAATTGGGCGTCGTCCATGCTGCGGACTTTATATCATGCGCCGCCGCTCGAATGTATGGGGGTTACTTCCGTCGAATAATTTCTGTTGAACCCGTGACCGGGCTTTGGTATTCGGAATTTGAATTGAGGAATAAGCGCAGCTAACACAGTGATTCATAATCTTACGATCACCCGCAGAGAATGAAAAGGGAGTGGTATCCCTGCATCCGACTCAAACCTCTTCCCCCTCGACGGGGGAAGATCGAGATGGGGGTGCTGAAACCAAATCGAATGTCACCCCTACCTTACCTTCCCCGTTAAGGGGAAGGAATGAGAGTGCTGTGGAGCTCCGCTTTTTCATCTCTCGACTGACAGCAACCGTAAGCTTATTTTCGAAGCAGCGCACGAAGGACCCAGCGCGGCTACGCCGCAACCAAATATCGGAATATCGCGCGCAAAGCCCGCGAAGTTAAGAGATTAACTTTCTTTGGGGTCCTGGGTTTAGCGGCCTTTGCGTGCGTGGCGCACTTGGCGCGAGAATTATCTGAACCGTCCGTCGCCGACGCCTTAATTTTGCAATCAGGAGGTAATCGCCATGCCGACCATCGATTCCGATGCTCACGTCGTCGAATCCGAGCGCACCTGGGACTACATCGACAAGGTCGATCAAAAATATCGCCCGTTGATCGTCAAGCCGCGCGGTGAAGGCGGCGGCGAGTATTGGTACATCGACGGTAAAATCCGCGGATTAGTACGGATCGTTCTGACCGCGCAGCAGGTTGGCGACGTGGCCAGACGCACCGGCCGCGACATGAACACTTCGCAAGAAGCTCGGGAGATGGAAAACGTGGCGGCACGGCTCAAGCACATGGACGAGCTCGGCATCGACGTGCAGGTGCTCTACCCGACCATGTTCATCGAGCAGATCGCCGACAAGCCGGAGTGGGAAATCCCGATCTGCCGGGGCTACAACCGCTGGCTTGCCGACATTCATTCGCAAGGTCACGGGCGGCTGCGCTGGATCTGCGTCCTGCCGCTGCTCGACATGAGCGCGGCCTTGGAAGAATTGAAATTTTGCGCCCAGCACGGCGCCTGCGGCGTCTTCATGCGCGGTATCGAAGGCCAGCGCATGATCACCGACCCCTATTTCTATCCGCTCTACCAAGAGATGAGTCGCTTCAATCTCGCCGTCGGCGTCCACGTCGGCAATGCCAACCCGTACGTCATCGACCTGGTCTCGCAGTACAACGGCGGCGGCAGCTTCTGGAAGTTTCGAATCCCGGTCATCGGCGCGTTTCATTCCGTGGTCATGAGCGAAGTGCCGACGCTCTTTCCCAAGCTGCGCTTTCACTGGGCCGAAGCCGCCGCGCAATGGATTCCGTATGTGGTCAAAGATTTCCAGCGCCGCTGGGGCGCCATCAATCGACCGCTGCCGGACAATCCGCTTAAGGAATACCGGCAGTTTGTTTCCTGCCAGACCGACGACGATGTTGACTACGTCCTCAAATACTCCGGCGAAGACAATCTCACCATCGGCACCGACTACGGCCACAACGACCAATCGACGGAGATCGAAGCCTTGCGCAATTTAAAAAA
>JBLMXG010000294.1:0-3745 GCA_050257635.1 Chloroflexota bacterium
GTTCTGATCATCGTGGGAAGCCTCGGCCCCGGCGGCGCCGAACGTCAGGTCGCCTATACGGCGGTGGGGCTTGCAAAAAGGGGCTTTGACGTCATCGTCGGGTGCAATTCGCTCGAGCCGCCAAACGATATGTTCCGTTCGATGCTAGAAGGCGAGGGCGTGACCATTCTAGAGTGTCCGAGAGAAGAGCCCTCGTTGTTCGTCGAAGGAGCCGAACTCTACAGCCGGTTTGAGAAATATGCGGAGTTGAATTTTTGGAACATATTCCATGCTGTTTACAATTACTCAGCCCTTATCGCGTCGATCAAACCGCAAATCGTGCACACCTGGACGGATTACGCTAACGTGCTTGGCGGTCTAGCCGCCGCAATCGTCGGCGTACCGAAGGTGGTACTAAGCGGGCGTTCCGCGGCGCCGGATAACTTCCCCAACTTGTTTCAACCTTATATGCGGCCTGGCTACGAGTTGTTGTTTGAGCGACGCGACCCGATTGTTTTGAACAACAGCAGATTCGGAGCAATGGATTATGCGCGGTTCCTGGGCGTCGAGACGAGCCGGATTCAGGTTGTCAACAACGGGTTCGTATTTCCGGGCGAGATTTCTAAGGAGATACGAAAATCCGTCCGGCGCGAGTATGGAATTCCGGACGATGCCTTCGTGGTGGGAACCATTACGCGCTTTTCCGAGGAGAAGCAGCCGAGGCTATTCGCAGACCTAGCACGAGATGTTCTCCGGCGCTGTCGGGGCGTGTATTTCCTCGGCTTTGGCATTGGACCGCAATTAGCAGAGATTCGATCTGAGGTGGCAGCGGCGGGGTTGTCAGAGTTCGTAAAGCTGCCGGGGCTTACTGACGACGCCTGGGGATCACTGTCGGCGATGGATATGTTCATTCTTACCTCGAGGATGGAGGGCCTGGCGAATGTACTAATTGAAGCGCAGGGAAGCGGGCTACCGGTTGTGTGTACAGGGGTAGGGGGAATGCCGGAGACCTATCTAGAGGGGGAAACGGGTTTTGGCGTCAAGGATGCTAGGCCTGAGATGCTGGCAGATGCTGTGTGCCTTCTGATTAAGGATCCAATTATGCGGCAGAGAATGTCCGATGCTGCGCGACGTCATGCCAGAGAATTCTTTAGTGTCGAAAAAATGATTGCCCGTACGGTTGAGGTTTATGAAGCCGCAGAAAACAGGATTCCATCCGCAAGGGGCAATACGCGCTGCGAACCCCTGCCGCAACAAATTGAGGTCCCGGCTCGGTCGTCATAATCGGATCGTTATTCGAGTATAGTCAGTTTCCAAAGACCTGAGAAATACGGCAAATCGGAAGACACAGAATGAGCTCAGCAGCTTCAGCAGAAAGCTGATGCCGACCAGCAAGAAAACAGCCTTACTGCTTCGCCACATGGTTCTTATCTAGGTTGAGAAACTTGACATACGACGGATCATACCGGGTCACGTTCAACCCGAAAGAAGCAATGTACTTGCTACCGCGAAGAACCTTTTGATCGGGATTGACGAATTCCCATACGACTTTGTGGTCCCCAGTGACTTCGAGAATGCGCCCAGCATTGGCTTCATTGATCAGCGTATTGCCGTTGGATAAACGTTGCGCCCCTCCGCGATTTTCAGAGCTGTCGAGCGGATCGCTATTGGTGCCATCGTAGGACCAAGCGATTCCGCCAGTGCGCGGATCGATTTCCAGGACACGAGAGCGGCCATGTTCGGTGATGAGATCGCCACTATTGTCAAATAACAAAATGTGCCCATTGGGGAGCATCTTAGCGTCGTGTTGCTTGCGCCAGCTGCCGCGGAGCGCCCAAACGATTTTTTCGGCCTCCAGGTCCATCACCACAAGCATATCCAAGCTTCTAAGCGACAACAGCACATTGCCGGGCTTGGCACCGGGAATGAAGCGCGCGGTCTGATCCGTTAGCACGTCGATCGAATTCGAATGGAGGTCTTGCTCACCCCCTTGGCGGGCGGATGAGCGGACCGCCTCCACCAAACGTATGTCGTCGGTGTTTGCGATCGCCTCCATGATAGAGTGGGTGCTCAACGTATTGCCGTTGGAATCGAGAATGCTCACGTGTTCGCCCGAGTATGGCACACGCCTGTTACGCGTCTGTGTTCGCCTGTCCTGCTGCGGGCGCTGTCGCTCCCCGGTCAGGGCGTAAATTTTGTCGCCGACAACCTGGATCGCGTGATGCGCCCCAACCTTCGACCTCCATATAACGTGCGAGTCCTTGTCGAGCTTGACTAGCGGGGTCCCGGGACGCCCCACCGTTCTGACTTCGTAGACTAGGAGGATGTCGCCATTCGGGTAGAGGTATCCACCCTCGATCTGTCGCACCGCCAGGCCGAAGAGCGAGGTTATGCTGCGGCTCGAACCTGGCACCGCCACATCGAAGGGAACAAACCATTTGTGGATCTCGCGACCGTTCATGTCGATGAGATGCGCCGACAGGTCTGGTGCCACTGTATAGAGGGTATAGCCGGAATATGCGCGCGCCGGGTCGTATTTCAGAATGCCGGAGCGCTCGAAGCGATCCGGAAACCAATTGCCTTGGCGACTGTCGAAGGCAGCAGGTAGACCTGCAAAAAAGTGACCCAACTTCGCTCCGGCGACAGCGGCAAAAATAATGCCGAGGCCCATGGCAAGCGTGAATCGCGCAAACGACCGATAGGTTGGCACGAAACTCCACAGCAGTTTCCAAACTTTCATTGAAGGATCCTACGCGCTACTTCCTGCATATCATGGCGCGGCATTGTGCTGCCGATGGCGTCATAAATTTGGCGCCGCCGACCGCATTGCCGCCTCACCTCAATGCGTTAGCGAGAGACCGTGGTACAAAAGGATTGAAATGGATCGCGTCCAGGGTATTCCAGCTTCTGCCTGTGGGAAGCCCCAGGGCCGGCCATAGCCTTCGAAATTGGACCGTAAGCGCGCCAGTCTTCGCGGCCGACTGCAACCTCAACGCCAATCTAATGTGGCACTCATCTTGACCGGCTCGAAGTTGCACGATTTTAATCATGGTGTCTTTTGCTCGAAGTAGTCGGGCTACTTTAAGCAAGACCTCTTTCACGAATTGAGAAGAAGATATTCGGCGTGGAAAGGCAAGTGCAGAGTGTGACTATCGTAGGCGGCGGGACGGCCGGATGGCTAACCGCGCTTATGTTGTATAAAAGGCTCAATCGCGGGCCGAATCTGGCCCGCATCCCGGTCACGGTGATTGAATCGCCCACTATTCCGATCATCGGGGTCGGAGAAGGAACCCTACCGGCCTTGGTTAGAGAATTTAAGAACCTTGGCTTGGATGAAGCGGAAATCGTGCGGCGGTGTGATGCATCTTTCAAACTCGGTGTCCGATTTGCTAACTGGAACGTAGATTCGGCTAGCCAGCCCTACAGCTTTGTTCATCCCTTCACCTACAGAGGAGACAACATTGCAGGATCGAACCCATTACATTATTTTTTGACGTACGGTGCGGATCCAGATCGAAATGCCAATGACAGCATCGATAGCCTTGATCCAATCTCCGAAGCCATACGGTTGAACCGCGCACCAAGGGGGATCACCGGTGAACCTTGGTCAGGTGTTTTCCGCTACGCATACCATTTCGATGCGACACAGTTGGCAGGTTATCTGCGAGAAGAAGCGTTGCAGCGCGGAATCCAACAGGTATTGGACGACGTCGAGGGCGCAACTGTCGGTGACGACGATTTCATCTCTCACTTGCACTTGCGGCGC
>JBLMXG010000295.1:0-6147 GCA_050257635.1 Chloroflexota bacterium
CCGGTGAGATATTCAGCGAAGGTAAAATAAAACCACAGCAGCGCCATTATCAGCAAAAGCTGTCCTAAATAGCGGAAGTGGATTGGTTTGAGATAATACTGCAGCCCGTAGGCCTTGCGAAAAATGATCATCGTCACGATCAGGCCGGCAATGCCGGAGAAAATCGCGCCGACCACGAAGTAAGGTCCGAAAATGGTCGAGTGCCATGCCGGTTGCAGCGTCATCGAGAAAACGAACGACACCACCGAGTGAACTGAGATGGCGATGGGAATGACCAAGACCGCCATAATGGCGATAGCGCGGTTGAGAACCCGTTGCTGATACTCGCTCCCAGTCCAGCCCAGCGCTAAAACACTGTAGAGCAACTTCCGTTTGCCGAGGCGATCGCGCAGGATGGCGATGTCGGGAATCATCGGCAGGTAAAGGTACGTTAGGCTCGCGGTGAGATACGCGCTGATGCTGGTGGCGTCCCACAGCAGCGGCGACTGATAACGGCCGTGGCGCAAGACGTTCATCATGCGGTCGGGCCGGCCCAAGTCGACCAGGATCTGGCCCGCGCCGACGAAAATAACCATACAGGTGATCACCTCGGCCATGCGGGTGATCGGGCGACGCCATTCGGCTTTCGATAAGCGCAGAATCGCGGAGATTAGCGTGCCAGCGTGGCTGATGCCGATGAAGAAGACGAAATTGGTTACATAAAAACCCCAACTGACCGGTTGGTGCAGGCCGGTGACACCTAACCCCTGAGTAAATTGCACCGCGTAGGCGATCGCGCCCCACAAAATCAAAATGCTCAAGCAGGCCACGGCCCAGTAGAACCCACGCCCGCTGTGCTCGATCGGCGCGAACAAAATATCTTCGTGCACACCGCGGATCTCAGCCACCGCCTTCGCCCTCCGTCAGATAAATGACCTTGGGCTTGGTGCCCAACTCTTCTTGAAGCTTGAACGCCCGCGGGCTGCGCGCCAGTTGCGCCACCTCACTGGCGGGATCGGCGAGATCGCCGAAGACGATCGCTTTGGCGGGACACGCTTCCGCGCAGGCAGGGACATACTCGGTTGGATCGAACTCGCGTTTTTCCGCCAGAGCCCGCTCGCGCGCCTTTTGTAGGCGGTGGTGGCAGAACGTGCACTTCTCGACGACGCCTTTCGGGCGCAGCGAAACGTCAGGATTTTGTCCGGGCGCTTCTTTTTGGTAGCTACGCCAATTAAAATACTTTGCGTTGTATGGACAGGCGGCCATGCAAAATCGGCAGCCGATGCAGCGAGCATAAATCTGCGCCACAATCCCTTCGGGGTTTCGGTAAGTGGCGTAAACCGGACAGACCTTAGTGCAAGGAGGATCGTCGCACTGAAGGCATGGCCTTGGAATGAATCGCATCTTTTCGCCATGGTGCTCATCATCGGTTTCCGTCAGCACTTGCATCCAGCTGATCACCCGGCCGCGCTTTGCCTCGTCGGCGCCGACAGCGGGAACATTGTTCTCGGCCTTGCAAGCCATCACGCAGGCTTGGCAGCCGGTGCAGCGGTCGAGATCAATCACCATTCCCCACAACGCCACTTTACGCCCTCCTCACTTTTACAGGTGTGTTGTTGAGCACGCCAAAGCCGCGCAGAACATCGGTCTCATTAGCGATCAGGTCATTGGGATTGGGCCCTTCGCCGCCGAACAACGGAATGTTGATAACGTCGGCGACTGTGCCCGAGTATAGTTTGGCGCGCAGTTTCACCCGGCCTTTCGCCGACTCGACCCACACTAAGTCGTTCTGCTTAATACCCAGTCCGGCAGCCGTCTGCGGGTGTATTTCCACCCACCCTTCCCATGCAGCCTGCAAGTGAACGGCAGGTTGTTCGAGCAGCCAAGGCTGGTTCTTGCCGCCGCCCATGGGCCGGCTCATCAGACGGTAAGTATTGAGCCGCAGCGGAAAGGCCGCCGATTTCTGCGCGCTCCGGATCGCGACCGCCGGCAGGTAGAGTAAGTCCTCCGACTTGTCTGGGCCAAATTTAGCGACCATGGATTTGCGCGCGTCCGGCGTGGTCGCGGCGTTGTCAAGCAATTGTTTTAGTCGGGTGGAGTAGAATTCAAATTTACCGGACGGCGTTTGCAGCAAGGCATTGCGGCTCATCGGCAGCCCACTCGGATCCCACCATGCTCCCCGTTGCAGCAAAGCATTCCAAAAAGCATTGTAGTCCTGAAATTCAGGGAGCCAGTAACCCTGCCGTTCGAGAACCTTGCGGAGCGCTTCCTGGGCGTTGACCGAAACCACATAGCCACGGCCGGACTTGAACAGACCTTCCGCGCCGGCGCGCAGCACTTCTTCAAAACTTTTCCATGGGAAATTTTTCGCCACCGTGGCCCCGAGGGATTGCCCGATCTGCAATACAACGTCGGCGGTATTGCGCGACTGATGTAGCGCCTTAGAGGCGGGCCGCGCCAAACTGAAACAAGTAAAACCCGCCAGGTGGTTGACCTGATCGTCTTGCCAACGCTCCAAGTAGGTTTGGTCGGGCAAAATGAGATCGGCCATGGCACTGGATTCATCGAAGAAAGGCGAGAAGCTAACGATGAATGGAATCTTCTTGAAGGCCGTTGCGAAGGCTTCCTTAGCCGGATGATTGGCGAGGGGATTGGTGGCGAATAGGAACAACGCGTTGACCGGATAGGGCGAGCCGCTGAGAATTCGCTCGGGCAAAAGCTGCGGCGCATCGGTAACCATAAAATAAGTTTTTTCTCCCGCGCCGTCGATGCGCGGTTGCGCTGCGCCTTGCTTCGCCACAGCGTCTTGTTCAAGCGCTGGCAACGGCGCGAGCGGAATTTCACCCTGCGCCCGTAAGCCGCCAACAACTCCGATGTTTCCAACCAGCGCATTCAAGCTGTGAATCGCCAGGCGTGTGTACATGTCGTCGGGACCGTAAGCCGGGCCGCGCTCGCCGATGACGATGGCGGGTTTGATGGATGCGAGACCGCGCGCAATCTCCAAAATACTTTTCACCGGCACGCCGGTGGCGGCGGCAACCGTGAACAGGCCGTAATCCCGCAAGACGAGATTTTTGAAACCGAGGTGCTGCTGCCCCGCGCCATCGACCCAATCTTCAAATCCGACGCTGTATTGCTCGACGAATGCTTCGTCGTAAAGCCCTTCGCGGATCATGGCGTTAGCGATGCCCAGCGCCAAGATCCCATCGGTTCCGGGGACGATGGGAATCCAACGGTCGGCTTTAATCGCCGTTGGCGAACGTCGTGGATCGACTTGAACCAACGTTCCGCGCGGCCGATCGCTGCTCCGGCGCAAGCGCGCGTAGGCCTGCGATGTATGAACCGGGCCGATCCATGATTCCAGCAAACCGGCACCGAATGAAAGAATAAACTGTGCCTCCGCTAAATCGTAGGCGAGGGGCGCAGTCGTTCCTTGCATCAGTTGATGCGCCAGCGCCGGCTTGTCCGGTGCGAAGCAACGCAGGCGAATGTAATTGGGTGTGCCATAGGCCTGGGCAAACCGGCTCCACAGCGTATCGCGGTAGCCCCGATACTGTCCGCCAAGAATCGCCAGCGTGTGCGCCAGCCCCCTCGCCCGCAGATCCGACAAGCGTGCCGTGACCAACTTGAGCGCTTCGTCCCAGCCAATAGCGCGGAGCTTGCCGCGCTCGCTATTGCGAGCCATCGGACCTTTGATGCGGTTCGGATCGTAGAGCAGTTGCAGCCCACCAAACGCCTTGGGACAGACTGCGCCGCGATTGATCGGATGAAGCGGGTTTCCTGAAATCCCAGAAACCTCACCGTCGAGCGTGCGCGCCAGCAAGCCGCAGCCGCCCGGGCACTGCTGGCAGATCGTCGGAACGACAACCTCCTCCGGCTTCGCCCACCGCTGCACGTCACCGGCGACCTGATCCACCGCGGAGAGTCGGTTCTTAACCAGAGCAGCCGCACCGGCGGCTCCAGTTAAGCTCTGAATGAATTGTCGTCGAGTAAAACGCATCCCGAATCCTCACCGATGGCAACCGACACAATCGTTTGCTAACCGCTGTACTGAAACATTGCCTGAGCGCGCCATGTCGATCTTACGAACGGCATTTGCCTGCGATTTCGTATGACAGGCAATGCAATCTTCCATTGCCAGAGTTTTAAGCGGACGCGGCGGCGGACGATCGAGGGTTTCCATCGGGCCGTGGCATGACTGACAAGCGAGCTTTGCATTCGAGACGTGAATTCGATGCGAGAAAAAAACATGAGCAGGCAAGCGCCACACCCGTTGCCACGGAATTTCTTGTCCTTTGTCGCCAAAGGCCTTGAGCTTGCTAATCTCCGTGCTTTTTAAATCACCACTGGCGTGACAAGCGAGACACAACGCCGTCGGCGGTCGCCCAGCAACGAGATCTTTTTCAGCGCGCTGATGGCAGCCGGTGCAGGGAATTCCTTGGGCGATGTGAGTTTTGTGCGGAAACTGGATGGGCTGTTTAACCCCTGACACGCCCCAATGAACCCAGTAACCGAAGACCAAGCCGACAAGAACAACCGCGAAGATTATGATAAGTCGTTTCACCCTCGCTCGTGCGGCCACCAGCTCGCCACCACGCTCCTTAATCGGGTCCAGCACTTTAGAAGCGAGCAGCGCAAGCCATGTGCCACAACTTTTTTCTTAGATTTATGTTATGAAATCGCGGTTATTTCGCGCGGATGAGAATCCACCCGAACGAGAGTCGCAGGAGTTGGAATCGCGAAACGGAAGCCTGGTGATTGGTAAGCCTAAAGAGATTCAGCGGGATTGCATTCTAGAACCCGCATCTCCCCAAACTTGCGCTGAACCGATAAAGGGCAAAAAGCTAACCGGCTATTTAGCCGGCTTATAGGGGGGACTGGCGAGACTTCGAATATAGGCGACGACATCCCAGATTTCTTGGTCGGTCAGCTTCTTGTTCGAAGCCGGCATAAACGGGGCTTTTTTCATCGCCGCCCCGCCGTCTTTGATGATGTCAAACAAATACTTATCGCTCAGCGCGTTCATAACTTTACCGTTGGTGTGATCCTGCGGCTTGGGATTCAAAGCGGCAGCGGCCGGGCCGTCGCCCTTACCGGAAGCACCGTGACAGCCGACGCAATTGGCGTCGTATTTTACCTTACCCGCTTTCGGATCGCCTTTCGTCTGTGCCAGCGCGAGGCCTGGGACCAGTGATACCAATAACAAACCCAAAACAAATTCCAATCTCATTTTTATGCCTCCTTTCTCCAAGATTTAGACGAAAGTCCGATGGTCTTATTCGGAGCCGCAAACTGCCGTGACCTTTTCCGTGATCAAGATTTAGGCTCCTTCCGAAAGCTCTGACAAAAAGAGAAGTTGCTAAAATTTAAGTTTCAAGCCCAGAAATCCGATATGCGCCTGATAAGACCCTTTTCCACTATCGCCGAGGAAAATTGACCGACCGATGGAGCTGTTGAAATTGGGTCCCCCGGCTGGCGTCTCGACATCGCCCATCCAGAGCTTCATTATATCGACGCCCGCATCCTTGCTGCTGTAGCTGTTGAAATAGTAACCGAGCTTCAGGCTGACGTTCTTGTGAATCACATATTCAGCGCTTGCCAAGAATTCATGCCAGCGATTGACGATCGTCGGATAATCAATGGCAGGCTGAACCCCGGAGTCGCCGGATGAGGCATCGTTACCGCTCGCGTGCACAGCGCTGCTGCCGAAAGAGAAACCATACTGTAGACGGACGTTAAGGATGTTTTTGATAACCTGCATATCCGTGCCGATCTTAATTGTATGAATCTCATCATTACCCCGGCTGCGCCAGGTCGCCGCCGGACAGTTTTCGGCGGTTCGTGCGTCAAGATCCGGACAGCCGCCGGCGCCGGTATTGCGCGCGATCGCCTGCATTCTCCAGTCGGAGCGCTCCCAGTTGTAATCGCTGAATAACGAGAGCCATTCAAGCGGCGCGTAAACGAAGCCCAAAGACGGCACGTAGTCGATATCCCTTTGTGCTCCTATGACCGAGCGCGGATAACGGTCCTGCGTGAAATCAAAACCGCCGTGAAGGGTTAATTTCTCCGTCGGCGAATATTGGTAATAAGTAGAAAATCTGTCCCGCTCGCGGGCTGCTTCATCGAATTTCCGCAACTCCGCCAGGCGCGCCAAGCGAATATCTTCCG
>JBLMXG010000296.1:0-23246 GCA_050257635.1 Chloroflexota bacterium
GCGAGATCGACGGCGTAAAAATGACAGACTACCTGGACTGGATGAAAAGCGCTTATTGGATCACGCCGACATTCTGCCCGGCAATCTCGGTGCCGGCGGGATTCACCGAAGAGGGGTTGCCCGTGGGCATTCAAATCGTCGGCCGCTATCGCGATGACTTCGGCGTATTACAAATCGCCCACGCGTTCGAGCAGGCGACCGGGTTCGGGGCCAAGCGTCCGGAGATTGCCGAGGCCCGGGCTGGCATCAACTGACAGCAAACTCTCATCATACTCCTCCTGAAAAGGCTGGGCTGGTGATGCATCGTCGTCTCCGGCCTCAGCAAATTCCGTTGTTTCCGGTTGTTTTATCGATCCGAGTCTCTTATCTTATGTAAAATTAACAGGTTATCCGCTATGGGAGGAGACGGCAAACAACGGATAACGAAGCTGCGGGGAGCATGTTCGCAGCTTGTTCTAGGGCGCACGCACCGTTTGTGGTGTTGTTTCAAGTGTAACAGCTGCCTGTTCTGAGGGTAACGTTTCGTTTGGTTGGCTGTTTGATCGACCCGGTGAAGGAGCATTTTGAAACGTCCTGGAGGGCTTTTTAGCGGACTGGTGGGCTGTAGCCTTTGTACCACTGCCGATGGATAGGAGTCCGGTGAAAAAGGAATTGATCGATCGATTCTTGGAAGTGGCGCGGCAAACTTGCCGTGATGTCGAGGCAGCGGTGTCGTCCGTCGAAGACCCTAATTTGCGCGCTGTGCTTGCCGGCGCGCTCATGCAACGAATCTTGCAGGATGCGGCGGTCGATGAATCGCGCGCCTCAGCGACGGCGGCGCCTCGGTCCTTCGGCGGAACTGAAAGCCCCCTCCAAAGAGCCGGCACTCAAGCGCGGATTCTTGAATTGCGCGACGACAAGTTTTTTACTGACCCTCGCCGTTTGGAACAGGTCTTAGAGGAGCTTCGAATTAGAGGATATCACCACAACAAATCCGACGTGCGGATGAGCTTGCTGCGATTGGCGCGAAAGAAAGCGCTTCGACGGATTCCCTTGGGCGAAGGCAGGCAAAGAATGTATTTGTACGTGAACCCTTAATGTAATTTCCGCGATCTATTGGTCACGCCTTATTTCTGATAGAGCCGACTGACGAAGCCGCTCTTTTCGATCTCGCGCAGGATCGAGCCGTCGATAAATTGCTCCGGTTTGGCCGCTCGGGCGCGCGGGTCGTGTTCGGCCATCCAGGTAAGCTGTGTCTGGATCGCCGCCGGGGAAGGATAAGGGATCGGCTGATAGATCTGGTAATAAATCCGATAAACTTCTTCCAAGGCCTCGCGGTCGTTGATGCGCAAATACTTGCTTAGCGCCCGGATGCTACCTTCACGGTCGGTCTTGTAATTGTGAATGCCTTCGAGGATCGCGCGCATGTAGCGGACGGCAACGTCGCGGCGCGAGTTCAACAAACGGCGCGTGGTGATGACTTCGAGCTGGGGGAAATCGATTTGGTATTGGGTCGGATCGACGAGGATGGTAAAACCCGCCTTTTTGGCAAGCAGGAAAAATTCCGGCGTCAATATCGTTGAATCGACGGTGTGATTGCTCAAAGCGGCGAGGCGCGTGCTGGTGCCGCCGATCTGGAGCAGCGTCACGTCTTTGTCCGGTGCCAGTCCGAACTTCTGCAAGATCAGCCGTGAGCCCAGATCGGAGACGCTCCCGAAGCGGGAGATGGCGTGTTTCTTCCCCTTTAGCTGATCGATGGTTTTGATATTTTTTTGCGCCAGCAGGCCGTACGGGAGCCGGCTCTCGATGCTTGCGATCGAAACCAGATCGCTGCCCCCCAGCGCGCTGCTCACGGCGACGGTGCCGCCGCCCATGGCGATATCGGTTTCGCCGGCGACCAGGGCCTGAATCGTGATCGTTCCGCTCTCGATCAACACGACATCGACGTCCAAGCCCTGCTTTTCAAATAGCCCGGTCTCTTTGGCGAGCCAATAGGCGCCCATGTTGGCGGTGAGCGCGCTGTAGGAGGTCTTGACTTTGGTGAGCTGTGCGAAAGTGCGCGAACAAACACCGATCAAGACCATCGACATACAGCAAAGGAAAACGACAACCCTCGTTCGTTTCATAAATAGCACCGCCTATCTTCGATGATATTAGCTCAGCAAGAACTCCGTCAGCACGCGATTGAACTCTTCCGCTTCCTCAGTCTGCGGCTCATGGGCCGAGTGCTGGAAACGGTGAATTTTGGAACCCGGCAAGATCTTTTGAAAATTAACGTCCCAATCCTTCTGGTTCAGTGGATCATGCTCGCAGGACATGATCAGAAGCGGAATCTTCAACTGCGAAAGTTGCTTGACAAATTCATCGGCGGTCGAGCGCGCCTGATGGACTGGGCTTCTCAGGCGTGCCGCCGATAATGCCTCCCAGGCGCCGGGGATGACTGAGCATTCGTAGCGCTCGCGGATGTTCTCCTCGGTCTGCCATTTAGAATCGTGGTACAGCAGGGCGACGATCCTTTTCATGTTTTCCAACGACGGTGTGTAATTTTCCAGATCGGCTTGGGAATTGGTTTTGAACACGCTGGCGTTGCCGCAAATGGTGACCATCTTTCTAATCTGCAGGGGCGAGGGTTGGCGCACGGCGGCGCGCAGGATGAGACCCCCGCCCGCCGAGTTGCCGACGAAGTAGGCGGGGCCGATGCCCAAAGTTTCGAGAAAACGTTGCAGGTGTTTGATGCGCAGGCCCGCGGGATCCGAAAAGCTGTAGAGCTTGTCGGTTTTTCCCCAACCGAGCAGGTCCGGCGCGATTACGTGAAAGCGCCGGGCGAGGACTTCGATGTTGGCGCGCCAGGTGATCTCCGCCGAGGCGCCGTATTCGCCGCCGTGCAGCAAGACCAGGTCGGGGCCGCTGCCGGCTTCCCAAAAGTGGGTCTTGATGTCGGCGGCTATGATCGTGCGCGAATGGTATGCGGCCATGAAAAAAAATGCCTAGAGAAATGCCGAGCCGCCGTCCACGGCCACGGTTTGACCGGTCATGAAATCGCTCAGCGGCGAGGCGAGAAACAGCATGGTGCCGACCAGATCCTTGGGCAACTGGACGCGCTTCAAGCAACGGTCGCCGACGCGGGCGCCGCGCATTTTCAAGATTTCTTCCGACGGATTGTCCTCCGACAGCGTCGAGCCCGGCGCAATCGCATTGACGTTGATGTTGTCGTCGCCGACTTCGCGCGCCAGCGTGCGCGTGAAGCCGATGACACCGGCTTTGGAGGTCACGTAATGAATCCGCCCGGCGCTGCCGTTCATGACCGTTCCCGACGAGATATTGATAATTTTGCCGGACTTCTGTCGCCGCATGGTCGGCAGTACGGCGCGACAGCAGAAGAACAGGCCCTTCAAGTTTACCAGCATCATGCGGTCCCATTCCGCAGGATCAATGGTATCGATGCCGCCGCGGTTCATCGGAATGGTGGCGAAGATGGCCGCGTTGTTGATCAAGACGTCGATGCTGCCGAACTTGTCGAGCGCGAGCCGCACCATGTCCTTGGTCGATTGCTCGTTGGCGACGTCAACCTTGGCGGCCAACGCTTTGCCGTCGAATTGTTGCACCACTTCACCCGCGACCTTTTCCGCTGCGGCAGCGTCGATGTCGGCGACCACGACTTTCGCACCGACTTCGGCAAAACCGTGACAATAAGCCCGACCGATGCCATGGCCGCCGCCGGTGATGATGACGATCTTGTCTTTCAATCCTTCGATCATTGAGGCCCCCTCGTTTGATTTGCCGTCAAAATAGCCCTAGATGTTTTAGGGTGTCAAGGAAGCCGCGCCATGGGCCGCGGCGGTTTATTCCATACGGTGTCTCGAAGGCGGAATAATTGATGAGATTGAAAGTTTCTTCGTGGATCAAGGCGTGCGCGATGGGTCTGGTCCTGGTTGGGTCTCTGGGTTCCATGTATTTGACTGCCGACGCGGCGCAAGCGCAGAGCGACGGCGCCGATAAGTTGCCGATGTTCGGACAACCGAAAATCGTTAGGCCGGACAATCTCAAAAAAACTGACGAGGACTTCGTTCGTGACGTGACCCTGCGTTTCGGCAATCGCCAGGCGGCCAGCAACGCGCTAGCGGCTCAAGGTTGGACGGCGTTGCGTTCCGGGCAACCCGATCTGGGCATGCTTCGTTTCAATCAGGCCTGGCTGGTCAATCCGAAAAATTTTCGCGCTTTCTGGGGCTTCGGCGCGGTGATGAGCACGCGCGGCAAATTGTCCGACGCCATCGAGCTCTTGGAGACGGCACGGGAGCTGCTTGACGATCCAACCCAACGGGTGCCGCTGCTGTGCGATCTCGGTACTCTGCACTCGGAATACGCGGTCCGGTTGCCGCGCGACCGCGAGCTCGAGCGCGCACAGCATTTCGTGTTGGCCAACAGCCGCTTCACCGAGAGTCTGGAAAACGATCCGAAATATGTTATGAGCTGGCGCGAATGGGCGATCTCACTGTATGAACAGGAGCGCTACTCGGAGGCGTGGGTCAAAGTCAGGCAAGCGCAGGAGCTTAGCGCCGAGCCGTTTCCAGCCGACTTTCTGAAGAAGTTGTCGGCCAAGATGCCGGAGCCGCCACGCTAAGGATTCATTTTTCACGCGGTCGCCTTGGGTGCGGACGCGACGGCGCATTAAACGTTAAGAAAGATAATGACAGCGGAGTCCAACAAGAAGATACGAAAAAATCGCCCCGCTTTTGCCGCCAGAGTTCTACTGATCGGCATTCTGTTGTTGCTGGCGGGATCGGTCTGGGCAGGGCAGTCCAAGAACACGGTTGATTTTCTCACCGTGTGGTCGGGCATGCTGCCGATCATTCTGGCGGCGCCGCACGGTGGCAGGGTGTCGCTTTCGCTAATACCGCCGCGGCGCGGTGTCGGCGTGGCGCAATTCATCGCGAAACGAGATAACAATACCGCGGAGCTCGCCGAAGCAATCGGCGTCAAGATCAACGAACGGCTCGGCTCGCGGCCGTTTCTCGTCGTCGCCCGTTTCGAGCGGAGATATCTCGATGCCAATCGCCCAGCGTTCGACGCTTTCGAGTCGGCCGCTGCGAAGCCCTACTATGACGCTTATCACGGAGCAATCGAATTGGCAGTGCAGCGGATACGGAATCGCTGGGGCGCTGGTTTGCTTCTCGATATCCATGGCCAGGGCAGTGAGCCCGACACGATTTTCCGTGGCACCGACAACGGCAAGAGCGTCGCAGCGCTGCGACAAAGACACGGCAGCGCGGCGCTCACCGGGTCCGAGAGCATTTTGGGCCAGCTCGCTGCGAAGGGATACAAAATCATTCCCAATACGGCGGGCGATGAACGGGAGCGCCGTTATACCGGCGGGTACACGACGCGGACTTACGGCAGCCATCACGGCACCTGCATCGACGCGATTCAGCTGGAGCTCGGCGCGAATCTGCGCTCGCAAAAAAATTTACCACGCACGGCCGATGATCTTGCCGAGGCGGCCGCCAATTTCGCGCGCGCTTTCCTGGCGTCGAACCCAATGCCGGCAAACCCTTAGGAGCTAACGAAGGAATCCACCGCGGAGCCCTGGCGGTACGTTTAACAATTGCGGAGGTAACCAGATGGCGGAGATAGCGAACTACGACGCGGCGAAAGCCGGTGCCTTTGCCGAACGACTGCTAGGCACGCTCAACCATGGCGCGCTGTGTTTGATGATTTCGGTCGGTCATCGCACGGGTCTTTTCGACGTGATGAAGGATCTGGCGCCGACAACGCCAGCTGAATTGGCTGCGGAGAGCGGCTTCAACGAGCGCTATGTGCGCGAATGGCTCGGCGCCATGACTACGGGACGAATCGTCGAGACGGATGCGAGGGGCGAGCGTTTTTACTTGCCACCGGAGCACGCGGCCTTTCTCACACGGGCCGCCGGCGCCGACAATATTGGAGTCTTCTCGCAATACATCGCCCTGCTCGGCGCTGTCGAAGACGACATCGTCGACTGCTTCAGGAACGGCGGCGGCGTTTCCTATGGCCGTTACCCTCGCTTTCATGAAGTCATGGCGGAAGATAGCGGGCAGTCCGTGCTCTCGTCCCTAGAGTCCCATATCGTGCCTCTTGTGCCCGGGTTGGCCGATCTGCTCGGGCGCGGCATTCAGCTTCTGGATGTTGGTTGCGGCAGCGGCCGGATCATCAATCGGCTGGCCGAGCTTTTCCCGAGCAGCCGCTTCACCGGCATCGACCTTTCCAGCTCGGCAATTCAAGTTGCATGGAAAGATGCGGCGGAAAAGAAACTGAGAAACGTCGAATATATCGTCGCCGATCTGAGCGATTTCGACGTCAAAGCCGAGATCGAAGCTTTTGACCTAGTCACGACCTTCGACGCCGTTCACGATCAGGCCAAACCTCTAAATGTGCTTAAAGGAATTTACCGCACGCTCAAAGGGGACGGCGTCTACCTGATGCAAGACATCAAAGGTTCGAGCCATATCCACAAAAATCTCGATCATCCGTTAGGGCCCGCGCTCTACACCATTTCCTGCATGCACTGCATGACCGTGTCGCTGGCGCAGAACGGCGAAGGGTTGGGCGCGATGTGGGGCGAGGAGATGACCCGGGAATACCTGCAAAGAGCGGGTTTTCGTTCGATCGAAAAGCACGAGCTGGCGCACGACATTCAAAACAACTGGTACGTGGTGAGAAAATAGCAGACTGGGGAAATGGAGTACTGGAGTGATGGAGTGCTGGCATCCACTCCGCCCTAATACTCCATTACTCCAACGCTCCAATTCGTCCGCTCTTCGACCTACGCGTCGATGGTCTGGCCGCCGTCGATAACCAGCGCGTGGCCGGTCACGAAGGACGCTTCGTCCGAAACCAGAAAAAGCACGCCATAGGCGATTTCTTCCGGCCGGCCCATGCGTAAAAGCGCCTTGTTGCTGGCGCCCATGGTTTTGCGCTGTTCTTCGGTCATGCCTCCGCCGAGGGTCGGCCTGGGCGGAAAGCCGCGGAAGCGCGGTGTCTCGATGGCGCCGGGACAAACACAGTTGACTCTGATTCCGAGCGGGCCGTAGTCCAGCGCCATTTCGCGCGTCAAGTTGATGATCGCGGCTTTGGTGGCGCAATAGCCGGGATATTCCGCCGATGCCAAGAGGCCGAAAGTCGAAGCCGTAGTGACGATGTTGCCGCTCTTTTTCATGATGAAGTGGGGCAAGACGGCGCGGGCGCCGCGGAACATCGCATTGAGATTCGTATTCAATACGAAGTTCCATTCCTCGTCGGTGTGCTCATGAAGCTTCTTGCGGATGCCGGCGCCGGCGTTGTTGTAGAGTATATGGACATCGCCGAAGCCGTCGAGCGCCGTCTTGACCATCCGGTCCAAGTCTTCCTGTTTGGTGACGTCGACTTTGGCGAAGATCGCTTCGCCGCCTTCCTTGTCTTTGATCACCCGATCGATGCGCGGCGTGATGGTTTCTTGAATGTCGCAGCAAACGACTTTGGCGCCTTCACGGCCAAACAGCCTCGCTGTGGCGCGGCCGATGCCGCTGTTTGCGCCGGTGATAATCGCGACTTTGCCCTTTAAACGGCCGAGCCCAGGGCGCAGCATCGCATGCTCGTCCGGAAATATTTCTGTCATAATCCGTGCCTCCTGAAAAATATCGCCGCGCGCTGGTAACGCGCAGCGATCGCTTTTCTTATCGTAGACTGGCGCGCTATTTCAACCGGCCAGCAAGATTGGAGTACTGGAGTGACGGAGTGTTGGAAAGATAGGCAACTGATGCCCATTACTCCAACACTCCAAGTAAATGTGTTAGTCGTGGTTACTTTTTGTAGAGCTGCTTTATGAATCCCGAGTTATCGAGCTCGCGAATCAAGCTCGGGTCGACGAAAGCCTTCGGATCGGCGGTTGCCGCCTTGGGAAATTTAGGCGCGAGATCGTCGAGCATGGTTTTGACGCCGTCAGGCGTGGGATAAGGAGCTTCGGGAAAAATGGCCGAATAGTCGCGATAGGCTCTCTCGAGCCCTTCTGGATCGTTTACGCCCAAGTTTTTCTTGATGAGGCCGATGGCGTAATTTTTCTCGGTCTTGATGATGTGAATCGCCTCCACCATGGCCCGGGCAAGCTTGAGCATCAAAGGCCGCTTGGTTTTCATGATGCTTTCGCGCGAAAGAATGCCGTTCCACCAAAACGGTATCTTTAACTCGCTGACATTATAGAAATTGCGAAAGCCGAGTCGCTCGGCCTGGGTCAAGAACGGCTCCGGCATGATGGTGAACTGCGTGAGGCCTTTGGACAGCGCTGCAAAACGTTCCGCGTTGCCGCCGACGGGAAGAATTTTGACGTCCTTCTCCGGATCGATGCCTAGTTTTCTGAGCGCCAGGCGTAGGCCCAAATCCGAAGTGCTGCCAAGACGATTGACGCCGCCAACCTTGCCTTTCAATTGCTCCACCTTGGTGATGCTGGATAGCGAGATAATATGGTCGACGAAAGTCGGCACCACGCCGACGATCATCACCGTGTCGGCGCCTTGCAGACGGGAGCTGGTCAAAGTCGTTACCGAAATACTCGCGGCATCGATTTCGTTGGCCAACAGCGCCTGTAGCACCGTCGGGCTGGCACTGATTGCGATGATTTCGGGATCGACACCCTGCTTCTGCAAGAGTTTTCGATCTTCAATAACCCAAATGGGGCTGTTGGTGGGACTGAAGCCTGCCCAAGCAAGCCTAAGTTTTTCTTGGGCCGCGGCAGTGGTTGAACCCGCGGCTGACAGTGTGATCAAAGCGAGCAGAGCGAGTATTCGTCGGGGCGACATAGCTATTTCCTCCTCAAGGTGTAGACACTTAGGCTGACATATTGCGCCAAAAAAAAGCTTGGTCAAGACATCAAGTCATACGACTCGGGAAATATCCAGATTCGTGCAGCTTCGAGCCGCGCCGGAAGCCACGATTGAAAGCACGTGTTTTACGCGACTAAATTTTCCGTAAAGCAGTGCTCCGTTTTCCGGTTCAAAACGGCGACATGAAAAGCCGTGCCATTGCGTTGACTCGACAGCCCCTTTGTTATAGGAGAGGCACGGTTCCGTAAGAGGAAGTGTTCATGGCCGGCAAAGGGATATTCATCACCGGGGGCTCGGGACTGGTTGGAGCTTATGCCGCCGCGATGTTGTTGGAGCGCGGCGAGAGACCGGTGATATTCGACGTCGCGCTCAACGAGCGGCTGCTCAACGCCGTAGGTGTTGATGTCAACCGGGCCACTCTAGTCCGCGGCGATATGATGGACCTGCCCGCGATTATTTCCGCTCTGCGCGACTATGACTGTGATCGGATCATCCATCTCGCGGCATTTCTCGGTGAAGAGGTTCAGCGCCGTCCCTACAGCGGCGTGCGTTTGAATTTTATGGGCACGGTCAATGTTTTCGAAGCTGCGCGCCTGGAAAAAATCACCCGTGTGGTATTTCCCAGCTCCGGAACGGTCTATTTAGGCTCCCTCGGCGAGGGGCTGAAAAAAATCGATGAAACGATCCCGGTCAATCCACCTTCTGTCTACGCCGCTACCAAGGCGAGTTGCGAGTTCATGGGGCGAGCTTACGCCAAGCGCTACGGGTTCGAATTCATCTGTCTCCGTTACACTGGCGGACTCTACGGCCCGTCGCCGGCTGCGCTCAAGGCGACCCGCGAAATCGCCATCCAACAGATGATCCGCGCCGCGGTCAAAGGCGTGGCTGCGACGATCGGCTGGCCCTATGGTCCGGCGGAGATTCTTTATGGCAAAGACGCCGCCAAGGGCACGGTCTTAGCCGTGCTTAAGGACAAATTCAAGGAGACTCTCTTCCATATCGGTAACGGCGAGACGCTGAGCGGCGACGATATTGTTGCCGCCGTTCGCAGGGTATTTCCGGGCTCGGCAATCACATTGCTGAAAGGCAGCAATCCTATGCCTTATCCCGAGTCGCGTCTTGCCAGCGATTTTTCCCGCGCCAAGGAAGAACTCGGTTACGAACCCGAGTATTCCATAGAAAAGGCGGTTCAGGACTACGGCGCGACGCTAAAAAAATTAGAGAGCTTGTAATCGCGCCGCCGCGGCGGGTTGAAATGTTCTTCCGCGGTAGTCGTCTAACGATCAAGCCTGGGCAGGGAGCGGGCTGAAGCAGAAAAACGAAAATCTGATCGGACAACGAGGAGATGATATGCCACGAAGGTACTCTTGGGCTCTTGTGCTGTTAGTCTTGTTCGGTTTTGCCGCGACCGGCTTGGCGGCTCAGGTTAGGAAATCGGGTTTCGATGAAAAAGCGGTGGCGAATTTTTACCGCGGTAAGACCGTGCGGATTATCGTCGGGTTTTCCGCTGGCGGTGGGTACGACCAGTATTCGCGGATGATTGCCCGGCACTTGCCGAAGTACATTCCCGGCAATCCTGCTGTAATCGTTGAGAATATGGCGGGAGCGGGGAGCATTATCGCAGCCAATCACATCTTCAATGCAGCGCCCAAGGACGGCACGGTGATCGGTAATATCTCAGGTCCGATCGTGCTGGAGCAGCTTTTCGGCAACTCGGCAGTGCAGTTCGATATGGCAAAATTTCGATACCTGGCGGTGCCGGTCAGCGAAACCTATCTCATGATCGTCACGCGCAAGCCGGGAGTGACCAAGTTCGATGAAATCATCGGACCGAAAGGAAAATCGGTGAGCATCGGCGCCATACCGGGCTCCACGGTGGAGCATGCGCCGGTTCTGGTGCGCGACGTGCTTGGGGCCAATCTGAAGATCGTTTCGGGTTATAAAGGCACCGCAGATGTTAGGTTGGCCATCGACAGCGGCGAGGTGGACGGCTTTTTCAACACCTGGACTTCATCGAAGATAACCTCTTACGACAAGATCAAGAACGGTGAATGGTTGGTGTTGGCGCAGATGTCCGATAAGCCGATCAAGGACTTGATCGTGCCAAATGTCCCGACCATTCCCCAGATCGCCAAAACCGACGAGCAGCGACAATTGTTGAAATTCGGCACGAGCACGCCGAACGCCTTCGGCAAGGTTTACGTACTGCCGCCGGGTACTCCCGCCGACCGAGCGATGGCGCTCGAGCAGGCGTTCCAAAAAACATTCGAAGACAAGGAGCTGCACGCTGACGCGATCAAGGGCAAATTGGAAATCGACCCGTTGATTGGCGAGGAAATCCATAAACTGGTGGTCGAATTCCTGGGCATGAGTACGGATTTAAAAAACAAATTGCATGCGGCGCTGAAAGGCGGAAAGAAATAACCGCGGCGCGGCCAAAATCAAACAAAGGGAGGTCGAAATGTTTGTTCATGCTAAATATTGGGGCATCGGGCTGATTGTTCTCGGCTTGTTGTTGCCAGCGATGGTGAAGGCGCAGAGCGAAAGCTTGGAGGACCTTCATAAAAAGGCGCTCAAGGAAGGCGGCACGGTCAATTTCTACGGTACCCTGGCGCAGATTAACGCAGAAAGGATTCTGCCGGTATTTGAAAAGCGATTTCCGGGTATGAAGGTGAATCACGTCGACGCGACCGCGGATAAACTGGCCGCCAGAGCGATTACGGAAGCGCGCGGCGGTAAAGTACTGGCCGATGTCTTTCAGATGGCGCTTGAAAACGTCCTTCAGGTCGTCGATCAAAAGTTGGCCGTCGATTGGCTCCCGCCGGAAGCCGCGGCTTATCCGGCAAATCTTAAGGGAGCAAATTGGCTGGCGGCGGACTTGGTGATCATCACCACCGCATGGAACACGAACCTAGTGAAGAAAGGGGACGAACCCAAGCAGTTCGATGACTTCGCCGATCCTAAATGGAAAGGGAAACTGATCGCGGAGCCGCGCGATGTCGAATTGTTGATCGGCCTGGCGCGACACAAGTTCAAGAACGATGAAAAAGCCTTCGCTTTTCTCAAAAAGCTTGCGGCCAACAATATTGAATTCCACAAAGGGCACTCCGAACTGGCTGAATTTCTGGTAGCAGGGCAGGCGGCCGCTTGCGTAACCTGTTATGCCCATCACTATCCGCCGCGGATCAAAAAAGGCGCTCCGCTTGGCTACATGCTCACCGAAGGGATCGCCACGATAACTGCGGATGCGTTGGCGAAAGACGCTCCCCATCCCAACGCCGCGCGGCTCTTTTACCGCTGGTCCGCCAGCGAAGAGGGGCAGAAGGCCTATGCGGCGGGAGGCCGCTTGCCGCCGCATCCCAAAGTGGAACCGGTGGAAAAGATCCGTCCAGCGGTGCTTTATCCGATCGGCACGAATGAAATCAAAGATTGGAAAAAATACGAGAAGGTTTGGAAAGAAGTCTTTAAATTGCGCTAGGCGTCGGCCGGCGATCGGTGTTGATTTAGACTTTCAATGGGCTACAAGTCCGGAGTGAAACGGACCGGTTTTCAAGATACACCGGCACCCGTTTCGATCGGGACACAAAAGAATAAATGAAAGGTCGAGGCACACGGGTTGGGATGCGCAAGAGAAACTGCCGCGAGCAACGCAAAAACTAACAATCAAAGGAGGGAAGTCGACATGTCAAAAAAGATAAAACATGTAAGGGTCTGGTTGATTCTTCTTGTCGTGTTGTTTCCGACGGTCGGCTCGGCGCAGAGCGAAAGTCTGGACGACCTTTACAAGAAAGCCGTCAAGGAAGGCGGGACGCTGAATTTTTACGGCACTCTCGCGCAAATCAACGCGGCCAAGATTCTCCCGGTCTTCGAGAAGCGATTCCCTGGCATCAAGATCAACCACGTGGACGCGACCGCTGATAAGCTCGCCGTCCGCGCGATAACAGAAGCCCGCGGCGGCAAAGTGTTCGCGGATGTATTTCAAATTTCCCTGGAAAATATCTTGCAGCTGCACGATCAAAAGCTGCTTCTGGAGCAGCTACCCGCGGAAGCGGCGGCTTATCCGGATAACCTGAAAGGCTCTTACTGGCTCGCCAGCTCCATGACGATCATGACTGCGGCATGGAACACAAACATGGTCAAAAAAGCCGATGAGCCAAAACAGCTGGACGACTTTGCCGACCCGAAATGGAAGGGCAAACTCATCGGTGAACCGCGGGACGTGGAGTTGCTGATCGGACTTGCCCAGCACAAATTCAAGAACGACGAGAAAGCGGTCAGCCTGATCAAAGCCATTGCCGCCAACAACGTCGAGTTTCACAAAGGGCACTCCGATCTGGCGGAGCTATTGGTTGCCGGTCAATCCGCCGCCTGCATCACGTGTTATTCCCATCATTATCCATCGCGCATCAGAAAGGGCGCGCCCGTTGGCTATATGCTGAGCGAGGGAATTGCGACGATCAACGCGACCGCCTTGCCCAAGGGGGCGCCGCATCCGAATACCGCATGGCTTTTCGCGCGCTGGGCGGCAAGCGAGGAAGGGCAGAAGGTCTATTCGCAGGGCGGCAGAAATCCGGCCCATCCGAAGGTGGAGCCGAAGGAAAAGATCCGCCCGGCGGTGCTTTATCCGATCGGCACCAGCGAGATCAACGACTGGAAAAAGTACGACAAAATCTGGAAGGAAGCTTTTATGTTGCGGTAATTGCGATTTGACAAGCACGGGTTGATTGAAGCCGCTGGGCGCCGCAACGCCGCACGGCAAATCCAACAAATCTTCAAGCCAAGGAGGCTTCATGATCGGCGGAAGAAACATGAATTTCAACGCGCTTTTCGGGGGCTGGGCTATCATCGCCCTCTTATTCGGTTTGGCGCAAGCCGCGCGCGCCGAATCCCTGGACGAGCTTTACCAGAAAGCCAAAAAGGAAGAAGGGGTGCTCAACTGCTACTGCTCGCTGGCGCAAATCAACGCCGAGAAAATCTATCCGGTGTTCGAAAAGCGATTCCCGGGCATCAAGATCAATCATGTCGATGCAACTTCCGACAAGCTCGCGGTGCGTGCGATAACCGAAGCGCGCGGCGGCAAGGTGTTTTCCGATGTATTCGAATTCGGCTTGGAAAACATCAATCAACTATACGAACAGAAGCTGCTTCTAGAGCAGCCGATACCGGAGGCGGCCGATTATCCTAAGGATATGAAAGGCAACTATTGGCTCGCCAACAACTTGATCTTTTTTGTCGGCGCGTGGAATACCAACAAGGTCAAAAAAAGTGAAGAGCCGAAAGTGCTCGATGACTTTGCCGATCCGCGCTGGAAGAACCGACTGATCGCGGAGCCGCGCGATGCCGAATTGGTGATCGGGTTTATGCATAAGTACAACAGCCTGGAAAAGGCGCGCGCCATCCTCGCCAAGATCGCCGCGAATAACGTTGAGTTTCACAAGGGACATTCCGATCTGGCGGAGCTGCTCGTGGCCGGACAAGCAGCGGCTTGCTTTACCTGTTATTCGCATCACTACCCGCCGCGGATCAAAAAAGGCGCGCCTTTGGGCTATATGCTTTCTGAAGGGATCGCTAGCATCATCGCGGTGGCAATTGCCAAAGGTGCGCCCCATCCGAACACGGCGATGCTTTTCGCCCGCTGGGCGGAGTCCAAGGAGGGGCAGGAGGTCTACGCAAAGGGCGGCCGAACTCCCGCCCATCCCAACGTTGATCCCGTGACGCCGGTCAAGCCGAAGAAAATCTACGCGGTCGGAGCCGACGATATTCGGCAATTCCCCAAGTATGAAAAGGTTTGGAAAGAGGTTTTCAAGCTACGGTGATGGTAAAATCAAACTGAGAGTTGAAACGACGGGCGCTGCTTGGTAGAAAATCCCGACGTGGCTGGCGCCCGCCGCCGCCACAATTTTTGATCGGAGGTTTTGCAGAATGGCGCGGATTCGGAGAATCTTCTTCTTTTATTCGGCGGTGCTGGTCCTGGGTTTGGCAAGCGTTCGCCCCGCGGCGGGCGAAACCCTCGATGAAATTCATAAAAAGGCCCTGAAGGAGGGCGGTACGCTCAACTTTTATGGCACCCTGGCGCAAGTGAACGCCGAGAAAATCCTGCCGGTCTTTGAAAAGAGATTTCCCGGCATCAAAATCAATCACGTTGACGCGACGTCGGATAAACTGGTCGCTCGCGCTGTCACTGAGGCCCGGGGCGGAAAAACCCTGGGCGACGTTCTACAGATCCCGCTGGAAAACGTCATCCAGGCTCATGACCAGGGTCTGTTGCTCGATACAAACCTGCCCGAATCGTCGGAATACCCAGCTGGGCTAAAAGGATCCTTTTGGGTCGCTTCGGACTTGCAATATTTTATCGCCGCCTGGAACACCAATCTGGTCAAGAAAGAGGAAGAGCCAAAATCCTACGACGATTTTCTCAATCCGCGCTGGAAAGGACGGCTGATAGCAGAGCCGCGCGATTTGGAAATGCTTTTGGCCTTCGCCAAGTATCGCTTCAAGAGCGATGAAAAGGCGATCGATTTTTGGAAAAAGATCGCGACGCAGAACGTTGAGTTCCATAAAGGTCATTCGCAGTTGGCGGAGCTCTTGGTGGCAGGCCAGGCGGCGGCATGCTTGACTTGCTACTCGCATCATTATCCGAGTCGTATCAAGAAAGGAGCGCCGGTCAATTATATGCTGAGCGAAGGCGTGGCTTCGATCAACGGCACGGCGATCTTCAAAAACGCGCCCCATCCGAATACGGCATTGTTGTTCGCCCGATGGATCGGGAGCCTCGAGGGGCAGAAAGTTATGGCCCAGGGCGGCCGCAACCCGGCTCATCCTAAAGTCGAGCCAGTCGAAAAGACGCGAACACAGAAAACATACTTTATAACCGCAAGCGACCTTAGGGAGTTTCCCAAGTACGACAAGATCTGGAAGGAAATTTTCAGGCTGAGATAGTGCGGCGGTTCTCGGCCGCACTATTCTCATGAGGACAAGCTATGGCGACTGCCACAATGCCGCGTGCCGGCAGAGTGAGCTTTTCATTGGATCCGGCGCTGCTGATTCCGTTGGCGGGCGCCGGCATTCTTGTCTATTTGGCGGTGTTGCCGCTGTTAATGCTGTTTGTCGGAAGCTTTCAGGCGGAAGTGGCGCCGCGCGAATTCGTTTACACGCTAAAAAACTATCAAGCCGCCTACGCCAGCGAATATACCTACTCGACTTTCGCGAATTCCTTGATCTTCGCGTCGGGCTCGGCGACATTGACCTTTTTCTTTGGAACCGTGCTGGCTTGGCTGACCGAGCGTACGAATACGCCGCTGCGGAGCATCTTCGTTCCACTTGCCGTGGTGCCTTTAATTCTTCCCGGTGTGCTCGAATCGATCGCCTGGATTTTTCTCCTCAGTCCGAAATTCGGTTACCTCAACGTTTTTTTGATGCATCTTTTCGGCCTGGAATCGCCGCCATTTAACGTTTTTTCGCTGCCGGGCATGATTTGGGTCCATTCGGTGGGACAGGTGCCGCTGGCGTTTCTCTTGATGGTGGCGGCGTTCAAATCGATGGACCCCTCGCTCGAGGAATCGGCGATGACGTCCGGCGCCAATACCTGGCAGACTTTCAGGCGGGTGACGTTAAAGTTGCTATTGCCGACGGCAGGCTCGGTTTTACTCATCCTCTTCGTGCGCACGCTGGAATCCTTCGAGGCTCCCGCGCTGATCGGTATTCCCGCGCGCATCTATGTTTACACCAGCGAGATTTACCTGGCCTTCAACGATTATCCGCCGGACTACGGGCGCGGCGGCGCGCTCGCGGTGGGTTTGCTGCTCTTGAGCGCCGTGGGTGTGTGGCTGTACACGCGGGCGACCAAAGAAGGAAAGAAATTTCAGACTGTGACCGGCAAAGCCTTCAGACCGCGCCAGTTCGAACTGGGCGCCTGGCGCTGGGTCGGCTTTGGATTTTTGACTTGTTACTTTCTGTTTGTGGTGTTGTTGCCGTTTTTAGTGTTGTTCTGGGCTTCGTTTCTACCGTTTTTCGCCACGCCGAGTTGGGATGCGGTGAGCAAGCTCAGTCTCGAAAACTATCGTTACCTCCACGGATTTCGGCCATTTTGGGACGCCATGCAAAACAGCATCATCCTGGCGACGCTGACGGCAACGGTTGCGATGGTTCTGACTTCGCTGGTTGCCTGGATCGTTTATAAGAGCCGGCTGCCGGGTTCGTGGATTCTCGATTTTCTCGCGTTTGTGCCGATCACGATTCCCGGTATCGTCATGGGCATGTCGTTGATCCTGCTCTACGTAGCATTCCCGCTTCCGATCTATGGTACCATTTGGGTTTTGCTCATCGCTTATGTCACGCGGTACATACCGTACGGCATGCGCTCGGCCTCGGGTTCGATCCTGCAAATTCACGGCGAGTTGGAAGAAGCCGCGGCGGCCTCGGGCGCGTCGTGGTGGGAGACTTTCAAGCGCGTGACTTTGCCGCTGCTGCGGCCGGGTTTGGTGGCGGGCTGGATATATATTTTTATCGTATCGTTCCGGGAATTTTCCACGTCGGTGTTGCTTGCCACCGGTGAAAGCCGGGTACTGTCGATCTTGTTGTTCAACATGTTCGAGCAAGGTCAAGTCACCGTGGTCGCGGCGATCGGTGTTTTGATGATCGCCACGCTATTAAGCATCGTGGCGATCTTCTACAAAATTACCGGCAGGATCGGTATTCAGACATGAGGCGAATGGGGTAATGGAGAAGTGGGGTTTTGGAATATGGGGCTCGGAAAGTTCACTCCAATACTCCATCACTTCCGTACTCCAGTCTTCCGAAGGATTTATTTGTGATTGAAGTCAAGTCACTTGTCAAAATCTACGAGGACGGTGATAACGCCGGTGTTACGGCCGTCAACAACATCTCTTTCACCGTTGAAGACGGGCGTTTTTACACGTTGTTGGGCCCATCGGGTTGCGGCAAGACCACGACTTTGCGTTGCATCGCCGGATTGGAAAAAGCCAATGGCGGTGAAATCCTCGTGTCTGGGACAAAGGTCTATTCCGCTTCGGATCGGACTTTCGTGCCGGCCTACCGACGACCCATCGGCATGGTTTTTCAAAGCTACGCGATCTGGCCGCATATGACGGTGTTCGAAAACGTGGCCTTTCCCTTGCGCGTCGGCAAGCAGCGTATTAGTGGCGGCGACGTGCAGAAGAAAGTGCGCAACGCGCTAGCCCAGGTGGAACTCGACGGTTACGGCGACCGCATGGCCACGCAGTTGTCCGGCGGCCAGCAGCAGCGCCTGGCGCTGGCCCGGGCCCTGGTGCGGGAGCCGCAGGTTTTGTTGTTGGACGAGCCTTTGAGCAATTTGGACGCCAAGCTGCGCGAACGCATGCGCTTCGAACTGCGCGAGCTGCAGCGCCGCCTGCGCATCACCACGCTCTATGTTACCCACGATCAGATCGAAGCCTTGTCCATGTCGAATATGATCGCAATCATGAACGGCGGCGTGATCGTTCAGGAAGGCGCGCCGCGCGACGTTTATCTGCAGCCGAAAAGCAAGTTCGTTGCTAATTTTATCGGCTCGACGAATCAGATGACTGGCCGAATTTCCAAGGTCGAGTCGGGCGGACTGGGCGAGGTCGCGACCGACGACGGCACGATCCAATGCATGCTGCTTGAGGGCCTGTCGGTCGGCAGCAACGTCGTCGTCGTGGTGCGGCCGGAGAGCATCAACCTGCATTTACAGAGGCCGGCCTGCGCCGGCAACGTCATCGAAGGCAAGGTCGGCGCAGCGATGTTTCTCGGCGAATATCTCGATTGCGCCATCGAGCTCGGCAAAAATACTTTGCAGACCCACCAACGCTACACTTTGGAAGTGCGCCGAGGCGCGCCTGTATGGGTTGAATTGCCCGCCAGCGAATGCATGGCGCTGCCTGCGGAATGAGATCGGCAGACTGCCCCCATCACTTCACCGCCGCCGTCTAATCTGTTAATTGATAGTAACTAAGAGTTCAGACGTCTCCCCGAGCTAAAATTGGGCGGGGGCGTGCAGAAGACCACATTCAGGAGGATAGCAGTCGATGGTTCATCATTGGGGAACGAAAGTCGTCGCTTTGCTTTGCGTTCTGTTCTGGGGCCATGCCGGTGCGCAGGCTCTGGAGCCAATAAAAATGGATTACAGCTCGGTGGATGCGAGCAATGGGGTTTGGTATACGGCCCAGGACGCCGGCTTCTTTAAGAAGAACGGCCTCGACAGCCAGCTCATTTTTATTCCCAGCACGACGACGGCCGTGGCGAGCATCATCGCCGGCGATGTTCCGATCGGCAATGCGTCCGGAGGCGGAGTCGCAAGCGCGGCTGCCGGCGGCGCGGACCTTGTGATGGTGGGATGCATGCTCAACACGCTCCCTTACGAGCTGGTTGTCCAGCAGTCGATCAAATCAGCCGAAGATCTCAAGGGGAAAAGCATCGGCATCAGCCGGGTCGGCAGCGCCTCGGACGTAGCAGCCCGGGCGCTGATCCGAGGGCTGGGTCTCGAACCCGTTAAAGACGTGCCGATCTTGCAGGTAGGCGGCGCGCCCGAGCGCGCTGGCGCGTTTCGTAGCGGTCGAATCGCCGGCTTTCCTTCTCCTCCGGGAATCATTCAACTGGCTCAGGGAATGCCTCACCGGGTGTTGATCAGCACGGCCGATTTCCAAAAGCGTTTCGAGTTTCCATATATTTGCGCAACCACCACCAAAACGTATTTGCGCAGTCATCGAGACACCGTCAAGCGGGTATTAATGGGCTTGATCGAGGCGACTCACTTTTTCAAAACCCGCAAGGAGGAAAGCAAAAAACTGATCGCCAAATACAGCAAGCAGACCAATCCCGCTTATCTTGAGGATTCTTACAACGCGGTGGCCAAGCTCTACGACAAAGTCCCGCTGGTGACTCGGGAAGGCACGGAGGTCCAGATCAAGGACGCGTTGGCCAGGAAGCCGGGGGCTTCTCTGCGCGTCGATGACATCATCGATAACAGCATCGTCAGCGAGATCGAGAAGAGCGGCTTCATCGATAGGGTTTATAAATAACCCGCGAAGCCGGTTATGATCGTCGCCGTTGTTCTGGCCGCGGGGGAATCGAGCCGCATGGGCCGGCCCAAAGCGCTGTTACCCATCGACGGTCAAACCTTCATCGAAAAAATCGTCGCCGCGCTGCGCCGATCTCAAGTGGCCAGAGTGATCGTCGTCCTCGGTCATGACGCCGAAGCCATGCGCGCGCGCATCAGCCATTTGCCGGTGGATATCCTCATCAACCCGAATTACAAGGCGGGGCAGCTCTCGTCGCTGCAGGCAGCGCTGCGGCGATTGCAGACGGATCAGGATTGCGACGGGATGCTCGTCCACCTGGTCGATCATCCCTATATTGACCCGGCGTTGGTCGACGAGCTGATTCGCCGCTTTTATGAGTCGAAAAAGCTCATCGTGGTACCCTGCTGCGATGGCCGAAGGGGCCATCCGGTAATTTTCTCGCGCCGTCTATTCTCCGAATTGCTCGACGCGCCCCTCGATCAGGGCGCCAAAGCGGTGGTCCATGCGCACCGGGACGAAACCCTCGAAGTCGAGACCGAGCACGGGGGCATCACCATCGACATCGACACACCCGAATTGTACCGTCAACATGTCAAAGGATAATAAATGGCAAAATTGAAGCTCACCCTGGCCTGCGGCGACTACGATTTTTTGCGGCCGTTGATCAACGGCGAAATTCAGCCGCAAGGCATTGCGCTCAATGTCTTGACCATGCCGTCTCCCGAGCGCCATGGCCGGATGTTGCGCCATGAGGAATTCGACATCTGCGAGTTGTCGCTGATCGGCTACCTGGTCTCGCGCGACAAGGGCTGCAACTACAACGCGATCCCGGTTTTTCCGCACCGCCGCTTTCGCCATCAATACATGGTGAAGCGCCACGGCTGCGGCATCGAGAAACCGTCGGATCTAAACGGCAAGCGAGTGGGCTTGGACACGTTGCAAAATTCCGCCGGCTTGTGGATGCGCGGCATATTGCAGGATCACTACGGCGTCGACTTGAAGTCTATCGAGTGGTGGTGCCAGGAAGAAGAGGATATCGCCTTCGAGCCGGCCACTTGGATGAAGGTGAAGCGGGTGGCGGCGGGGAAGAACGTCGATCAGATGCTGCTCGACGGTGAATTGGAAGCGGCGCTCTATCCGGAAACCCTGCCGTCGATTCGCAGTGGCAATCCGAAGGTTGCGCTGCTTTTCCCCAATCCAAAGCAAGCCGAAATCGAGTATTTCAACAACGGCGGTTTTTTTCCGATCATGCACACCGTGGTGGTGAAAAATCCGATCCTGGAAAGGCATCCCTGGGCGGGTATCAGTCTGGTGCAGGCATTCCAGAAAGCCAAGGAGATCTGCTACGCGCGCAACAGCGACCCGCGGAGCTTCGCCCTAGTCTGGGTGCAGGATCTGATGCGCGAGCAGAAGGAAATCTTCGGCGCCGACCCATGGCCATACAATCTCGAAGACAACCGCAAAGCGCTCGAAGCCGTGATTAGGTACGAGTTTGAGCAGGGTATGATTAAAAAGAAACCGAAAGCGGAAGATCTCTTCTTTCCACCGAGCCTGCAACGAATTCAGCGCTACGTGTAGCTGCGGGGCTGGCCGGTCTCTAAGGCTCCGATCCCTTTGCCGCTTCGCTCCGTTTGACCGTCCCAACTTGCTCCGGTGCCGAGTACGTTCTTGCGAAGCTTTGCTCGTGGTCTCGCGGTCTCTTTTGTCGTCGGCCGTTCGCAAATCTCATTGATTGCAAAGCCGGCAACAGCGCTCCCGCAGTGGTGCGCCAATAGCCTACGAATCAGCAACGATTTCTTTCATCGGCGATCTTGCCGCAGAGCACAAAAGTAGCGAGAGCCAATGCGATGAATAGCGTCAGGAAAATCACGAGCAGGGATATATCAATGCGCGTGGACGGCTCTTGCCACTCGGGCAGATCAGTCCATTGGGTCTGGAACCTACCCTTGTCAAAATCGTAGACATAAACGTTTTGCCACTCAAAGCAGTTGATGGGTTTGGCAAAGTGGATATCGTCGCGTCTCGTGCTGGCGGGAACATCACTGGCCTTGTAGATACATGTGTTGAACGCCAGGGCGACGTTCCTCGCACCGGTCGCGGTAACAAATGCTCCGGCGGGGTAGTCGGCCATGTAAACAACCGGCCTTATCGGTTTTACCGCCCCATAATATTTTTGCGTGCGCAAATCGTAGGACCCCGGCTTGTTCCACCTCAATAAATAAAACCTGCCGTAGCTGGGATCGCTGTTGTAGACGGGATCGCTGTCCTGCGAATCGATCACCCACTGCGGAAAGCAGAAGGGGACATCTAGCCCAAAGCTCGGCACGGTATCGCTGACGTTTCTTTGGATTTTACCACGGCTATTTCTTGAGCTGTAAAAAACACAGCCTTTTTTGAACTGAACGATGGCGTATTTCTCAATAGCGGCCACTGAATCAGTTTCGTATTCCATGATTGAGCTGTTCGCATAGGTGGGGTGATCGGGGTCGTCGCTGAACCAGATTTCGTGCGCCAGCTTTGTCAGCGCGAATTTTTTGAGATCACAGCTATCGGTGGAGCGGCAGCCGGGATTAGAAAAGATCTCTGTGGACTCCGAGAGCGTGTGAACATGTCCTTTGCCTGTGAAGTCTCCATAAGAAATTCCTGCAAAACAAAGGATTGGGAAGATAAATGAAAAACAGAAGAGTCGTTTCGTGGACACGGAACCGTTAGCCTATCGGATTCAATTCCAAGATGTCAACAAATTGGGCAATCTCATTTGCAGCGCTGTCGCGTAATTGGGACGTACGAAAAATTTCCAAACTCCGCACGTATTTTCCCTCCTCGATTCTGCTGCGGCATTTGCGCAAATATCGAGTTATCTAATACTTACGCTTTTGGTATGGTCATTGCGTTTTCTTCTGAACGAAAGGAGGAACAGACAATGAGGAGATCGCTATCGATCCTATCGATGAGTTTGCTGGCGGCATCTCTGATGATCCCGAGCGGACGCAGCTACGCCGACAACGATCCGCCCGGCAACCACGGGCAGCGTCAAGATCTGCGCGAAGATTTGCAACAGCTCGAACAGTTAAGAAAGCGACGTGACCACGAGCTCCGCGAAGGTGATAGGCGCGAAGCCCGTGAATACAATCAGAAAATACGGAACCTGCAAAAGGACATTCACAGGGACCGAAGAAATATAAATGAGCGAGAAGATTACAGAAGGCATCATCACCATGGTCACGATTATGATGATGACTGATCTGTAAGCTATTGTTTCGGGTGCGCGCGGAGGGACGCTAAATCTTGAGGCGGATCCCTCCCGCCTTCCCGAAGCCTGACTATGCGTATGGAGGAACGCTCGGTGCGCGGCAGTTAAAACATCACACGTCAACGTTTCCAAGAATTTAAAAAC
>JBLMXG010000297.1:0-3791 GCA_050257635.1 Chloroflexota bacterium
CATCCAGAACAGCATCCGGGTGCTCACGCTCACCAACGAAAAATTCGCCCGCCTCAAGGCCGAAGATCTGGCAGACGACCGCTTTGCGAGAAAGTTCGAGAAGGAAGGACTGTTTTGACGGCTGACAACGCGGTTGGAACCTCGGAAGCAATTCCTTACCGTTCGGTTGTAAGCTCTCTTCGGGTGAGTGAAAAGACTCCCGACCTCTTTTTCTTTTCACGCGAAAGCCAACAACTCACCAACCGCGAGATTGAGGCTCGCTTGCTTCCGGGCGAGAGCCGACTATAATCGTCCCATGGCTACGATCGCTGAGATCGAGAAACTCGCTCAAGATTTATCTGAAAACGACAGGGCCGTTCTTGCAGCTCACCTCCTTGGCTCGCTGCCACCGGTCCTCTACGACGAGGACGAGGGCATAGCCGAGGCGCTTAGACGCGATGCCGACCTCGAAGCGAATCCATCCAGTGGTCTCACGCTAGAGCAACTTGATCAACAGATTCAACGCCGCCGAACCTGATGCGCCTCGTCCTACATCCGAAGGTTTATTCGGATATCGACGAGATCATGGATTACTATGAACGGGTTGCGACGCAGCAGCTCGCCGACGAATTTTACGCCGAGCTGCGATATTACATGCAGCAGGCGGCGGAACGACCGGAATCCTTTGCGATCCGCGAGCGTGACCTCCGCCGCGTAAATTTGCAGCGTTTCCCTTATCATTTCCTGTTTCGCATCGTTGGGGATGTCGTGCGAATTCTCGTCGTGCGACACCATAGGAGACGTCCCACCGTTGGCGTTAGACGCCGATAACGTTGCCCACTCTTTAAACCGGTGCGACCGATAAAACTTTCCGAATAGGATTTCAGATCGTCACGCAGTTCTCCGTCAGGCCGCGAACACGGGCCAATCAAAAAAGCATTGAACCAAGACGATGAAGAAGTCCGCGAATGATCAGCGCGCGCCGCGCGAGCCGGAAAGAAAGAAAACAATATGAAGTCAAAGAAGATTGACTTTTCGGATATTCCAGAACTTTCCGACAAGCAGCTCTCGCGGATGCCTCGGGTGGGTCGGCCAACCGTAGGAGACGAGCCGAGAAAGCTCATCGCCATCCGTCTGGATGCGAAGGTCCTGTCCTGACTACGCGAAACCGCCCAGAAAAAAGGAAAACCGTATCAATCGCTGGTCAATGAAATACTGGCCGAGGAAATGCGGAAGGCGAGTTAGTAGAGTCAGGCAAGTCACCGGCTTTTTCTTCGGCGTTTGCCCCGAATGTTTGCGAATTGAACACCGAGATCTGCGCTTCTTTGGCTCCTCCCGTCGAGATTGATGGTGAGTATGTGTCAGTGCAAGACGCACCAGCACGATCAAAAATAAATCATAACTCATGCTGTGGACTCCCCTATGATCGACAACCACACCTTGAAGCAACTCTTGCGGATAAACGATAGTCTGTTACTGCTATTTTAAGTGCTGGCCGACAGTGGCAACGAAATTGCGGAACGAAAACAAGAAGAGAAGGAGATCATGAAACACAAAATTCCTGCCGCAGTGCTTTTCTTGGGATTTGTCGTGCTTGGGGCCGTAAGTTACCTCTGTATATATTTCTATTCACTCAGTCATGTAGGCCGACCGCCGTTTTAAGCCCGGTTCCGCACTCCCAACTATCCGTCATTGTCCGGCAAGACGCGCCACGGGGCGCGCTGAAAGTCGTTGGCAGAAGTCGTTGGAATTACCTATTCGCTGCTTGTTTGTTGGGAAGCGGCTGCCAGCGCGCTGACTTAGTAGATTTAGGCAAGTCAGACGATGGTCACTCCACCAATTTTGAAAGCGTCACAACAGGCGGTAATTGACAATCAGCTTTACGTGAAGGCAGACTGCCGGTAGAAGTTTCCGCGCTTTGCGAAGGGAGCAGCTATGACCGATCACGCCGATGCATTCGCCAGCGCCATCGACCTGCGCGTGCGCGATATTCTCGACCGCTGTACCCGCTGCGCGAAATGCGTCGAGGTTTGTCCGACGGCGAGGCCGGCGGGGATCGATACCAGCGAGCCGTCGGCGATCGTCGGCGATGTGCTGGATATTTTGCGCGGCGGCGGCGATCCATCGAGCCGAGGCGCCCGCTGGGCCAACGCGTGCACCGGCTCCGGCCGTTGTCTCACGGCTTGCGATGACGGCGTCAATCCGCGGTTCATGCTGGCGGCGACCCGCCTGAGGCTCAACGAGCGGCGCGAGGCGGGCGAACGGCGCGGCTCCGGCCGAGCCGGCTTCAAAAAAATGTCCAGCGCAGTGAAGGTGCTGTCGCGTCTGCAGCTTCCCGCCGATCTCCTCGCCGGTTTCACCCAACCGGCCGCCGCCGGGTCGGCTCAGGCCCCGGACATCGTGATGTATCTCGGTTGCAACGTCCTCAAGACGCCGCATATCGCGCTGCTCTGCCTCGAAGTCCTGGACCGTCTCGGCGCGCGCTACAAAGTTTTTGCCGGCCCGGCGCATTGCTGCGGCGTGATTCAGTACCGCGCCGGCGACGCCAAAACCTCGGGGCGCATCGGCGGCGGCACGGTGGCCGGATTCGCCGGCACCGGCGCGCCGCGGGTGCTCACGTGGTGCCCGACCTGCAACATCCAGCTGAGCGAGATCGTCATGCCGAGCACCGAAGCCGGCTTCAATCTGCAGCACGTCGTGCCGTACATCGCCGAGCGCATCGAGCTGCTGCGCCCGCATTTTATCCATCCGGTGAATAAACGAATCGCTCTGCACGAGCATCCCGGTGTGGCCGGAGTGACCGAAGGCGCGATGAAAATCCTCGCGGCAATTCCGGGTTTGGAGCTGGTCGATCTCGAACAGCCGCGCGTCGGCTACATGTGCAACTCGCTCGCGCCCGTGCCGGCGTACAAACGCGAGCTTCACGCCCGGGAGCTGGAGGCCGCGGCTGCGGCCGGAGTGGATTATCTCGTCGGCATCTATCATGCCTGCCATCGCGAGCTATGCGCCCACGAAGCCACATCGCCTTTCAAAGTCGTCAATTTTCTCGAGCTGGTCGGCCAGGCAATGGGCGTCGAGAAGCCCGATCTCTTCAAGCAGTGGAAAATGATGCAGGACATCGACCGCATTTTAGCGGAAGTCGCCACGCAGGCGGCTGCCGCAGAGTTGGACTTGGAAACCGTCCGCGAAGTGCTCCTCGCCAATATGCTGGGTGAACAACCGCTGCCCATCGATTTTCGCGGCAAGCCGCCGCCCGAACCCGAACCCGCGCCGGTGCGCGTCATCGCAGAGTAGACTTGCGCGGTTCCGGGTTACATTGCCGCATTGTTCCAGCTTGCGAATTGACGATAGACTCTAGACATTCGTTGGGTGGAAGTCTTATGGAACTGGAAGATCTCGCGAAACGCATTCGAGCCGCATGCCTTGAAGCGGTCCTTCAAGCCTACGAGGACGCTGGCATGCAAGGCCTCTGCGCGGAGGGACGTTGGGAAGCAGCTATCGGCGTGCTGAAGACAGTCGAACTCGCGCCGCTGCTGCGCGAGCTGGCACACCCGTCATCGGATTGAGCGACCCACATAGCGCATGCCTTGGTTAGTCGAGCATTCGATCGCAGTGCTCAAACACGTATTTGCATTGTCTATCGAAGAAGATTGTAAAGATTGTTATGCGAGACCCCAATTTTCCCCCTTAAAGGTCATCTCTTGGGGTCAAGTTGAGCTAGCTCCAAGACTTCCATGATCTGGCTGTTCCACTTGATCCAGCCGAACAGTTGAACTCTGGCGCCCGCCGCCGGTAAGCCATTGCTTCGTGGT
>JBLMXG010000298.1:0-4801 GCA_050257635.1 Chloroflexota bacterium
GAGCAATCTTCCCGAGGTCAAAAGACGACATTAAGTATTAAAGTCGATGGTTTTCTTTCGCGCCGGTTCGACGAGGAAATAACGCTCGTAGCAGGCGCGAATTTTTTCTCGTCTGACCTGGTAGTCGCGCAACAATTTTGCGCCGGATTTCTTGCTAATTTTTTTGGCCGCTCCGTCGGCGCCGTAACCGAGGGCATGAGCGATGCTTTCAAGTCTTTCCGGCTCGGCTTCGAAGGCGTCGATCGATTGGTCCCGCTCCAAACGCAGGCGATGGTCGAATCGGCGCAAAAATAGATAGCCGTCCGACAGCAGACGATATTCTAACGGTTTCAAAATCTTCGCGTCATAAAGCGCTTCCAACGCCACAAGCGTTTCCCGATGGCGTAGCTTGGGATGTTGGTAACCATGCGTCAGCTGCAGCATCTGGGTGAGAAACTCGATGTCGACCAGGCCGCCGCGGCCTTTTTTGAGATTGAATCGGGTTTCATCCTCGCGCGCCAATTCACGCTCCATGCGCATGCGCAGATGGTGGATCTCGCCAACTTCTTCGCGCACCAGGCCGCGGCCGTAGGCGAAGGCGGTGGCGATTTTTTCCACCTCTCTCCCGAGTTTCGGATCGCCCGCGGCATAGCGGGTTTTAATCAGCGCCTGGCGCTCCCAGAGCTGGGAGCTGGTTTTATGATACTCGCGGAAGGCGCCGAGCGAAGAGACCAGCGGGCCAGCTTTTCCCGACGGCCGTAATTGCATGTCGATTTTATAAGCGACGCCCTCTTCGGTCGGCGCGGAAAGATACGTGAGCAGTTTTTGTCCCACGCGAACGTAAAATTCATGAGCAGGCAAGCCGCTGCGGCTCTGCGCATCCGCCTCGGCGTTGTAAACAAAAATAAGATCGAGATCGGAGTTGTAATCAAGCTCACGCCCGCCGAGCTTGCCGCCCCCGATCAGCGCGAACTGTGCGTTCGGAATCGAACCGAATCTCGCTTCGAGCTCCGCCAGCGTTATCTCCAGGGCAGCCTGCAGACAAGCGTCAGCCAGATCAGACAGCTGCGTTAGTACCTGCAGCAAGTCGAGGGAGCCGCCGAGATCATGCAAACCGATGCGGATAAACTCCTCGGTCTTGAGTCGGCGCAAGGCGTTGAGCTTCTCTTCGATGTCATCCTGTTCCGCGATGGCGGCGCGCAGATAGCTGAGCATCCGTTCCTTAGACTTTTCGATATGGGTGAGGTCGACGCGAATCAAAGTATCGATCAACTCGGGGCGGTTGAGAAACAAGTCGGTGAGAAATTGGCTCTCGGCGAAGAGCGTGATCAAAAGGCGCATGGTCTCTGGATTCTCCGCCAGCAGTGTCAGAAACCCGGTGCGACCGCCGATGCGCTGGCTGAATTTGGACAGGTTCAAAAGCGCGCGGTTCGGCGCGCTCGAATTGATGATTTCGTTCATCAACGACGGCCCGAGCAAGCGCATCACCTTCAAGCGTTTCGGACTCGGCGGCTGATAGACTTCGCCATCGCGCACTGCGAGCAGGTTCTCGTAAGCCTTGAGCGGATCGGTAAAACCGACCTTCGCCAACTCCGCGGTAATGACCTCGCGACGGTCGAGGTCGTTCCAAACCGAACCTCCGGCTGAGACGGCGTCCTGCTGGATCTCTTTTTGCGCGCTGTAAAAAAGCCGGTCGAATATGTCGCGCACGGTTTCGGTATGGCGGCGGAAATCGCGCCAAAACAGCTCGCGTTCGGTGTGTTTGCCCTTGCGTCGATAACCCAAGCGGCGGGCCAGAGCCTGCTCTTCCTCCTTGCCCTCCGGGATCGAATGGGCGTGCGCCTCCTGAACGATCTGCACTTTGTGCTCGACCTGGCGCAAAAAGCGGTAGGCGTCGGTCAATGAGTCGCGCTCTTTTGCCGAGATGAAATTATGCCGGGCCAGCTCTGCCAGACCGGGCAGCGTGCTGGGCCCTCGCAACTCGGGCTCGTAGCCGCCGTTGACGAGCTGAAGCGCCTGAGTGAAAAACTCGACTTCGCGAATGCCGCCCAAGCCGAGCTTAACATTGCGTTCTTTGCCTTCGCCGCTGAGCAGCTCGCTCTCGATCCGCGCTTTCATATGGCGCAGCTCGTCGATGGTGGTGAAGTCGAGATAACGGCGGTAAATGAAAGGCTCGACCTCTTTGAGAAACTCAGCTCCCAAGTCGCGCGCGCCGGCCACCGCCCTGGCCTTAATCAACGCGGCGCGCTCCCAGCATTGTCCCCAGGATTCATAATAGAGCATGGCGGAGCCGACGGACTGCACTAAAGGGCCATTGGCGCCGAGGGGACGAAGCCTGAGATCGATGCGGAAAACAAAGCCGTCTTCAGTCACTTGGCCCATGGCCTGGATGATTTTTTTGCCGATCGCTGTGAAAAATTCTCGCGGCGTCAACTTGCCTTTTACGCCTCCGGCGCTCTCGCCTTCGTCGCTCTCGTAGAGAAAGATCACGTCGATATCCGAACTGAAATTCAGCTCGCCGCCGCCGAGCTTGCCCATGCCGAGAATCACGAAGCGATTGGGCTGGGTGGAAGCTGGCAGAGTCAATGCGCCATAGTCTCTCTCCACTTCGGCGCGGCTGAAACGATAAGCGGCTTCAAGGCTGGCTTCCGCCAACGCCGTGAGCTCACGGACGGTTTCCTCCATGGTGACTTCGGGCATGAGGTCGCGCGCGCCGATGCGAAGATATTCACGCTGCTTGTGCCGGCGCAACGCCGCGCAGAATTCATCGAGCGTAGTGACGACTTTGGTTGCCGCGCTGATCTCTCGCGCGTGTTCAGACTTGGATTTTTGTCTGATTTTAACCTGACGCAAAAACAGCGCGGGCCAACTCTTGCCCTGACGGATGAGCACTTCGCTCAAAAAGCCGCTCGCGCCCAAAAGACGGAATAAATTCGGTAACTCGGCTCCGGAAATCGTGTCGATCGAGCTGGCCGTGCTGGCGTCGATCAGCTGCAGTAGATGATTTCGCGCGGAACGAGGCGACGGGCTCGCGTCGATTAGCTTGGCGAATTTTTTCGACAGCGGTGAACTGCTGGGTCGTAGCGCCATAGCTTTAAACTAAATTTCTTACTGCTGCATTGCAATGACGCGATGGCTTGGGACGGCGCCTATTTCGATCAAGCACGATCGCTTGGTTTCCGCGGCCAAGGCGGCCCTTCGGTTGCTTTCTTCTGTCGCGCTCGATCGAGATCTCGCCAAATTTAGCTGGCGTATCCGATCGGATACTGCTGCGTAATGTCGCAGTTACCTTCTCAAATCATCAAACTTGGGGGCTCATTTGTTCATCCTCGATATTTCAGCAACTTAACCTGCGAGTGTCACTTGAGTTGGCGTGGCATCTCCGTTGCTCTCTTGGTGGTCGAGCACAATGTCGAAGCCGATGCTATCTAAACAGAATCTCAGACTCGATCGTGGAACCAGGAAGGTTTGTCTCGGCACAGAGAGGATCGCCCGATGCAATATCGCCTCGAAAGTAATGCAAGCGGGAAGAATGTTGGTTGCGAGAATTTGCCGACAGCGCCATCGCGAAGTTATTCCGAGTTTTATGCCACGGAAGTCTTACGAAGATGAAGCTCGTTTAGAATTTGAAAGATTTTTGCACTGGTAATGCTTTGCGATTCCACGGAAGGAGGGAATGGCTATGAATAAAATATTGGTGGCGCTGGAACAGCATGACCGGATCGAAGAGATCGTGCCCTACGTCGCTGAAGTGGCCGAGCCCGGGGCAAGCGTCGTCTTCCTGGTCCGCCAGGGGGCAAGTGGCTTTAAGTGGCTACAAGCCTACTGCGGGATAGCGCAGTGCGGCTTGGAGAAGAGCGTCGCTGTAAGACGGATGATCGAGAGTTACTCGGCCAAGACGCGCGTGCAACTCGCCCAGCGACGGGTGTTTCACACCTGCGCGGCGTTGCACGCTACGGGTTTGAATTTCATGGTAGACGTTTACACGGGCAGCTTGAGAACAACGCTTAGGAGCTACGCGAAAAATGGGGATGTCCAGCTCTTGGTTATGAGGCTTGGAATCGGGCAGCGGATCATGGGTTTTCTTCAGGGCGTCGATTCTATTGGCACCATGCTGAGACGCCCCGCTGCTTTGTCCGTGCTTTTGTTTCAGCCCGGCAGATCGCTTTAGCTTCAACCGACGGGCGGTTTGCGATTGTCGGAGGCTGCAATGATTTCGCAAGACGAAAATGATCTGCTCTGCCGCACTGGACCGGGGACGCCAACGGGCGATCTATTCCGCCGCTTCTGGCTGCCGGTCGCTTTGTCCCGTGAATTGCCCACGCCGGATTGTCCACCGGTTCGCCTTCGGATTCTTTCCGAGGATCTGATCGCGTTCCGCGACACTGACGGAAAAGTAGGGCTCCTGGGCCGCTATTGCCCGCATCGGGGCGCCTCGCTGTTCTTTGGCCGCAACGAAGAAAGGGGGCTGCGCTGTGTCTATCACGGCTGGAAATTTGACGCGACGGGGGCTTGCATTGATATGCCGAACGAGCCGGCGGAGTGCAGCTTCAAGCACAAGATCCGCCAGGCGGCCTATTCCACCCGTGAGGCCGGCGGGGTGATTTGGGCTTACATGGGTCCGCCAGCGACGATGCCGGAGTTGCCGCAGCTCGAGTGGACGCTGGTACCACACAATCATGTCTACGTGCATAAGCGCTTCCAGCACTGCAACTATCTCCAAAACGTCGAGGGCGAGGTCGACTCCAGTCACGTTTCATTTCTTCACCGTGAGTTTCGGCCGGAAAAGTTCGAAGCGGCGGTAGCCGGTCAGGTGTTGCTT
>JBLMXG010000299.1:0-9214 GCA_050257635.1 Chloroflexota bacterium
GAATAATTTCCACATCCAAGCCTTCCGCCTTGAAGTAACCCTTTTGCAGCGCCATGTAGAGCGGCATCGCCGAGCTGCTGCGGCTGGCGTAGGCGATGCGCACCCGAGCCGGCGCATCGGCCGCTCTTACCGCATCGCGTGAAGCAAAGCTAAATGCCAAAGTAATTATTAGCCATAAAAACACTTTTGCGGAGTTTATCTTGCTCACGATTGTTTCCTTCGCTTATCGAATCCCCAGTTCCTTTTGGACTTTTTTCAGCAGTGTGTAATCCGCCAAGCGCTCCGGCGGAAAATCAACGTTTCTGCCCACAGCGGTGCCCAAGGTTTCGACCATGGTCTTAAGCCCTTTGTCCGTCGCCAAGCCGTTACCCCAACACTCCGTCACTCCATTATTCATTCAAAGGCCGTAGAACTGCCGCGGATTGTCGATCATGATCTTTTGCCGCAATTGCGCCGACAAGTCCTCGCGAGCATTGAGCACGTTGACGAACTGATCCTCGCGCGACGGATCGCTGTGCGGGTAGTCCGAACCGATCAGCAAATGATCTTCGCCTGTATATCGCGCGAGATAGGGAATATCCTCGTCGGCTTCGCAGGCGACGAACAGCCGATATTCGCGAAACAGCTCGGCGCTCGAAACGAAGCGAAATCGCTCTTTCAACAGTCGCCGCACGATGTGAATCAAGAACGGCACCCAACCGGCGGCGGCTTCGATAAAACCGAAGCGCAGGCCGGGAAACGCTTCCGGAATCCGGTTGGCGATAAGATCGCGGAACGCGAGCAGCGGCATCACGCGCGTGTGCCCGAAGGTATGATTGCGCGCGACATCGAACATCGCCAAAATTTCCCTCACGCCGCAACCGGTGTGTATACAAATCGACAAATTGTGCTTCTGCGCCTCCTCATAGACCGGAAACAAGTCCGGATGGTCGAGCGTATATTTCCCCTCGATGCCGCGGAAGAAAATCCCCACCGCGCCGTTTTGCTTGGCGTAGCCGATCTCGGCGACGGCGTCTTTCATCGATTGAAAAGGCAGCACGGCCAGCCATTTGATCCGCTCCGGCGCCTGCGCCGCGGCGTGAGCGAGAAAGCGGTTGTAGGCGCGGCACAGCGCGACCTCGAGCTCGATATCCCGAGTGTTGTAAACGAGAAACAGCGTCGGATAAACCACCTGCACCGCAGTTTTGAGCTTGTCCATGTCGGCGATGCGGCCTTTGATATCGGTCATTTCCCGGGTCGACGGCGTCGAGTCTTTGCGCCCCTCCTGGACCTTTTGGGCCGACGGCGTGACCAGATTGAAGCTTCCGTTACCCGCCGGCTTGGGGTAGATCTCGCCGTCGATCAGCCAGAACGCGTTGCGGTTGCCGAACGAAGTATCCTCAGGCACCGACAGCATGATCGGCCGGCGCGGATACATCGCTTGATCCATCATCGCCCACATCGCCTCGCCTTCCGAAATATGGGTGTCGGCGTCGACGATTGTATGCATAGTTATCCCCCTGAAAAGGCTGCTTTGACTCAGCGCCGCGAAATTAGAAAAAATTATGTTCGATGGAGAGGTAGAGAAACGCGCCGAGGTTGTCCGCCTTGCGATTGAGTCCGACCGGCATCGCCGCGCCCACCACGACCTGTAATTTCTCCTCGTTGACGACGGCGGCGCGAAATCCCGGCGAAAGCGTCGGCTGGAACGCGTTCGTTGTCTTGCCGGAGTCGTTGATGCTTTCTTCAAAATTACCGAGCCACTCGAGCATCAGATGAAAGCGCGGCAATAACGCAAATATGGCGCTCGCGCCGACGTTGTAAGACACCAGCGAATGGCTCGGCGACAACTGTCCAGTCGCCGGATCCAGCAACGCGCGTACATGCGGCGTGTAGGTGAGTCCGAAATTGGCGTGCATGGCGAAGCGCGAATCGAGCTTTTTACTGAACGGCAGGTTCCACTGGTAGCCGATCGCGTCGTTACCGGTGCCGCGCCGCCGGCTGCCTGTGGGTAAAATCAGGCTGAAACGCGGCGCAAACGCCGGCTGCAGCTCGCCTTCTTCCAGAGCCTGATAGCGATAGTTGAGCAAAATGTCGCCCACGCCGTAGATCCGATCAGTGCCGTCGATGTAGTGATAGGTGGGAATCGAGTATGAAAACTGATGATCCTGGGACAACACCGGCCACTCTTGGGTGAAGTTCAGAGTCCAGCCGCGTTGGCGCGAGTCGTTGTTGTAAACCGCGGTGAAAATATGCTGAACTACCCCGGCTTCCTGGTTGTAGGCTTCTTCGATCAAGAAACTGTTGTCCTCGATCACATCGATGGGCCGCTCCTCGGCGGCGTAACCGGCCATGGGGAATGACCAGACGATCACGGCCGCCAAAAAAAACGCAAATAGTCTCATTCGTCAATAAATCCTTCCACAGGAAAATTTGTTCGCTATGAAACGCAGGGCAAATCGATCCCTGTAACTTTACCTAATTCCACAGCGAAACCGCCATGCGCAACTTGCCATGGTCGAGGTCCGCCAACGCCTCGTTGAGCTGATCGTAGCGATAACTGGTCGTGATCAAGCGTTTTAATTCGATCCGCCCGAGCTTCGCCATCTGGAATACTTCTTCGACGTCGTTAGCCTGCCGGCTCGATACGCCGGTGATGGTGATTTCCCGGGTGACAAAGTTACCGTTGCTGATGGTAAACGGTCCGTTGCCCAGGCCGCCGATGATCGTAGCCGTACCGCCGGGCCGGGTCGCTTGAATGATCTGGTCGGAGGTCTTCGGATTGCCGATCGCTTCGAAGGCCTTGTCCACGCCACCCCTGGTGAGCTTGATCGCCTTTTTCACCGGATCTTCCACCGTCGCGTTGATCACATGCGTGGCGCCGAACTGCTGCGCGGCCTCCAGCTTATCGTCGGCGATATCGACGGCAATGATCGGGTAGGCACCGAAACATTTTAAAAACTGAATCGTATTCAACCCGATACCGCCGCAACCAATGACCAACGCCGAATTTCCCGGCTCTAAGCGCGCCCGATGTTTGACCGCGTTGTACGCCGTCGTCACCCGGCAACCGACCACGCTCGCCTCTTCCATCGACATGCCGTCGGGGATTTTAAAAGTCATATAGGCTGGCACGGCGACATATTCCGCGAAGCCGCCGACGTTCCAGCGAGTGACCACGCTGCCGTCTTTCTTTTTGAACGCCGGCGGCGGCGGCCGGCGCTCGCACAAGTTTTCCCGCGCGCTCAGGCAATAGCGGCAGCGCCCGCATTTGTAGCGCATGCCGATGATAACACGATCGCCGATCTTGAAATCCTGGCAGTGCGTCCCCACCCCTTCCACTGTACCGGCGACTTCGTGGCCGAGGACCGTCGGCGGCTGGAAGCGGCTCCGCCCTTCGAAAACTTTCAAGTCCGTGTGACATACGCCGCAGGACGCGACCTTGATCAGCACGTCCTCGTCGTGGACCTCGGGCATTTCGAGATCTTCGATTTTCAACGGCTGGCGCGCTTCGTACAGCACGGCTGCCTTCATCGGCGTTCCTTCATTGGAGCAAGTGACGAAATAGGCGAGCATGAGGTCGCCGCAAAAATATTTATCGCTTTTACTTATGCCAGTCGCGCATTGGCCGTCAAGGACAATGCACAGCGAATACAATTTCTTGATCTAGGTTGACTGGCAGCGATCAGACGACATAACGCTCGTCTTGACAGCCTTTCTGCTTGTCGGTAGCGTCCCGGTAAAAGTGAATTGGTGCAGAGCGGCGCCGTCACGCTGAGTTAGAGTCGGTGCCATCCTGAGCCGAAGGCGAAGGATCTGCTTTTATTCGCTGGCTGATTGCGTACGCCTTGCAGCCGTCACCGAAGCTCAACGCAGATTCTTCGTTGCACGGCCTTTCGGAATGACATGAAGAATCGAGCGGCTATTTGATTGCGCGAAGCCTCGCGAAGGAGACCCATCATGCCCAACAAACCTGTTCCACAGAACGTGACGGTCGACGCGAAATCCACGGCGCTTTTGGTTTTGGATTTAAACTGCCGGTGCGAGGATCCGCAGGAGCCTTGCTACAAGCTGATCGATCCGGTGGCAAAATTCTTGGACCGCGCGCGCCGAGCGAGCATGTTCATCGTCTACACCGCCGCCGATCGCTACAAAGGCACGCCAGGAGCGCGCATGCCCGCCGCCTTCAAACAGCGCGACGACGAGCCGACGATCTTCCCGCCGGCCTTCGATAAATTTTACAGCGGCGAGCTCCAGCCGATGCTGCAACAGCGCGGCATCAAAACGGTAATCGTTTGCGGCGCATCGAGCAACCAGGCGGTCCTGTACACCGCCACCGCTGCGGTCCGCCCCTTCGGTTACACGTGCGTCATTCCGGTCGATGGGCTCATCGCCCGCGGCGACTACGAGCATGAATTTACCCTGCATCAGTTTACGATTCTCCCCGGCGGCGCGGCCGAGAAATTTCGCATCACGGAATTCGGCAAAATTAAATTTGCCTGATTCGCCTGTGAAGCGGGGTTCGTCCTGGTAGCGGTTTGAACCATTGAAACGATTGGGACGGCTCAAAACCGGCACAAAGAATTAGCGCGGATACAGTTCTTTTATAAACCCTTCCTTCGCCAACCGCTCCAGTGGCGCGGGGTCGTAAAATTGCCGCGCGTCGGCGCCTTTGGCCTTGGGATTGCGCCTCGCGATGTCTTCCACCACGGCTTCCATTTCCGGCAGTGTCACGGTCGGAACGTTGCGAATGTAGCCCAGCACGTAGCTCTTGAACGCGCTCATGAGCAATTTCGTGTCGCTGTTGCGCGTGTATTTGCCGAGAATGCGCACGGTGAAATCGGGGTTGGCCTTGGCGTATTTGATGCCGTCGAGGGTCGCCTTGAGGAAGCGATTGACCGTCTCCGGCCGGCTGCGGATGAACGAATCGGTGGTCACCAGCGCTGTGCCCGGATAGCGAAACTTTACTTCGCTCAAGTTCATGAATTCCTTGTAGCCGAGCTCTTTGGCCTTCTCCAAAGTTGGCGAAGAAATCAGGCCGCCTTTGATGACGCCTTGCTGCATGAACAGCAAAATCTCCGGCACGCCGCCGGCCTGAATCATCTTGATATCTTTGTTCGGATCGAGACCGAGCTCGGCGACGGCTTTCCTGAGACCTAAATCGGTGAGCGATCCGAAGCGGCTGACGCCGAAAGTTTTTCCCTTGAGATCTTGCGCGCTCGCGATGTCGGGCGTGGTCACCAGGCTCATGGGGATGACGTTGATAGTCGTGCCGATCACCGTCGCGTCCGACCCGGATAGACGCGATAGCACGGCCGCCGCTCCCGAACCTTGCACGATTTGAGCGTCGCCGGACACCAAAGTCGTGATCGCCTGCGCCCCGGCGACATAAACGATGCGCACATCGAGGCCGTATTTCTTGTAAATCCCGGCTTCGTACGGCACCCAGGTCGTGATTGACGTCGCCGCAATCGAGGAATAGCAGACGGTAAGCCGATCGGCCTCGGCTGCGCGCGCGTCGCGAACAATAGCCAACAGCGCCAAACCAATGAGACCCATTGCCCCTGCACGGATTTTCAATCGCTTCACTAAACCTCTACCCATTTTCGCCGCTCCTTTGTCGATCATCGCCAGGCGAGCAAACCTTAAGAAAGCCGCAGCTCCAAGTCAAGAAAAACCGATCCGGTTCCGCTATAACGGGATCGATTCTTGACGGCGCAGTCTACCTACAATAGAGCTGATGGCGGTCTGAGAGTGCAACAATGATGTCCCTATCCAACACCGCAAAAATGAAGTTTGGCATTTTGCTGCCGACGCGCGAAGCGGTCATGTCGAGGCGAACCGACCCATTGACTCTCTTGCGCATCGCCGAGCGCGCTGAGGCTATGGGTTTTCACTCGGTTTGGGTGGGCGATAGCCTCACGGCGAGGCCGCGTATCGATGCGCTGACCACGCTCGCCGCAGTCGGCGCACGCACCACTCGCGTGCGCCTCGGCACGGCGATCTTCTTAGCCGCGCTACGCCACCCCTTCCTGCTCGCCTATCAGTTGGCGAGCCTCGATTGGCTCACCGGCGGCCGGATCGATTTTGGCATCGGCTACGGCCGTGCCCGCGAGCCCTCGCAAGAACACGAATTCAATATCCTTGGCCTCGACGCCGGCCCGCGTATCAAAATGAGTGAGGAAGCGGTGCACATCATGCGCCGGCTTTGGCGCGAGAACGACGTTTGTTATGAAGGCAAATTTACGCGTTTCGAGCACGTCACGCTCGAACCGAAGCCGGTTCAACCCGGCGGCGTGCCGATATGGCTCGCGTCTAATGACATCGAAGCGGGACTTCAGCGCGTCGGACGTTACGGCGACGCCTGGATCAACAACATCAAGAGCCCCGAGACCTATCAGATCTGCTGGGAAAAAATTCGCGCCTACGCGGCGAAAGCCCGACGCGATCCGGCTGGGATCGAACCCGGAGCTTACTTCACGGTGGCGGCGGGAGACAAAAACGCCGTCGAACAGGGACAACTATTTCTCGCCGAGTACTATAATCGTCCTTACGAGGCCATCGTGAAGGCGCAGCTCTGCTTTACCGGCTCCTGGGACGAGACCATCGACCGGTTCGAGTTGTTTCGCGAAGCGGGCGCTCGCACCGTCGTGCTGCGCTTCGCCGCCCGCGATCAATTGGCACAAGTCGAGGCCTGCGCGGACGCGCTTCATCGTCGCGGCCTGTTAAGTTGACCCACAAGCGAGCGATCGCCAAAACCCGCACAATCCAAGGCTGCGGTAGGACACGTGAAAAATTTGATTGAGATTTTTTTGGGGAAGGGTGTCCCCTTTTCGGGGACACCCTGCGGTAATAGCCGCAAACTTGAACCGAGGAGGGGAGTCCAAGTTTGCGCTCGGGAACATCAAGCGCCGGCATCACGCCGGCAAGCTGAATAAGTTTTAGCGCATTCTGTTCATGGAGTACTGGAGCTTTTTGAGCTCGCCCTGCAAGTACATATCTTTCAACTCGTGACGATCCATATGGGCTTCGAGTAACTCGGCCGGAAACATCTTTGCCCCGCAGCGGTGACAAACCACTGCGTGAAAGGTAGCCTTCTCATATTGGATATCGTAAAATTCTTGTGTGGTTGCTGATTCCATCCTGTCCCTCTCTGTCAGTTGATTGCCGCTCGCTGCTAGCTATCAAAGCAATCGACATGCCAATCTGAAAGAGGTTGTTTCGCTCATGTCAAGCCATTGAAATTGCGCAATATTCATATAGCGAGAAAACCCAATTATGGGCATTTCGAGTCAAAATCGGCTGACTACTGCTGTCAACCGTTTACATTTTTGTGCCTGGATAGATCATGAGCGACCTACGATGACGAATCCTGAGGGCCAAATCGGCGCGATACAATTCCGCGAGACCAGTGCCGGCAACTTCAAGATCGGCTGGATCGTCCTTGACAATGCACGCGCTCTGAACGCTCTCACGTTGGAAATGTTTTGGTCCATGGAGCGCCAATTGCTCGACTGGCGCGAGCGCGAGGAGATCGCTTGCCTCGTTCTGCATTCGTACTCGGATCGAGCGTTCTGCGCCGGCGGTGACGTGAAGGCGCTGGCAAAGGCCTTGACCGGACAAGCGGGTCTGCAAGCTGCGGCGGATTTTTTCACCGCTGAGTATTTCGTCGATTATCTTATTCACCGCTATCCCAAACCGATACTCTGCTGGGCGGATGGCATTACCATGGGCGGCGGTGTCGGGATCATGAACGGCGCGTCGTTTCGCGTCGTTACTGAGCGCACGATATTGGCGATGCCCGAGATCACCATCGGTCTTTTCCCCGATGTCGGCGGAACATACTTTTTAAACCGAATGCCCGAAGGGGTCGGCTTGTTTCTGGCCTTGACTTCGGCGCGTCTCACCGGCGCCGACGCCGTTGCTGTTGGAATGGCGGATGCACGGATCGCCGCGGCCAGGAAAGGCAAAGTCATCGACGGGCTAGCCTCGGTTGGTTGGTCAAGCAGCGCAGAGCGAAATCGACAACTGTTGGACGCCTATTTGGAAACATTCGCTGAACCGGCCGTGGCGACCGACGCGCCGATCATGGAGCGGCTGCCAAAGATTCAGTCCCTGACTCTAAAACCGTCGATCGAAGACGTCGACGGCGCGCTGCGCGGATGGCGAGGCCAAGACGAATGGTTGAAAAATCAGCTTGCCAATTATTTCGCCGGTTCGCCGACTTCGGCCAAGGCGATCTTCGAACAACTCGTGGGCGGAAAACAGCTGACGCTCAAAGAAGTTTTCTTGCGCGAGTGGAACATGGCGCTCAATTTCTGCTCCCGCTCGGACTTTTACGAGGGCGTGCGCGCGCAGTTGATCGACAAAGATCACAAACCGAAATGGAATCCGCCCGCCCTCGCGGCGATCGGCTACGCCGAGATAAAACGCCTGTTTTCGGCCGCTCACGGCCAGCCGCCTCGCCTGCTCTGGAAGATTAACGAATTGAAGCCAAGCGCTGCCGATTGAAGTGTCGAGCTTTTCGCGCGCGTCACCTAGCCCGGCGAGCTCTTGACAGCTTTCGACCTGCGCGCAATTCTACGGCCAGCAATTTTCTCCAGAGAAAAGAAGGCCGACATGAGATCTGATCAGCCGCTTGAAATTGAATTCCCGGCGATGCGGTACGACATCACTCTGCCGCTGTTGGAAGGTCGTGTAGCGGTCGACGGCGTGGAATTGAAGCCGGTTAAATCATCTTCGATGATCAACAGGCCGGAGCCGAAATTACAAGCCGGCGATTTCGGCTTGATGGATCTCAACATCGGTTATTTTCTGCCGGCCATCGAAGCCGGCTGGGAGATCATCGGCCTGCCGGTCTTCTCCAAGCGCAAGCCGGTCTATCAGCTGATTTTTTGCCATGCCGATGCCGCCATTCGTACACCCAAAGACCTCGCCGGCAAACGCATCGGCTCGCGCACCTATCGCACCGCGCTCACCGTGTGGACCCGCGGCCTATTGCGCGAGCGTTGCGGTGTCGATTTCTCTGCGGTGCACTGGGTTCTCCAAGCCAAGGAAGTGTTCCCTGTGCATGACGCCAAGCTCGCCGTTGAATATGTCGACGACAGCAAGAACATGTCCCAGCGCCTGGTCGCCGGCGAATTCGATGCCCTTATTACCGATATTTCCGACACCAAGATATTCGAAATTCTCGAAAGCAACCCTAAGGTAAGCCGCTTGTTCCCCGACTATGTCG
>JBLMXG010000300.1:0-13531 GCA_050257635.1 Chloroflexota bacterium
CGGCGCCGCTATTTCGGATCAGCGGCAAACATTCCTTGATGCACAGGAATGCGCCACGGAGATTGACATTCAACGCCGCATCCCAATCGTCCAGCGTAAGCTCTGTGAACGGAATATAGTAGCTGTTCTTTTTCCCCAGCTGATTCATCCGCAGCGCAGCATTGTTGACCAAGACATCCACGTGACCGAAGCGGCTGCGCACTTCGTCCGCCATTCGCTGGACGTCTCGCGGCTGAGAGATATCTGCCTTAATCGCCAGCGACTGACTGCTGACAGTTCTGGCCTCGCGGAGGGTCGCTTCGATCTCACTTTGTGTGCGGGAAACTCCGACCACATGAGCACCGGCATTTGCAAAGCCGAGGGCAATCGCTTTGCCGATTCCGCGGCCCGCACCCGTCACTATCGCTATCTTACCATAGAGGCGCATCGTCGCAGCGCGAGAAGAAAACCTCTCTCCAAGCCTTGGCGGGGGGAGTCCCCACGGTCACGTTCAGTCTTTGGGCCAAGGCCGGATCTCGGCGTCCGATCTCAGCTTCTCGACGTCGTAGACTTCCGAATGGGTAAAATCCGAAACCCTTCTTCGCGGTTTGGCTTTGGGCCAACTGCGCGCATGGCCGATCGGAACCACCCAGAGCAGACGGAGCGGCTCAGGCACCCCAAACAGCTTTCGCAGTTCCGGCTCGACTTCTTCGCGCACGGAAACCCAGACCGTGCCGAGATTCATGCTCGCTGCGGCGAGCATCATTTGTTGCACCGCGTTGGCCATGCTTGCTTGAAATAGTTTTTCCCGGTCCGCTGGTTGGCGCGTGGTCAAGTAGACTGCTTTGGTCCGCGGGTCGCCGCAGGCGAGCACGATGACGCTGACGTCGCCGACGTAGTCTTTTTTGAGTCCCTTGTAATTGACCGGATCCTCGCGTTTTCTTTGGCGCCACTCGTTGTCATAAATCTCGCGGATACGTCTCATCTTCTTGCGATCGCGGGTGAAAACAAATTCCCAGGGCTGTGTGTTCGCGCCAGACGGCGCCCAGCGGGCGGCCTCGAGGATCGTGTTCAGTTGCTCATCGCTCACCTTGCCGCTTTTATACACCCTGACGCTGCGTCGTTTTTGTATCACGTTCATCAATTCTTGAACGCTGGGGTTTAACGTCGCGCGCTGTTGTGATGCCGCTGCTTTGGCTGCTTGGGCCATAAGGTCCTCCGATCTTACTGTCCCGAAACGCCAGGAACTCCGCCGCTTCTTAGTTCCCAATCGAGCGACTCGAGGGCCGTGGTTTTCGGCTTGCAATCGTCCTACGCTTCATCTACTACTGATTATATACGTAGTCAATATGCGTCCAGCCAAACGAACCGCTTCGCCCGTACCTCTGTATTTCAAAGTGATGATGCAAATCCGGGATCGGATTTTGTCGGGAACATGGGGCTGCGGTTATCGCTTACCGGGCGAAATTGAGCTGGCACGCCAGCTCGGGGTCAGCGTGATCACCATTCGCCAGGCGCTCGCGCAGTTGTGCCAGGAAAAATTGTTGACGCGCGAATGGCGCAGAGGGACTTTTGTCAGTTGGAAGGGACCGCTCAAAAAGTCGGTCCAGCTCGAAGTAGAAACCGAGGATTTGGCGCCAGTCGAGGCGGAAGGGACGAGTTTTAAAGTGTTGAATTTGGAAGACGTCGAGCCGACGCACGAGCTCAAGCGCGACTTCGGCTTGTCGGCGGACGAAAAGGTGCGGCAAATCGAGCGCATCCGCATGGCGCACCAGCGACCGCTCGCGTACGTCATCTCTTATGTGCCTTCGCGAATGGCCGCCCAGGTACGGATCAAGGGCATGAAGACTATACCGCTCTCTACCGTCCTCGAGACTTCTTTAGGCATCAAGATCAGCGACGTAAAGCACGTGGTCGAAGCCAAGCTGTCCGACGAGGAAGTATCGGCCCATCTCGATATTCCGCCGGGATCCCCCGTGCTCTACGTGGAGCGCGACCATTTTCATAAAAAGCGCCTGATCATGCGGACCGTCGGTTTCTATCGCAGCGACCTTTTTCGTTATGAATTGCGACTGAAACTGAAGAGGGTCGGTGCGGTCGTCAGCTCTTAAACTTAAACTACTGGAACATTGATCGGATGTAGTTAGACCATGATCGTTGGGAGAATTGCAGTTTGTCCGAGTTACTTTCTATTGAGTGGGTCGACTCGGTGGGCCGCCGCCCGTGTCGTTTGATCGACGAACTGAGGGGGAACAATTTGTCCGTAGTAAATACCGAGTTGATCACGAGCCGCGCGTTGCAGCGTTACTATCCCTGGGCGATCATCAGCATCGCCTTTCTCACCGTCGCCGTGGCGTTCGGCGCGCGCAACGCTTTTGCAGTGTTTTTGATCGCGGTGATCGAAGAGTTTCATTGGAGCCGAGGTCTGGCCTCGGGCGGGCTGATGCTCGGTTCCGTGATGTGGACGCTCTCGGCGCCGGTCATCGGCATGCTTCTGGATCGACTCGGCCCGCGCGTTGTCGTGCCCGGCGGCGCGATCCTCATGGCGCTCGGTTTCGTCATCACCGGCATGGCGCACAACGTTCTTGAATATTATGCCGGCATGGGAATTTTTATGGGCGCCGGCTTTGGTGCATTGACGATGACTTCCCAGGCGACTTTTTTATCCAATTGGTTCATTCGCAAACGGGGCATGGCGATCGGGGCGACCGCCTCTGGAATAGGTTTGGGCATTCTTCTCGTCGTGCCCTGGACTCAGTGGCTGATCGCCGTCTACGGCTGGCGCGCGGCGTTTTTTATTCTCGCCGGGGTGTTGGCCGCCGTCGTTGCGCCGCTTAATTATTTTTTCCAGCGCCAGCGGCCCGAGGATTTGAACCTAAAGCCGGACTTCGGCGAAACCAGTCACGGGAGTTCGGTCGCTCACGCGAAATCCGGCGCCGTCCCGGGACCGACCTTGAAAGAAGCGCTGCGCACTTGGCGCTTCTGGATTTTCGCCGCCGGCGTCTTAGCGGGAGCGATTCCCTTGCACATGGTCTTGATCCATCAGGTCGCGGCGGTCAGCGATGCCGGTTACCCCAAGGAACTGGCCGCGTTCGGTCTGGGTTTGATCGGACTTTTTACCGCTCCGGCGATGATTTTGATGGGAATGTTGGCCGATCGGATCGGCCGCCAGTGGGCCTACGCGGTGGGTTCGGCGGCGCTGATGATCGGGATATTTCTCTTGATGGCAATCACGGACGCGAACCGCAGCTGGTTATTTTACGCTTTCCCGCCATTTATCGCCGTCGGCTTTTCCTCGCGCCAATCGCTCTATCCGACCATCGCCGCGGATTTGTTTCACGGCAAAGCCTTCGGCGCGATCATCGGCGCGCTCGCCTTATTCATCGGTGCGGGCGCGGGCATCGGTCCTTGGCTGGGCGGCGTCATCCACGATCGGAGCAACAGCTACTATTGGGCGTTTTGGGCCGCCCAGGTGATGACCTTCGCTTCCGTCGTCTTTATATGGATGGCCGGCTCGCGCCGCCGTTGAGTTGCGGCGGCTGCAAGCTTCTTATCGTGAATATTCCCTGGAGGAGTGTATCGGAGGGTTCCGATGGGCGCGGTTCCGTCGCAGACTCTTGCTTGGGCAGAGAATGGCGCCCATCGCGTCCGAGGAAGGGATCATTGACAGAGATCGTTGAAGGTTGACGGTCAGGTTGGCGTTTTGTTAAACGAGGTGAGGGTTCAAGGATCTTGGAAAAATTTTGATTCCGAAAGTTGAACAATGCATAGAACCAACAAAATCGTTTTGGCTTGGTTTGTTTCGCTCGTTTGCTTGGCGCAAGCGTTGCCTCCGGTCTTTGCGGAGACCGTCGCGGAGGTGGTCGCGAAGGCAAAATCGTTAACACCGCAGGAGCGAATGAGTTATCTGCTCAAAGGCGCTCGGGCCGAGGGCGAGTTGGTCTATTACGGCACGCTACCGATAAACGAGTTTCTCCCGCTCGCAAGAGTCTTCAATGCGCGCTATCGGTCGATCGCTCTTCAGCATTATTTTTCCCCGCGCGACGGTATTCTTGCCCGCACGCTCAATGAGGCGCGCGCCGGCAGGCACGCCGTCGACGTGGTTCAAGTCGATTTGAGTTACGGCTATCAACTCCTGAACGCCAACCTCGTGCAGCCTTACCAGGTCGCAAGCGCCAAGCGCTTTTACGACGGCACTTACGATCCCGACGGCAACTGGCACAGCATGTATTTTTTGACCACGGCGCTGCTCTACAACACCAATCTGGTAAAACCGGAGCAGGCGCCGAAGAGCTACGACGATCTGCTTCAACCGCGGTGGAAGGGGAAAATGCTATTCGATCCCGAAGCGGGTTATATCCTGGCGGCGATGGAATCGGCGTGGGGTAGAGAGAATGCGGTGGCTTACCTGGCAAAGCTTGCCAAGCAGGATATTGGTTACCGGCGCGGCGGTACACTGACCACACAAGTGGTTAGCTCGGGCGAGTTTCCCATCGGCATCGCCATCAACGGCGAGACCTCGGCGGCGGTGCGCGAAAAGGGCGCGCCGCTGGGCTTCAAGGTATTGCCGCCGGCGATCGTTAAACCGGAAGGTTTCTTCGTCATGAAAAACGCGCCGCATCCGCACGCGGCTTTGCTCTTTGCCGAGTGGGTGCTCTCGGACGAGGCGCAGTCGTTTTTGGCCGGCAACCTCGGCAAGGGCAGCGCCATGAAAGGCGCGCGTAGCAAGTTCAAAGATTTCCAGCTCAAGCCCGACTTCGTCGTGAGCCCCAAGCTCGGCGCGAATCTGCAAAACTATATTCAGGATTTTAAGAAGATCATGGGGGCGCCGTAAAGCGTTGTGGGGCTGTTCCAAATGTTCCAGTTGTTCCAGTCGTTGCAATTGTAGGAAGAAAAAACTTGAAACTTGAAATCGCCGAATTCCCGGTCAAACAAATTCGCTTGGGGCATCGGTTCGGCTACGAGAATCAAATCCTCGAAGTCGATGAAGCGTCCTTGCTTGCTCTGGTGCGCGAGGATCCGCGCATCACCGATGCTATGCTCGCGGTGGCGGCGCCGGGAGAAAAGACGCGCATCACCGGGATTCGCGACATTGTTGAACCACGCTACAAAGTTTCGGGGCGAGGCCAAGTTTTTCCCGGCATTTTGGGCCCCGTCGAAGCGGTCGGGACGGGACGGACACATCGGCTTTCGGGCATGACTGTGGTTGCCGCTGCCGAATACGAGGGCACGATCCGCGCCGGAACCACCGTGCAACGGAGCGCCATCCTCGACATGTCCGGTCCAGGCGCGGCGGTTTCGCGCTTCAGTTCCTATTTGCACCTGATCGTGAACTTCAAAATTGCTCCTGGTCTAGGTGAGCTGGACGCTCACGCCGCTATTCAAATGGCCGAGTGCAAGGTCGCGGAGCAGCTCTGTAAGATCACCGAAGGATTGTCGCCGGCGCAGATACGGGCTTACGATTTGAGTGAAAAAGATCCCGATCTGCCCAACGTGATGCTGATCCAGGGCTGCATCACCGACCCGCAGCATGTTCATTCCGGCGTGGGCTACTACGGACTCTCCCTGCGTAATTCCCTGGCAACCTTTGTTCATCCCAACGAGCTATTCGATGGCGCAGTCACGGTCGACACGACGCGCTCGGGACGCGGCTATTACCCCACCACTTGGGATTGGCAAAACCATCCGCTGGCGATGGAGCTTTACGCTGCCCACGGCAAAACGCTGAACTTCGGCGGCGTCATCTTGCAGCGCATCCGCTTCGAGACCACCCACGGCAAGGAAGTCGGCGCGCTGAACGCCGCGCGCTTTGCCAAAGCGATGGGCGCCGACGGTGCGCTGGTAACCTGGATCGGCGGCGGCAATGCGTTTGTCGATGTCATGTTTACCGTGCGCGCTTGCGAGAAAGCCGGTGTTAAGACGGCGTTAGTGACTTACGAAAATGGTGGCAAGGAAGGCAAGGACAGCCCGGTGCTGTTTTACCTTGCCGAAGCGGATGCGGTGGTGAGCACGGGCGCGCTCGATCGGCCCTTGCAGTTGCCGGCGATGGAAAAGATCATCGGTCCTTACGACGCAATAAAAATATTTCCGTTTCCCGGAGCGGCGCCGGTTCCCGCTCACGGCGCATTGGCACTGGAAGCGCGTGACGTGATAATCGGCGGCGCGGATATCTGGGGGCAAAATAACTTCAGATGCGAAGAATTCTAAGCGTTCAAATGATTCAAAACGTTCAACCGCTACGCTAAGTTCAAGCCCCCTCCTGAGTATTCGCCCGCGTTGCGGCGGAGGAAAGAGTGGGGGAAAGGAGACAATCGAAATGACGAAGATCGTTCATGTCTTAAATCAGTTTTTCGCCGGATTGGGCGGTGAAGATAAGGCGGGCTTGCCGGTCGGTGCGATCGACGGCAGCGCGGGGGCGGCGCGTGCCTTGGAGATGAACCTCGGCGCCGCGGCAAAGATCGTTTGCACGGTTTACGTCGGCGATAACTACTTCCACGAGCAAAAAGACGAGGCAATCCATGCGATCCTCGCCGCCGTGCGCAAGGCGGCGCCCGAGGTCGTGGTCGCCGGGCCAGCTTTTAATTCCGGCCGCTACGGTTTGGGCTGCGTAGAAATCTGCGACGCGATAGCGAATCAACTTTCGATTCCTTGCGTTACCGCGATGCACGAGGAAAATCCCGGCGTCGGCGCCTACCGCGAGCTGGCCAATGCACGGATTTACTGCCTGCCGACGGCGGAGACGACGGTAAGGATGGCCGATGCGATGGCGCGCTTGGCGTCATTCGCCCTGCGCTTGGCGCGCGACGAGGACATCGGCCCCGCGCACGAGGAAGGATATTTCGGTCGCGGCATCCGAAGGATCGAAAAGAGCGACCGGCGCGGCGCCGAGCGCGCCGTCGACATGCTGCTCAAAAAAATTCATAACCAGCGGTTCGAAACCGAGCTGCCCATGGAAGTCTGGGACGACGCCAGGCCGGCGCCGCCGCTCGACCAAGCTAAAAATCACAACATCGCCGTGGTGACAACCAGCGGCGTGGTGCCGTGGGGCAATCCGGATAAGTTCAAAACCTACCGCAACACTTTCTGGCGTAAATACAACATCGCTGAGGTCAAGGAGCTCGAGCCGGGAAAGTGGGAAGCGGTTCATGGCGGCTACAACGTCGCGAATATGAACCAGAATCCGCACTACGGCGTGCCGCTCGATGCGCTGCGCGCGCTCGAACGGGAGGGGACGATCGGCGCGGGCAAGCTTTACCCCGCCTACTACGTCATTCCGGGAAACCAGGGCTCGCCGACGGTGATGCGGCGCATGGGGCAGGAGATCGCCGCGGACCTGAAAAAGGACAACGTCGAGGGCGTGCTTTTCGTCGCGACGTGAGGTACCTGCAGTCGCAGCGGCGCTGTGATGAGCAAAGAACTCGAGAGAGCGGGATTGCCGGTGGCGCTGATCAGCGCGATGTATCCGGTGGCGCAGCAGGTGCGCGCCAACCGCATCGTCAAGGGCGTGAGCATTCCCCATCCCTGCGGCGACCCGAGTTTGCCCAAGGAACTCGACGCCCAGCTGCGCCGAGAAATTATTCGTACGGCGTTGACGGCGCTTGAATCCGAGGTCGAAGGGCCGACGCTGTTTTCGCCGCCGATCGCTTCAGGAGGATAGATCGACGTCGGTTCCATCTGCTGGCAGGTTCGACGGGGGCAACAATCATTGATCATGGAGGCAAGGGGAAGGGCATGGCTAAAATCTACATCTTAGGATCGCTGATTATGCTTGCGCTGGCGGGTTTGGCAGGCGCGCAGGGCGCGCCGGAGCGTATCCGCATTAGCTACTCGAGCAGCGGCATAACTTCGATCGACCTATTCATCGCGCGCGATAAGAAATATTTTCAAGAGCAAAAGCTTAACGCCGAGCTGGTGCGCATGTCGGCCAATCTGGCGATCACCGCCGGCATCTCCGGCGAGATCGACGTGCTCGGCTCCATCGGCAGCGCAATTCGGTCGATCCAGCGCGGCGCGCCGCTGCGCGTGATCTCGGTCACGCTGCGCCGACCGCTTTTTTTTCTCGTCGCGCGGCCGGAGTTTAACAGCATCAAGGATCTCAAAGGCAAAACCATGGGGATCGTCACCTTCGGCGGCAGTCAGCATACGACCGCAAAGCGCATGCTCGCGCTCGGCGGTCTCAACGCGGACAAAGAATTGACCGCGATCCAGGTTGGCGAGGAGTCGGTGCTGCTGCAGGCGCTGACGAATAATTCCATCCAGGTGGCGGCGATCAGCCCCCCCTATGCGCAGATCGCCAAAGAAAAGTTCAACATGAAAATTCTCGAGACCTCCACCGACAAGTTTGCCAGCATCCAGAACGGCGCGGCGGTAAATCTCAAAACGCTTCGCGAAAGACCGGGTTTCCTCAAGCGCTTTCTACGGGCCCGCGCTGAGGCCAACAAATTTTTTATGGAGCGCGAAAAAGAAGCGAGCGAGCTGCTGGCCAGTATTTGGAATTCGGACTACAAAATTGCCAATGACAGTTATCGCGCTTCGAGAGCGGCGTTCACCGGCACGGGCATTCCCACCGACGAAGAGATCAAGGAATACCTGGCGATGGATGCGCAGATCCTCGGCCTGGCACAGCCGGTAGCGCCATCGAATGTCTTCGACTTCACGCTGCAACGCGAGATCAATAAAGAACTGGGGATCAAGTAGTTCGATCGCAGCGAGCAAAAAAAAAGTCGGCGCAGTCGCGGTACGCTTGGGGGGAGTGAAACCCGCCCCCTACTTTTTATCCGTCATCGAAACGGTTTCAACCCGGCGTTGACTCCAGAACTGCCACACCCTATATCTAGATCGACAAAAGTTTGGAGGCGTTAGATCCCGATGGCTGGTCAATCGATGCAGTTTGGCGCGCATTACTTACCGACTTATGTTCCCGACCTGGACGGGCCGATGCCGGAATTCTACCGAAAGATGTTCGTGCAGATGGAAGAGATGGATCGGCTCGGCTACGATCACATCTGGGTTACCGAGCATCATTTTGCCATGTATGGAGGCACGCTGCCTCATCCGCCGACGTTCATGGCCGCGGTGGCGCGCACGACCGAGCGAATTCGCCTCGGCGTCGCTATCAATGTCTTGCCGCTGCACAACCCGATCGACATCGCGGAGTCCTACGCCATGGTCGATGTCATCTCCAACGGACGATTGGAATTTGGCGTCGGCAAGGGCAGCGAAGGTCACGAGTATAGAAAATTCGGCATCGATCAGACCGAATCCACCGGCCGGATGTACGAAGGCGTGGAGGTCATTCGGCAAGCGTGGTCCGACCAACCGGTAACCGTAAGCGGAAAATTTTTTAATTACCAAAGCGTTCCAGTTTATCCCAAGCCTGTGCAGCGGCCGCACCCGCCGATCTGGGTGGGCTGCGCCCGCTCCGAGGATTCATTTCGCTGGGCGGGTGAAAAGGGATTTCATCTGATGACTCTGCCGTATCTTTATCGCGAACCCCATATGCTGCCGGGCTTCATAAAGACCTATCGCGACGGGTTAAGGAAGAACAGCCATGATCCGTTGGCCAAGGAGATCCTCGGCAAGTTCCACATCTACGTGTCGAGCAGTCTCGACAAGGCGATCGAGGAAGCGGGGCCGTATATCACCTCATACTACGATGTTCACAAGGCGGCCGACCCTGCGCGCATAGAAATGGGCCTGTTGACGCAGCGCGACACTAAAACGCAGCTGGAGCAGGGATTCGCCATAGCCGGCGATCCCAAGCGCGTGGCCGATGCGATTCGCAAGTGGAGCGAGGACGTAGGATTGACCACGATATCCGGCACGTTCTATTTCGGCGGCATGCCGCAGGAGATGGCGATGAAAAATATCCGTTTGTTTGCAGAGAAAGTCATGCCGGAATTCAAATAACGGAGCGCGGTCGGGTCAAAACGTTCAACCTGCAGGATGGGTAGAAGTGCCGCGCCGAATGCAATTGTTCCCTTTCCGCTTTGATTTCACGCAGATCAAAAACGTAAAAAAATCTGATCGGGAATTCCGTGTAGGGGCAATTGGTGAATTGCCCCTACAGATATTTTAGCCGTCAACGTGATGGAGATCCGGCGAGAGATCCTCAGCGCGGCGGTAGAAACGAAAAATCGAAGACCTGACTGATCGGAATCTCCTTGGTAACACCTTGGGTTTGGCGGGCATCGTGAATGGTGTCCGCCATGAGCTTGGCGTCGATTCGACCGTCGGGCGTCTCAACCTTTTTGTGCTGGTCGTAGATTTTTGAGAGCATCTCTTCGTCTTCGATGCGCAACACACGCTTGAGCATGGGGATCACCTTCGCCTTGTTGTCCCGGGCGAAGGCGCGTGCGCGGGCGACGGCTCGAGTCAAACGGCGCACCTGATCGGGCGAGTGTTCGAGAGTTTCTCCCAGGGTCGCAATCCCGGTGCTCGGCAGGCGTACGAAGTTTCCGGAGAAGCCCAAATTCGTGAGTCCCTCGCGGTAGGCGAGAAAGTTGTACGGCGGATTGAGGAGCGCGGCGGCCACGCTACCGGTTTTGAGTGCGGTAATCAGGGCAGTCTGCCCAGCGATTGTAATGGTTGTGACTTGGTTGTGATCGATTTTCGCCGAGCTGAGGATGCGCTGCATGATGATGTCCTGCAAGCCGCCGCGCGAGGACAGCGCCAACACCTTGCCCTTCAGATCCGCGATCGAGTTGATCCCGGGCGCACCGACGAGATCTTGCAGGGGCCGGTCGACGAAAAGCATAACCGTTCGCACGTTGATGCCGCGGATGGCGGCGGCGACGGCCGAGCCAATTGTGGCCGCGTATTGAATCTCGCCGGCCAGCAACACTTTGATATTCAGCGAGGCGGGCATGACCACCATCTCCGCATTCAGGCCTTCCTGTTGGAAGAAGCCGCGCTCTTTGGCGACGAAAAACGGCATGGCGGTGATCGTGACCGAGGGGAGACCGATCTTGATGTTCTCCGCGACAGCGGGGGATCGGAAGAATAACGCCAATAGAATCGATAAAACGCATATTGGAAGAAGGCGAAAACGACGTAGTAACGACATTGGATCTCCTCTAGTCCAGCGGATAGAGCCGTCGTGCGTTGTCATTTAAGATTTTGCGTTTCGACGAATCGCTAAGCTTGGCGTGATTGACAATCGGCTCCGCGGCGCCGGGCCAACGGCTGTCGAAGTGGCTATAGTCGGAGGCGAAGACGATCCAGTCGTCGCCGATCCGATCGATGACATGCGCGAGCTCTTGCTCTTCCGGCTCGCAGGAAAAGTAAAGCTGGCCGCGGTCCAAGAGTTTGCTCGGCTCGATCTTGAGGTTAGGCAATTGAACCCCGAGCACTTCGTAGTGTTCATCCATTCTCTCGAGCCAGTAAGGGATCCAGCCGCAGCCGGATTCAAGGAAAACAAAGCGCAGCTTGGGAAAGCGATCGAGAACACCTTCTCCGACGACCACCGAGAGCGCGATCATCTGCTCAAAGGGGTGGCCGAACAGGTGCGAATAAAAAAACTTGTCGACCCGCTCTGTACCGACCGCGTCGGAGCCGTAGCGGCCCAAAAACATGTGGACGCAAATAGGAACGTTCAAGCGCTCGGCCTCTGCGTACAGAGGAAAATAAAAGGGGTCGCCAAGATGTCGGCCTTTCACGTTGGGGAACAGGGAAGCGCCCACGAAACCTAATTCGGTGACGCTGCGACGAAGCTCTTCGACGCTAAAGTCGATGTTTTGCTGCGCCAGCGCAGCGGTGCCTTTGATCCGTTGCGGATCCGCCGCGCAGTATTCGGCGACCCAAGTATTGCGCGCGGTGGCGAGCGCGCCGGCCAGGCCGGCATCGTCAAGGGCCGGCAGCGTGCCGGCGAGGCCCGCGCCGAACAAAACGGCGACATCGATGCCTTCGCTCTCCATGTCCGCGAGGCGCGCCTTAGGATCAGTCATTCCGGGCCGGCGCGGATGCGGCCGGCTGTATGGGCCCCCTACGCCGATTCCCAAACCGCCGGGCCGCGGCCACGCTTTTCCCTCGATGATCGTGCGCAATTGGCCGTTGCCGCTGGGACGGCGCGTCGGTGCCTGGCTCTTGTATTGTTCTGGCAGGCGCTCTTTCCAATCGATATGGTTCTCTTCAAGATGGCCGTCGGCGTCGACGGTGGGAAATTTTCCGGTCATGGCAGCCCCTTTTCGGTTCTCAGAGGTCGAGTAGCGAGGGTTCGAAAACCTCGTCGATTTTTGCAGGATTCCGTGTCAAGCCCTCGGCATGAGAGTTTCGAAACAGCATTTCAAGCATCACGCGATTCTTGGCGATGCCGAACGGGAACGGGTCATCGCCGACCATCGCTTCCTGCGCGGCGCGGTCCATGGCGTCGAAATAGAGATAGGCAGGGGCGCGGAAATTGTTTTTCTCGTAAGCGGACCGCTTGCTTTGCGTAAAGACGCGCAGAATTTCGGCACCGAGCCAGGGGTTTTCTTCGAGTAGCCGACGCTGCGCGACGATCACGTGATTGGCGGGCACGATGCCGGTTTTTTGAAAAAATGCTTTCACGACTGCCGCGCCGCCGTCGGCAAAGAGTTTACGTAAGCGTGGATTGCCGTCAAGGGGAGTGCCGCCATAGCGGTCGATGTTGAGGGTGAATAATTTCGGATCATGCCGCGGCGCGAAGCCGTAAGCGGCGTCGATCTCACCGCGGTCCAGCATGACATCGAAACTTTGTGCTGTGTTGAGCCACGTCAACGCAACGTCGCGGGGCGGTTGGGCGTCGATTTTAAGCAGGCCGCCATGGCTCAAATCCCGCGTGCGACCGATAAACCAGGAAATTTCGCGAGACTCGATGCCGTAAAGCTCACGCAAAAAAACGCGAAACCAAAGCGCGGCGGTCATAACATAATCGGGGACGCCGACTCGCTTGCCTCTTAAATCGGCGAGGGAATGAATTCCAGCGGCGGTGCTGACGAAGAGGCCGAGCCAGACGAACGCTTTGGCGGGAAAGATCGGCAGGGCGCGCCACTGCCAACGCTCGCCTTGGGCGCGCTCGCGGGTAACGAGATATTCGGAAAGCGACATCTCGAATACATCAAACTCATCGTTCTTCAAATTGCGGAAAAAAAGTTCCGGCGGCGTGGTGACGACGAAGTCGAGGTTTAACCGCGGCGATCTGACAGTGGCGTCAATGAGCGGCTCGAAGCGGGGGTTCCTGGTCAGTCCGACTTTCAGATTCAGCATGCGCTTGAGCTTCAATGCCAAGAAATTGCTGGCTCTGTCATACGCCGAGGTGTGAGGGAGGTCAAACGGCGGCCTCAATCTCGCGTCGCATGGAGAATCGACGCCGTGCTCGCGGCTTTTGGCCGGATGTCAGCCGATTATTCGTCGGCAAAATTGCTGACGGCTGCGCGGCCCACTGGGACCACTGCGAGGGGACCGCGCCGGCTAGATGCGCTCTTGGACTAGGCCTGATTTCTAATCACGAAATGCTGCTCAGGAACCGGATACCCGGCGGCGCCGCAGGTTTCGCGAATCACTTTGTTGGTATCGAAGTAAACTTGCCAGTAAT
>JBLMXG010000301.1:0-4234 GCA_050257635.1 Chloroflexota bacterium
GATGAAAAGCATAAGAATCCCCGCCCTTTCGGTCTACCGCTAATAGATTAATCGTCGATGCCATTCCGGTCGGCAGTCATAAAATTATTGCGATTTTCCGCCTCATCAGTCGAGGATACAATTGTCACGGGAATCTGGATTTGACTCCACAAGCTTCATAATCAAGTCTTTAATGCTGATCATTGTTCTGACGTCATGCGGACATCGCTTTTTCCCCATGCTGCGGTGCGCTCCGCAGCAGTTTCGCCACGGCGGCCTCGCAAACCGTGCCCTTGAAGAAATCGGGATTCAGACCGGCGTAGAGCATCGCGGCATTGGCAAAAGTATAATCGCGAAAATCTTCTTCGGTGATCAGACCGTCGTCGACCAATTCGTGAGCCTCCTCCACTACCTCGTTCATGTCGGTCACATCCCAGTGTCCGATATCCGAGCTCATCATCGCTTTGAGCTTCACGCCCATGGGATTCACTTTTGAGTTGAACGCCCACGCGACCATGGGATCGTCGGCCTCGCAGCCGTAGTAGAAATTCGGAATGAACAGATCGCGCAAATCTTCCGGCTTCTCGGCGCGGCAGGCGGCCCAGTCGTCGAGGTTTTTCGGACGGCGCTGCGGCTGGGTGACCCAGTTGACGATCTCATCGGCCTTGCCCTTCATTCGGTCGGTGCCGTGCTCGTCGATGAGTCTGCGCATGAGTCCGCCGTCGAGACTCTGCGGATCGAGGTTGTGGATCGCCTTCGAGTTGCGCTTTTTCCAGTGGCCAACGATGTCGGAGAAAACGCCGCAGGCCCAATGCACGCCGCCTTCAAGAAAAGCGAAATTCAAATCGGGGAATCGGCGGGTGACGCCGCCAAAGAAGAGCGCTTTGCAGAAAGCCTCGCCGGCAGCGCCGAAGTGGCCGATGTGGTTGAACATGTAGTTGGAGACCGAACGGCGGCTGCCCCAGCCCTGGCCGGTAGCATGCGTGGTTACGGCAACTTTCAGCTCCATGCACTTGGCCCAGAACGGGTCATAGTCGTATTCGCTGTCCAAAGCCAGCAGATCGATGAAAGTCGCTTGGCTCGCCACGTCGGGATGCTCCTTCAATATTTTGGGCACGGGCCGCTGCACGTGGGAAATCACTGCCGCTTTGAAGCCCTGGGTTTTGACCGCATATTCCAATTCTTCTATCGCTTCTTGCGGCGTGTGGACGGGGATGACCGCGACCGGCGTCATGCGGTCGGCATAGGGACCGTAAATATCCATATGATAGGTGTTGAGCGCGCGACAGGCGGCGCGGCGCACTTCTTCCTCCTCGATGCGCGGCGGCTCCGTCAAGCCGAAAGTGGGATAGAGCACCGCGAAATCCAGGCCCAACTCGTCCATCCGTTGATACAGCAAGTGCGGCAACGACGCGGTCGCTCGATCCGTCGTGTTCTTCGCCGGCCGGGCCCACCAGGGCGGGCAGGTCGCGCGCGTGTAGCGCCGCTCTTCTTCGGATAGTTCCGCCCAGCGGTTGTTGGAGCGGCTGCCGACCGCTTTCTTGTAGCGCTCGGTCATGCCGGTGCCGCCGACTTCCTCGATGTAGTCGAAAAACACCGGCGTGAATTCGACGGTATGGCCGTCGGTGTCGATGATCGGGTGATTCAGTTTGGCGCGGACTCTCGCAGACTTGGAACCGTTCGTTGACATGGGCATCGCCTCCTGAGCCGGGTATATTACGCCGGTCTCGCAGGTGTCAATTCTGTGTTGCCGTTTGGCGATGCGGCTCGACATTTTCAGGAATTCCTGATTTGAATGACCGCCATGGACGAGACGACGCGATCGCGCTGCGCATTCCGTTGAACGCCCAGCCGTGGGAGTCATGGAAGGTTTATCGGTTGGGCCGAAATCGGAGGGGCGAAAATGGAAGAGGGAGTCACGATTGCCAAGGTGCCGGATTGGGTAACGCTCAAGCCCGAGATGATGCAGCATCTGATCAGGGAGCATGAGAAGGTTGGGCGCACCCTGACCGAAGAAGAGACAGTCACGTTGCTACGCAGCTTGGGATTCGAAATCAGTGAGCCGAAGTGATGAGGCGAAGCATGAGACATCATGACACGCGCAGTTTCGGGCGCTCCGTTGTGCGGAACCGGCTATGGGTATAAATTTCCCATCTTATACCTTTGGAGCTTTGACATGGGGATGAACATAAAGAGCGGTGATACGCACCGCAGAGCCAAGGAATTGGCCCGAATCACGGGTGAGACGATTGCCGAGGCCGTAGACCGTGCGGTCAGCGAGCGCCTGGAGCGGTTGCGGCGGCGACGGAATCGCAAAGCGCTCGCGGCGAAACTGCTAAAGTTAGGCGATCGGTGTAGCCGGTTGCCTGTGATAGACAACCGATCTGCCGACGAGATGCTCTACGACGAGCGTGGGTTGCCGCGATGATCGTTGTCGATGCCTCTGCGCTGAGTGCGATTCTCGACAAGGAGCCGGATGCGGCGCGTTACGCAGAAGCTATCGCCGAGGCGGATACCCCGCTCATTTCTGCGGCGACTCTCCTTGAATTGCATATTGTGATGCTCAATCGGCATGGCGCCAGAGCCGCGCAAATTGTTGAGCGTTTGATTCAAGACGCTGCCTTTCAAATTGAGAATTTTACCGCGCAACATGTCGAGCTCGCGCGCGAAGCTTATGCTCGCTATGGCAAAGGCAGAAATACCGCAGGGCTCAACTATGGAGACTGTTTTTCTTACGCGCTGGCAAAAGCCACGGGCTTGCCGTTGCTTTTCAAGGGGCGGGATGTTTCAAAGACGGACTTGGCTGCTGCGTTGCCCAACACTTGAAGCCAACCCCGACTTTGAGCAGCATCATAAAAAGATGAATACCAGTCTCGCACGACGACGGGAATTATTTGTCGGCTGCGACTTCGCTAGATTTCAAGATCGGAGTCGGTAGCAAGGAAGATGGACGAGACCATCACAGCGATCGACACGATCACGCTGCGCATTCCGTTGGATATCTGGGCGCCGGCGCCGATGTCTCAAGGCGTGCCGCGCACGCATGTGGAAAGCCTTTATGTGCGCGTGACGACCAGCGGCGGCGTGGTGGGCTGGGGCGAGTCGTTCGGCACGGCCCGTCCCATGGTCGTCGCGGCGTTCGACAACTGGATTAGGCGTCTCGCCGTCGGACAGAGCGTTTCCGATGAGGAGCTTATCCCGCGCATCGAACGCACGCTGCTTTCATTGAGCCGCTCCGGGCCGCTGGTCCACGCGCTTGCGGGGCTCGACATCGCGCTGTGGGATATTCGCGGGAAGCTTGCGGGGGTTCCGCTATCGACGCTCCTCGGCGGCGCCAAGCGAACGCGCGTCGAATGCTATGCCTCGTTGCTGCAATATTCCGGCAACCCGGAATACATCAAGCGCAACACCGCCCGCGCGCTCGAACGCGGCTACCGCTACGTCAAGCTACATGAGCGCACGGCCGCGGCGGTCGCCGCCGCGCGCGAGGTGACCGGCCCGGACATTCCTCTTATGGTGGATACCAACTGCGCCTGGACGCCGGCCGAAGCCGAGGCGGCGGTGGCAGCGATGGCGCCGTACAAGCCTTTCTGGGTCGAAGAGCCGATCTATCCGCCGGAGGACTTCGAAGCACTCGCCAGGCTGCGCACGACGACCGGCGTACCCACCGGGATCGGCGAGAACGCCATCAGCCTGCGCGATTTTCTTAGAATGGTCACCATCGGCAAGGCTGATTTTATTCAGCCCGCCATGGTCAAACTCGGCATCACCGCCCTGGCAAAAGTAGCCGGCGAGGTCGAGCAAGCGGGCGCGACCTGCGTGCCCAACGCATTTTATATCGGGCCAGCTTTTCTTGCGGTATTGCACTGCATGGCGGCGAAGGAAAAAGATTCTCCGCTCGAGCGGATGTTTGCCGACTTCGGTGCTACTCCGTTCGCCAGGACCGTGCCTGTGGTCAACGGCGGAGTTGAAGTTCCGCAAGGCCCAGGTCTCGGCGCGGACCCGGAGGACGACCTGATTGCACGGTTCAGAGCGTAAGTCCGGGCTGTCCAGGCGCAGCGCCCCCGCTTTAATCGGCATTATAATTGAGAAACTCCAGTGCGAAGCCATTTTCCACGGCATCCATCCGCGCCGGCCAGGAATTCACTTCCGTGGCGAAGGTTTGACGCATTAGGCGTAGGCGGCGGCGCGTTGACACGGCGAATCCCGATCGGCTACTGTCCATGCCAACGCAGCGGAGATTTGGAGGTCCAAT
>JBLMXG010000302.1:0-6785 GCA_050257635.1 Chloroflexota bacterium
AACATGCTTGCCAACCCCGAGTTGAAATTTGCTGCGGGCTGGTCGATGACTGGATTGATGTTTCTCGGCCTTGGCTTGCGCGGCTGGCACAGGCGAAGCCAAATTGGTTCGAACGACCCCAAGCCGCGGCAGCGCCCGTCCGTGTGAGGTGACATTTTCGAAGCCAATTTATTTAAATGTCGCGCGATGGTTTAGCCGGGAAGTGTTCACGGCCTCATCCATGGCCAGGCTACCGCGATAGGTCAAGCTCATGTTCTGCAATTTTCACTTTGCAAGGCGGCAAGAACTCGCCTCGATTCGGAAATGCCATGATGAAATCAGCAATCCGCGCAATCGCTCTTGTTATGATTCTGGCGGCCCATGCAGCTGCCAATCCCTACTTGCCCAAACCCGGCGAAAAGCCAACCCTGCTTCGCATCGCCTCCTCGGCCGTTACCGGAGGCTTCGTGCATCTTTACGCCGGTCTCGATTACGGGATCTTCGAGAAATACGGCCTCAAGTGCGAGCATATCTTTATTCGCGGCTCATCGCCGGCCCTCGCCGCGCTCGCGGGCGACCAGATCCAGTTCACCTACGGCGCCGCGGACGGCAGCCTGCCCGGCCTCGCGACCGGCGTCGAAGCAAAGATCGTCGCGTCGCCGCTGGTCAAGCTCCCCTACGTCATGGTCGCGCGCGGCGACATCCGTCGTCCCGAAGACCTCAAGGGTAAATCCATCGGCGTAACGCGTCCGGGAGATTTGAGCGCGCGCCTGTCGCGCCAGGTTGTCAGGAAATTCGGCCTGACTCTCGACCAGGTGACCATTCATCCCATCGGCGGCAGTCAATCGGAGCGCTATCAAGCGATGGTCGGCAACGTCGTGCAAGCAATTCTGGTCACGCCGCCATTGGATGTCCGCGCCAAGCACGACGGCTTTAACGTCATCTACCGCCTGGTCGACCTCGACATTCCGTTCATCTACAGCTCCTTGCACACGAGCTACAAGATGCTGCGCGAGCGCCCGGAAATCGTCCAGCGCATGGTTGCCGCGCTCGCCGAATCGGTCTACTTCGTCGAGAAAAATCCCGACAAAGCCAAAGCCGCCATCGCCAGAGTGATGCGCGTGAAAGACCCAGAAGCGCTCCAGTCAGCGTACGACGTCTACGCCAAGGAAATCGTCGACCGCACCATGGTCGTGCCGAGCAAATCCGTCAGCGAAGCGGTGGAGATCGCTCGCGAGAACGGCACCGTGGTGCGAAGAAAACCGGAAGATCTCTACGACAACCGCTTCGTCCTTGATCTGGAGAAAAGCGGCTTCCTCAAAGAGCTCTGGGGGAGCCAGAATTATCGGCGCTAGAAAACTTCCCTCCTGACTTGAAAAATCCAATCGTGACCCATCGTCCTCTTTAACGCAAAGGGAACGACGATCGGCAAACCAGCAGAACGTGAGCGGTCTTGGATCGATATTGACGAATTTTTCCAACCCTATTTACAAGCACGGCAGCATTAGCGTAAATTCCAGCCACTATGAAAAATACCGTAATCTTCGCATTACTTTTCTCCGTGGTAGCCTCGCTCGCGTTTGCCAATCCCTACCTGCCGAAACCAGGCGAGAAAGTCGTCAATTTGAGAATTTCGACCTGCGCCGTCTCCGGCGGCTTCGTCCATCTCTACACCGCCCTCGACAACGGCCTGTTCGACAAATACGGCATCAAGTTGGAGAATATCTTTATCCGCGGCAGCGCCCAGAATTTGACGGCGCTCACCACCGACGAAGTACAGTTTACCTACTGCGCCTCGGACGCGCTGATACCCGGTTTGGCGGCGGGGATCGAGGCGAAGATCGTCGCCTCTCCGCTGGTGAAGCTGCCCTATGTCTTGGTGACGCGAAAAGAGATCCGACGCCCCGAAGACCTCAAAGGCAAAGCTCTGGGCATCGCGCGCGCGGGGGACTTGAGCGACCGGCTGTCCCGAGCAGTGGTGAAAAAATTGGGTTTGGCACCCGAAGCTGTCATGATCCGGCCTATCGGCGGCAGCCAGGGCGAACGCTATCAGGCCATGGCCGCGGGCATCGTCCAGGGCGTAATCATCACGCCGCCGCTCGATGTCCGCGCCAAGAACGAAGGTTACAACGTGATGTATCGCCTGATCAATCTCAACATCCCGTTCATCTACAGCTCGCTCCATACCAGCTATAAAATGCTGCGCGAACGCCCCGAAATTGTCCAGCGCATGGTCGCCGCTTTTGCCGAGATCATTCACTTCGTCGAGAAAAATCCCGACAAGGCCAAGGCATCGATCGGCAAAGCCATGCGCACCAAAGACCCGCAGGCGCTACAGTCCGCTTACGACACCTACGCCAGGGATATCCTCGACCGCACTATGGTCGTCCCCGGCAAAGCGGTGGCCGAAACCGTCGAGCTCGCCCGTGAAGAGGGCGCGCCGATCCGAAAAAAACCGGAAGAGATCTACGACAACAGCTTCGTCAACAATCTGGAAAAAAGCGGCTTCATGAAAGAGATCTGGGGCAACGAGAATTACAAACGATAATCGGACTTCTTACTCAAACTCAACGACCCTGCACTTTCCTCAAAAAGCTCATGTCCTCCAAATCATCGGGCGTGAAATTCTTCGCGATCTTTAGCGACTCGCGATAGATTTCGATCTCCTTCTCGACCGCAGCGCGGGGCTTGGTGCCGTCTTTGCTGTAGCCGAGCATTTGCGCCGCAAGCGCTTTTTCCGCCAGCGGCAGATCGATCTTGTGATAGGTCGAAACGTACTGAACGACTTCGTTTCGGTGGGCCGGATTGAGGATGTAGTTCATGGTCCGGTGCAGAGCAGAGATCATGCCGTAAACCTTCTGCGGATTCTTCCTGATCGTTTCGATCGAACCGACCAGGCCGATGAAACTCAACGGCGCGTAACTTCGAGCGTCGGCGAGCTTGACGTAGCCTTTCGCTTCGAGCTCTTCCGCATAGGGCGGTGCCAGCAACGTCGCCGCGACTCTTTTCGTGGTGAGCGCTTTAATCGCGTTGTCGGTCACCTGCATGGCCAGCAGGTTGACTTTTGACGGCTCAATGCCGTTGGCGCGGAGAATGACGTTGGCCGACATACCGACGGCATCCGTCAACGCCGTCACGCCGACCGTTTTGCCGACTAAATCCTGAATCGATTTTATCTCCGGCTGCGCAAGCAGCACGTGAACTGGATCCTGTTGAACGTAGAAGAGCCGCCGAATCGGCAGGCCGCGCATGATCGCGGACGTCGCCGCGCCGGTCGTCGAAGAAAAATCAAGCTCGCCCGCCACCAGCGCGGCGATCGCCACCGGCGGCGCCATCATGACCAGCTGCGGCTCGATCTGTTCCACGGCGAAGAACCCTTTATCCTTGCCGAAATAGTAGGGCATGATCGACAGGCTCTTCGACGGCACGTGGATGGTAACCTTGGCCGGTGCGGCGGCGCCACGCGCCAAATGCAGCGGCAATAAAAGTCCCAAAATCAGTATCGCATAGCGAAACACTCTCCATTCTTCCATCGCACCCAACCTGCTTTGAAATCGAAAACTTTCGGATCCGGATTTTCTCCCGCCAAGACGCAAAGACGCCAAGTTCGGAGGAACAGAATAACGCTTCTCAAACAAATCAGTGTATTTTTCTTTATCCTTTGCGGCTTGGCGCTCCTTCGACCCCGCTCAGGACATGCTTTGCGGGAGATGTTCATGCCTCCGGTCGCGGCCGCGCCGCAGAGTCATTCGTGAAATCTGCTCGCCGCCTCGGCGGCTACTTCTTTTACCGCCGGGAGCGGGCAAAAGCCTTGCGCCTCGACGGCAAAGACCGGATTGAACTTGCTGCGGAAGTTTTCCAGCCCGATGATCGCCGCCAGCTCGACCAGCTCTTCCTCGGAGAAATTACGTTTGAGCCGGTTGAAAAAGCGATCGGTCACCCGCTTGTTAGTGTAGGTCATTCGCTCGCACAGCTCCAATGCGAGCTTTTCGCGCGCTGAAAAGAGCGGGCTCTTTTTGTAGTCGCCCAACGCCGCTTCCACCTTTTCCGCCGACGCCCCGTTGCGCATCCCACTGGATGCGTTGATGTCAATTCAATAGGGGCAGCCGTTGATGCTTGCCGCCTTCATGCAGAGCAAGTGGCGCAGATCGGCGGCGATCAATCCCGAGGCGAGAATGCCCGCCTGCAGAGCCTGGACCCCTTTCTGAATCGTCGGCCGCAAACCGTAAACCTTCGCCGTATTCAGAATCGAGCCATATTGCTTTTCCTGCTCCTCGAAAATTTGCCTGGTGTCCTCGGACGCGTCTTCCTTGCTCATGCCTTTGATCCTTAACATCGCTTCCTCCCTTATGATCTGCTCTGCTGGGCGATCTTGAGCAGCTTCGCTGCAGTGCCGCCAAGCATGTTCTTTTTGGTCTGTTCATCGAGCGCCAGCCTCCGAATCTCGTTGATATAGTCGCCGACCCCGTCGATGCTCTTCCCCTGTTTCGGATCGCTGCTGTTGAAATTCTGCGGATAGTCGGTGGCAAATACCATGCGCTCGGCGCGAATACCCTCCAGCGCACAGCGCAGTGCGATCGGGCTGCCCTCGAAACCAGCCATGTCGAAATAGAGAAGATTAAAATAATCGTCGAACGACCTCGGCAGTTTAAACCGATGGGATGAGCGGGAAATTCTTTCCTTGTAACCGGCCATACCGCCGCCGAAATGAGCGAAGACCAGTTGCAGGTCGGGATAGCGGTCGAGCACGCCGCCGGCGATCAGCCGGGTCACGGCGACGCCGAGATCGAACTCGCGCGTGAGGATCACCGGCAGCATGTAATCCTTCATCAGCTCGTAGCCCTTCGGCCCCAAAGCCGGATGCACGAACACCACCACGCCGAGCTCGGAGGCGCGCGCGAATAACGGCTGGAACTCTGTGGCGTCGAGCGACAGCCCGTTTGCCTGCGACGCTATGGTCACGCCTTTCAGACCGAGCTCGTTCACGGCGCGGGTCAATTCCGCCAGCGCGGTTTCGCCGCCCAACGGCGGGATATGGGCCAGCCCGACGAAGCGCCCGGGGAAATTTCTCTGCGCCTGCGCCGTGCAGTCGTTCAGCAGCTTGCAGTTGTCCAGGGTCGTGTCCCAGCCGAGAATGCAGCTCTGCACGGCGATGTCGATGCCGGCGCGATCCATGTCGCGGATCTGCGCGTCCAGATCGAAAAGCTGCGCGTGAATCGCCGCATCGCCTTGACGGAGTGGCACCTTGCTGTCGCTCTTCATGCCCATCCGCTCGGCCAGCTCTAGCGGAATGTAGTGATGCTCGAAGTCGACGATCATTTTGCTTCTGTTAGACTACAATCTTCTGTTCCGTTCAACCCGACGCAAAGCCCTTGTCGACTCCGTATTTCATTCACCACCATACTGCATCCCTCAGCTCCGCTGCATGATGAGTGGCTGGATTGGCCCACGCAGGCATTGTCAACAAAAGGTCCGGCGCGGCGTATAGCCGATCATGAACGGTTGACGGTCGCATATTGAAAACCGGTTTGATGATTGGTTATCAGCACGTCATACGGAGTCTCCGCGACCATAAACACTCTGTGGTGCGGCTGATGCGCCAGTTCCCGATAGTTGGCGCGGTCGGCCAAAAGATAAATCCTCGCCGAAGTATCCCACTGGCGCCAGAACGTGGCATCGTCGACGAGCCAGGAGGTCGACTTCCGTGTCAGTTTAATACCAAACTGCAGCTCACCCGGCCATTGAACGATAATCACGGGCCGCTGCAAATAGACCGGCAGATCCTGATAATAGGTATGATAGGTCGCGACCTCGTCCATGGGCTGCAAACGTTTGTAGAGCGGCAAAGCCAGGGACTTGATCGAGCGACGCGCGTCGAGAACCGGCAGACTCGCCGTCACAACCAGCAAGAACAAGGCCCAAGCGGCGCTTACCGACATGAATGTCGAGGAAAAGCTATGCCGGCGGAGGGTCGCACAAGTCGCTAGTGCGGCGACGATCAAGATAGTGGACTGGAGCGCCAGGTAAGGCGTGAGGCCGGCTAAATCCTTATACTCCGTCCGGTGGGTCGAAACGATCCGCCCCTCTTCGCTCGGCGCTTCGAGGCTCGGCCAATTCGAGAATCGTTCGAGATAATGTTGGGGACCGGCAAGACTGACCAGAGCGAATAGAGAGAGCCCAAAAATCAGAATCCAATAGCCGGTTCGGATGCCGGAAAGATCGGGTTTGTCCCAAGCCTCGGCAAAGTAACGGCCGATAAGCAGTGCCAGAGGCGGAAACACCGGCAGGATGTAGGGAATGTCCTGGTAGCTCGACAGCGAGAAAAACAAAAATACGGTCGCCGCCCATAAGGTCAAGAACAACGCTTCCTTTTGCTCACGCATCTGCGCCAGATTGAAATGTACGCACTTCCGTAGAGCTTGGATGAGAAAAGCGCTCCAAGGAAACAATCCCAAGATTAAAACCGGGATAAAAGTCCACGGGCCGCTGACCAATCCATGCCGATCGGTCAAAAAGCGCCGCACCTGGCCATCGAAAAAATAGTACGAGAGAAAACCCGGATGGGAACGAGCGACGAGAATATGCCATGGCAAAACGATGAGTAAGAATAAGAGCGCTCCCGAGACCGGGTAAAGGGTAGCGAGGATAGTCCAATCGCCGAGAAACATGAGCCATGCGCCGATGATCATGGCCGGGAATACTATGCCGATTAACCCTTTCGTAAGGGTGGCCAATGCTGCACACAGAAAAAATCCCCACACGAGGCCGCGCCGCCCGCAGCCGGGTAATTCGTTTGTTGCCAACAG
>JBLMXG010000303.1:0-10272 GCA_050257635.1 Chloroflexota bacterium
GCCACGTCGCGATCACGTGTTCGCGGAAACGTTCGTGCATTGGTAATCGTGGAAAGAATCGCCATGTCTCGTAATGCCCGTATTCGTGAAAAATCGCGACGCTGCCTTTTGGCATAACGCCCGCAAGTTTTTCAATCAATAGCGATCGATCATCGACAAAGGAAACCACCCAGCGGCACCACGCAAAATCGTAGTCGCCCCTGGGTAATTCACCTTTAATCAAATCCAGTTCGTAAATCTTTATGTTCGTGAGCGAGCGAGCGCGGCACGTTTTTTCCATCGCGCGAACGAAGTTCTGCGAACGTTCGAGCGCTACCACTTCACCGGTCGGGCCAACGATCTCAGCCAGATCAATGGCCGCGTAGCCTGGACCAGCTCCGACGTCGAGCACGCGTTTGTCAATGGTGATACCGGCCCGTCGCCAACAATCCAAAACAACCGCTCGCCAGACACGATGTTGCACGCCAAGCCTGGCTAATTCTTCATCATGCGTGCCGAGGACGTAGTCGCGTTCTGCCGTCATTCCTGATCGTCACTGATCGAGGCCGGATTACAAATCGATTTTGTTTTGCGCACCCGAATCTGTGGCTATCGCGTCAGCGATTTCTCCAGATCAAGCAGAGCGGATGCGACACGGGAAATTTTTTCGTTCGAGAGCTCGGGATAGATGGGAAGAGAAAGACACTCTTTGCAGAGCGCTTCCGTCACTGGCAGATCGCCTGATTGATAATCAAGATGCGCGTACGGTTTTTGAAGGTGAATCGGTACTGGATAATGAACCGCGCTCTGGATCCCGAGGTCCTGTAAGGCAGTGCGGACGCGATCGCGTTCTGGAACTTCAATCACGTAGCAATGCCATACGCACTCTGAATCGGAGAGATGGGCCGGCAGCTTGTACGACGAATCCTTCAGTAACTCTGTGTAGAGTCGCGCCCGATCATTGCGAGCCCTGTTCCACTCATCGAGGTGCTTGAGCTTAATGGCGAGCACAGCTCCCTGGAAACTATCCATGCGATAGTTATACCCAACTTCATCGTGCAGATATCTTTCAGTTTGCGCGTGATCACGGAGGGCGCGCGCGCGGCGCGCTATGGATTCGTCGTTTGTAATCAATGCGCCGCCTTCTCCGTACGCGCCAAGGTTTTTACTCGGATAAAAACTAAAACACGCAATTTGGCCAAACTGCCCTACACGCTTGCTTTGGTACTTTGCTCCGTGCGCCTGCGCGGCATCTTCGACGACCGGTATTCCGTGTCGGTCAGCGATCGCCATAATGCGATCCATCTCTGCAGGCATTCCATACAGGTGCACCGGGATAATTGCTTTTGTTCGAGAGGTGATCGCCGCTTCAAGCTGATCTGGGTTCAACGTGCGTCGAACAGGGTCGATATCGACGAATACCGGCGTCGCGCCGACATACGTAATCGCCCATGCAGTCGCAATGAAAGACATCGAGACAGTTATGACTTCGTCTCCCGGGCCGGCATCGAGACAACGTAAAGCCAGATGCAGCGCGCTTGTGCCGCTGTTCAGGCTGACACAATGATCAACCCCACAATACGCTGCGAATTTGGACTCGAACTCCAAGCTTGCTCGCCCCTGGGCGAAGCTCGTCGACTCACAAATGTCCTCCAATGCGCTCAACACTTCACTGCGCAGAGTCCGATACTGCGCTCGAAGATCCAAATAGGGTACCGTTTCCATTTAGTGTGATTTAAATCGAAACCCATGTGGGTCGAGGATTTCTTTCTTTGCTGATCAATACAGCCGTAGAGATGGAACGTCGCACTGAACGCTTCAGCTGCAACGACTACTATGGAGCGGCACGAGTGCGATCTGTCTCTCGTGCAAAATACGATTTCGGACTCTTCCCAAGCGCTTACGCACTAAGCCTGGGAGCCCCAGCCTTGAACCTGGGTGCGCCTGTCGGATATCGCCTGGCCTGGCAAACAGAATAAATGGTGGCGCCCGCGGGGCGAGCGCCACCAAAATCACGAAGTGTTATTTATTCACGACGACTTTCGGCGCTGGCTTGCTGGCTTCGAGCTGGGCGCTCACTTTCTGAATCTGCGCTGCCTGCTCTTTCAACTGCGCCGTGAGAACCTGCATCTCTTTCTGCTGCGAGGCGACAGTTGATTTCAACTCAGCAATATTGGCCTGCTGTTCCTCGACTTTTTTGTGCTCTTTGAGGAATTCGTTCAGCAACATGACATTTACTGCATCGTAGCGCACCGTTAAAGGCTTGCCATCCTTGCCGTATACGACTAGATCGCGATCTACCTGCTCTACGTCTTCCGCAATCAAACCATATTGCGGCGTGGCATGGGCTTTCTTGTTGTCGCCGCCTTTGTAGTGAAACGTAACTGGTTGAAGTTTCAGAATGGCTTCGCTCACTTTGTGATCGATCGTTTCAATATCTTCCTTAAACCGGCGCGACGAGCTTATCGTGCCAAGCTGGCCATCGGAGTCTATCAAGACTGGGATGGCGTCGAAGTTGCCGGTCGTCACCCCACGAATGTTGCCGATATAGCATCTGTGGGGTGTAGTCTCTCCGCCATTGGTATCGCCACTTTCACCAATACAAATAACATCATCCACGCCTGGGCCTTCGGTGTTACCGGCTTGGCTGCCAAGAAAGATATTCCCGTCGCCCGTAGTAAGGGCATCGCCGGCACGCCACCCCACAATAACGTTGTTGCTGCCGTCGGTCAGGAACTCCGACGCTCGCCTTCCAACCGCCACGTTTTCCTGACCACTTGTCAGGGCATTGAGCGCAATGCTACCGAGCGCCGTGTTAGCGCCATCAGTAGCGGTGGCGCCGTTGAAACTTCCCAACGCCAGGTTACCGACAGCGACGTTGAACTCCGAGGTTGTGTTGTTTATCAGCGCCTGGGAACCAATGGCGGTATTGTCGAAAGCGTTTGCGTTATTGCTGAGCGCTGCAGCGCCAACTGCGGTGTTCCGGCCGCCGGTGTTCATCCAGAGCGCTCGAAAACCAATGGCCATGTTGAAGTTGCCGTTGACGTTGTGGTTGAGCGCTTCCGCCCCAATGGCCATGTTTTGGAACCCGGTGATGTTGTCGGCAAGCGCCCCAGAACCAATGGCCACATTATAAGAGCCGGTGGTATCGTCAGTAAGCGCATTGGCACCCAACGCGGCATTGTTGATCCCGGTGGTGACGGAGTCCAGCGCGCCATTTCCTACTGCTGTGTTTCCGCCTCCGGAACAATTGCTTGGGCATTGTGCTTTGACCGGCGCCGAAAGCGCAAACCAGGAGAGCGCAATTGCCACTGTAAAGAAACCGCAACGCAAGGACGAGCGATTCATGGATCTTGTTACATTTTTCATTTTTTTATTCCGTTGGAATTTGCCCTGTTGAACGCGTGAACTGCCCTCCAGTTCGCGGGGAGGCAGGAATCATCCGCAGGAATGCCGATTCGCCGGAGCGTGTTCTCATTCATTTGGCTGAATCCCGGTCCAGTTGGATTTAAGGATCGCGCGAAGCGGCAATCCTCACGCAGTCGGTCTCGCAGAACATGCGTTGGAAGGCCCGCAGGACGTGATCGAGATGCGTTGTATCAGATTGGCACGCAGCGAGTCAAGCACAAAACTTCTCGAAATTCGAACGCCTGCATTGATCCGGCTGGCGCTGGTGTGACTGGGTCTGACATCCCGTCGTGTCCGGCCCGTGAGGTTGCTGCTATTACACCCTCGCTTAAAAAGCGCTAATCGAGATGATAAACCTCGACTAAGGCATTGCCGGTAGCACCATTGGCTCCCCGCACGGCGGCGGTATAAGCTCCTGCGGGCAGGTGAAGTACAAGTGCCGATTCCAACGCGTTCGGCGGCGTAAGCCCATTCTTCCGAACGAGAAAGGCGTTAGGATCGAGTTCCCAGTTGTCGTTGCTCGCAATAACAGAGCCACTCGAATCGTAAATCGTCAGTGTAGGATCGCTTAGCACTCCGCTCACACCGTAAGCAGTTAGAGACGGACCAATGGCGCGCACCACCACGGTGGCGCTGTCTACGTCACCAACGATAAAGCCGCCGATAACGATATTGTCCCCGGTACCAACCGAACCGCGGGTGCTGGTGTTCCCCAAATTAGAGTTGGATAGCGGCGAGAGATCGTATAGCTCGACCAAGCCGATACCTGGGGTAGCATCCTTCCCGGTGACTATCACAGTGTAGGCACCCGGAGCCAAGGTCCGTACTTGGGCCGATTCCAATGGATTGGCCGGCGCGAGTCCGTTGGCCTCTACTGCAAGGTGGTTTACGTCAGACTGCCAGTTGTCATTGGTTCCGACGAGATTGCCGGAAGAGTCATACACACTAAGAACCGGATCCCTGAGCACATTGGAAAGCCCAAAGCCGCTAAGCGATGGCCCCAGCGCCCGAAGCACCATGCTCTTGGGCTCCGTCCCCCTAACGATAAAGCCACCAATCAGAACATTGTCACCACCCGAAACCAGCCCCCGAGTAGAGAGGTTAAGCACTTCAGACTTCACTGTCGGGAATTTCGTATTTTCCAGATGAACCGGAATTGCATTAAAGGCCAGACGGCACCCCGGCAAGCTCGGGTACTGGTAGCGAAAGATCGTCTGATCTGCGGCATGCAGGCCGATCAACTGCGCCCAACCTTGGTTTTGAACACCGTTAGTAAATGTAAAGTCGATGAGATAATTAAGCGGTGCGTCCTCATACACGCTACCGCAATACGGACACCACAAGCTTTGGCTCAACTCAAAGTTCCACACTTCGGTGGCGGTTTTTGCGTTTAAATCCAACTTATACTTACGAGGGCTCGAATAGCTACGTTGCTCTCCTCTTGGCGACTGAAAGATGCTGCTCTGTCCGTTATCAAATACGAGAATATTGTGATCATAGGTAACGGAGACAGCGTGTTGTCCGATCGGCGGCAGGCTGCCGGGTGGCAGTGTAAGCGCAAATCTCCTCAGAGACGGAAATTGGAACCACTTTTTGGTCGGATCGCCGAGAATCCATTTGATCGCACTTGTCTGATAATCGAGGCATATCAGGAAATTTTCCCGGCTCGAAACGATCAAGGAGTCATCCGCTCGATTATAAGTAACGCTGTTGGCATGAAACCAATCGGTCGGCGTCGGATAAACGAACTGGTTGGGATCGTCTCCGCCAGTTCTCATGGCTGCGCTGATAATGTTGGCCAAGTTCCACGTCTTCAAAACCCTTCCAGACGCATCTACTTCGATGATCAGTGATTCGAAGTATGTTGTGGTATCCGCCTCCAACACAATTCCAACTTTTCCGCGGTCGATGTTATGATTGAAATTAGCAATTCCCATAGAGCTGTAATCACCAAGGAGAGTGACAGCGCCATCGAGTTCCATTCGAAACATTCGAGGCCCCTGAGCCAAATAAGCTGCGTTGTCAAAGAAAGTGGCAGTACCGCTGCCGCTGCCGGCCGTGCCCACCCACCGCAGCGCGCCGTCCGTATCGATGATGACAGGTGAGAAAATGCTGCAACTGCCCTTAACCATGACGTAATCGTAACTGAAAAGAGGGCTATTCGTCCTCGGTTGAAGCCTAGTCGGGGTATCATAGCCGCATGGATCATCGAAATCAGCGGTCGTGATCGAGGTGACAGCTTGCTTCGAAGAACCGTCTAGAAAGCGATAAGTCAGTCTAACGGTGTTCTGATATCCATCATAAAGCCCGTAGACAGGTAAAATAATCTGTGGCGGTTGTTCAAATCCCCGGCTCACGAGGTAGTCGTTGGAATAAGTGCCTGATAGTGGACGGGTGATCGAGCCCGGTTTTGGATTGATTGTAAACTGAATATTCTTCAGAACGGTCGTGTTACTGACCTGCAGGATCAATTTACTGATAAAGGGCGTGACCCCAGCGGTGTGCCCGGTAATTGTTATGGTGGTGTCATCTGCCTGACTGGCGCCGGCCAGATGGGAGAAGACGAAAAAGATCGCGGTAACGGCAATTACCCAGCGTGTTTTCACAACAACTATATTTCCTAAGAGCTTCTTTAACGCTCGAGTTCAGCAGACTTCGATGGGAGGCAAGTTCCTACAGACAACCATACGTTCTAACGGCACTGTGCCGCACGAAATCCGCAACGGAGACAGATGGTCACGCCGAAACAGCGAATAAACCGGAAACCCGCTGACAATTGCTGCCGCGACGGAATTCAATTCTTGTCCACATAAAACCCACGCATGTGAGTTTGATAAGGAGATCAAGGCTGTGTAAGCGAATAAAAACAAAACGCGAATTGAATATTGAAAGCGAGTAGATCTAGTTGCCAGATACCATTATGTACGCCGAAATTAGACTACCTACACATTAATGCAGGTTGTAAACTTCGGCTAAGCCAACGCCCGTACCGCCATGGGCTCCACTCACGATGGCTGTATACGATCCTGCGGGCAGGCGAAGCACGAGTGCCGACTCCAACGCGTTTGGCGGCGCGAGTCCTTTTTCCTGGATGTCGATCGCGTTAACATTGTCCTGCCAGTTGTCGTTGGTGGCAATGGCAGTGCCATTCGCGTCATAGATGGTCAGCGTTGGATCGCCTAGCACTCCGCTGACACCAAAAGAAGCGAGCGATGGGCCAAGAGCGCGCACGACAACTGTGGCGCTTTCCACGTCTCCAATAATAAAGCCACTGATCAGTACGTTATCGCCTGTGCCGACGGAACCGCGGGCGCTCATGTTCGTCAACTTAGAGTTAGATAGCGGTGAAACGTCGTAAAGCTCAACCAAGCCAATCCCCTGAGTTGAATTCTCTCCGGTGACTATCACAGTATAAGCGCCCGGCGTTAAGGTCTGTAGAGTAGCTGATTCAGATGGATTGGGTGGTGCAAGCCCGTTTTGCATGATATACGCCGCGCCAATATCTTCCTGCCAATTGTCGTTGCTCGCGATGAGAGCGCTGGAAGAGTTATAGACGTTGAGAACTGGATCAGCAAGCACACCGGAAAGTCCGAAGTCGCTGAGGGATGGCCCCAAGGCACGAAGCACCACGCTCTTAGGAGTAGGGCCGGTGACAATAAATCCACCGATCAGAACGTCGTCACCGATCGAGACAAGCCCCCGCGTCGAGAGGTTAAGCGCCTGACGCGCCACCGCCGGAAACTTCGTATTCTCTAGATGAATCGGAATGGAGTTGTATGCGGTGCTGCAACCCATGGTTGGGTATTGATAATAGAAAACCTCCTCGTCATCGGCGCCCAAGCCCAATAGTTGAGCGTACGTAGGACCGCCAAGTCCACCGTTAACAAACGCATAATCAATGAGAATGTTGTACGGAGCATCCTCATAGCAGCTTCCGCAGAATGGACTATGGATACTCTGATTCATCGGGAAGTTCCAGACTTCCGTCGCGACCCTTGCTACCAAATCCAAGCTATACTTGCGAGGACTCGCATAATCGCGATGAGCGCCTGGCGGATTCTGAAACTGACTCTCCTGTCCATTATCAAAGACCATTACGCCCTGATCAAAGGTGACCGAAGGCGCGTGTTGGCCAATTGGCGGAAGGGTGCCGGGCGCGAGCGTCAGCGCAAACCTCCTTAAAGATGGAAATTGGTACCACTTTTTCGTCGGATCTCCCAGGATCCATTTGATCGCTTTTGTTTGATAATCGATACATATCAGGAAATTCTCGCGGCTTGAAACGATTAGAGAGTCGTCGGCCCGATTGTATGCGACACCATTGTTATGGAACCAATCGGTCGGTGCAGGGAAGACAAATTGACTGGGATCGTCACCGCCAGCGATCATGGCTGCGCTGATGATGTTGGCCATGTTAAACGTGTTCAGCACGGTGCCGTCTGAACTATTAACTTCCAAGATCGTGGACTCGAAATAAGAAGTGGTATCCGGTTCAACCAATAGTCCCGTTTTTCCACGGTCGATGTTATGATGCAGGTGTACGACGCCGATGTTACTATAGTCTCCAAGCAAGAGGATCGTCCCATCAAGCTCGATTCGGAACAATTGGCTGTTTTGTGTCATGAAAACCGCGTTATCGAAGAAAGTAGAAGCCGCAAAAAGAGCGCTCATCGACGCTAGTGGGCTCACCCAGCGCAAAGCTCCATCAGAATCGAGAATGACGGGTGAGAAAGTACCGCAAGAAGCGCTGTCAAAAATATAATCATAACTCAAATGAGTGCTGTTAGTCCTGGGCTGAAGCCTGGTCGGATTGTTGTAGCCGCAGCCCTGATCATCGAAAGGGGCGGTAGTGATAGACGTAACTGCCTGCTTAGAAGAACCGTCCATAAACCGATAAGTCAGTCTAACGGTATTCGTGTATCCGGCGTAAAGGCCGTACACCGGTAAAATAACCTCCGGCGGGTGTTCAAAGCCACGGTTCATAAGGTAGAAATTGGCGTAGTTACCGGACAATGGCCGGGTGACCGAACCTGGCTTTGGATTGATTGTAAACTCAATGCTCTTTAGAACGGTTGTATTGCTGACGTTCAGGGTCACCTTACTAATGAAGGGTGTAACACCTGCCGTTTGTCCGGTGATGGTTATAGTAGTATCATCTGCCTGGTTGGCGCCGACCAGATGGGACAAGATCATAAAGGCGGCGCTGACGGCCATTAACGAGCATCTTTTCATAAGGCATTTATTTCTCAGTAGTGTCTCCTGATAGGGTGGCGAGCATTTCAAGAAAGGCCGTTCAAGTCCAGCACAAATTTTCGATGACATGCATTTTATTTTTCGAATTTTTCGACTTCAAGATTACGGAGCAATTATTCCTTTCCTCGTGAATGAAGGGACAGACGTTTTCGGCTGATTTCCTGCTTGACCAACCATCACGTTCTAGATGATAGGGATACAGTCGTGGGATGCTTTAGGATGTTTGACGAGTTTTTCGACGTGCCGTCGAGGCGGAAACCTCAGCGATGCGGCCTTAGGGTGGGTGCAGTCTCTGACATTCCTTGCGTAGAGGGCTCGGCGATTAGCAAATGGCATTAGTTGGCACAATTCAGCGAACTTTGGGCAGTTGGTCGTGATGTAGAAACTGAGTGAGCCATTACCTTTGATAGCTCCTTTCATAGCTCGGAAGACGGATCGAACGCAATGGGAAACGCCTCTTCCCTCGGCCTGTTGACTATGTATTGCGCCCTGGCTGCTTACAAGATCGTTCCCCCGGTATTCTCCTGGAACGATGTGTCCTGACCATATGGTGGCTTCGCACTTGAGAAGCTTCGAAATGCATGTTCGCAAGTATAAGGAAGCGAGATTTTTTCGACCTCCTTTAAGTCCTCGTGTGGAAATGCGGGCTGGCTATCTCAATGAAAAAGCTAAGGACATGGATTTCATCGATATCATCAACTGCGGAATGGGATTCCAGCTGAGAGCACTTTGGCGGTTCGGCTTCGGCCAAAAGGCGAGGAACTTCTGGCCGACCTTTTTCTCTGGTCATCCAAATGGGCAGACGCCGCAGTTGAACTCCAAAATTTTGACCCAGGGAGAGTGATGGCAAGAAAACTACAAGAACGGTCTCGAACCTTTGGCACGGCGTTGCGGAGACCTGTCAAACACTCGAGAAACCAATAGTAGGCGTGGAGCAACGATGACACACCTGGCGAAGCGGGCCTCACTCCGATGTCAGGAAATGAGAGCCAATGATAAGCTTGAAGACCAAGGCCCAACGCAAACGATTTCGCCATCTTTGACATCAGGTCATCGTCGATTTTCGCTTCAGCTAGCAACAGGTACTTTTTGCTTCGTTCTGTCGCTTTTTTTTTACTACGGCGCGGTTCTGCGCATCGATCTCAAAGAAACCTCTTTCCTTGACCTGGGTCCCCACACAGATGCGGTGGAATATTTTGCCCAGGCGAAGTCGATATTGAGATATGGAGCGCCGACAATTCAGATTGGCTACGACAAATTGCCATCTCGCTATCCTGCGGGGTATCCCATCCTGATGATCCCCTGGCTCAAAGTGCTCCCTGAACGAGACATCATTCTTGCGCCCTTTAGAACTAACCAGAGCATTGGGCTATTATTGTTGTTAGGTTCTTTCGCACTTTACCTTCGAATCGGGAGACCTCTCGCTGGTGGCCTGGCAGTCCTGTTGCTCGCTACGCAACCAGCATTTGTCACCTATAGCCGATCATCAATGAGCGATTTGAGCTGCGCGGCAGCCGCGGTCTTGGCATTTGCATTGATTTATTTGGGGCTAGCATCACGACGCCGTTGGCCGATTTACTGCGCTGCAATTGTGCTCGGCCTGTCCCTTTGCATACGACCACAAATGTTGTT
>JBLMXG010000304.1:0-23721 GCA_050257635.1 Chloroflexota bacterium
TTGAAACCCGTCCCTTCGAGACTGTGTCGCAATGCGCATAATTACCTGAATGTCATGCTGGGCAAAGCGAAGCTCCCCGCAATTTCGATCGCGTACAAAAAGCAGATTCTTCGGCTCCGCCTCGGAACGACATTCTGACACCGTCTCTTCGTTCAGGAGTTCTCATGAGTGTCACACGCGTCTTGGTCGCCAACCGCGGCGAGATCGCCGTCAGAATCATCCGCGCCTGCCAAAGTTTGGGCATCGAAACGGTCGCCGCAGTCTCCGATGCCGACCGTGACAGCCTGGCCGCGAGAATGGCCAACCGCGCCGTCTGCATCGGTCCAGCCCGGTCCACCGACAGCTATTTGAAGGTGGAAAATTTGCTCGCCGCCGCTCACGGCACCGGCTGCGACGCGCTCCATCCCGGCTATGGATTTTTATCCGAGCGCGCGGCTCTCGCCGAGGCCTGCGCGGAAAATAAAATAACCTTCGTCGGGCCCAGCGCCGAGAACATCACGATGATGGGCGACAAGCTCGAAGCCCGCAAGATCGCCCGCGGCGCCGGCGTGCCGCTGGTGCCGGGCTCGGACCAGGCAAAGAATCCCCATGAGGCGGCGCATCTCGCCGAACAAATCGGCTATCCGCTGCTGCTCAAGGCTTCGGCCGGCGGCGGCGGCCGCGGCATCAAGCTGGTCTGGAACGCGGGCGAGATCGAAAGCACTTTTCGCGTGGCCGCCGCCGAGGCTCGCGCCGCTTTCGGCAACGACACCCTTTACATGGAAAAATATGTCGGCAACGCGCGCCACGTCGAAGTGCAAATCTTGGGCGACCAGCACGGCAACGTGATCCATCTGGGCGAGCGCGATTGTTCCCTGCAGCGCCGCCACCAGAAGATCGTCGAGGAAGCGCCGGCCTACGCCGTGTCGCCGGAGGTCCGCGCCAAAATCTGCAGCGCTGCCGCGACGCTGGCGCGGAGCATCGGTTACCGCAGCGCCGGCACCATCGAGTTCATCTACGACAATGACACCGCGGATTTTTATTTTCTCGAAATGAATACGCGCATCCAGGTCGAGCACCCGGTGACCGAGATGATCACCGGCGTCGACCTGGTGCAGCAGCAACTGCGGATCGCGCGCGGCGAGGCCCTGTCCTACAAGCAATCGGACATCACCTGCACCGGCCACGCCATTGAATGCCGCATCAACGCCGAGTCGCCGCAGTATGGCTTTCGCCCCTGCCCCGGCCGCATCGTCGAATGGCAAGCGCCGACGGGGGCGGGCGTGCGCCTCGACACTCACTGTTATCCCGGCTATTTCGTGCCGCCTTACTACGATTCGCTCTTAGCCAAACTGATCGTCCATGCAGGCACGCGCCAGGAGGCCGCCGATCATACGATCAAAGCGTTGCGCGAATTTCACGTCGGCGGCATTGATACTTTGATTCCGTTTCTCGAAACCGTGATCGGCGACCCGGAATACCGCGCCGGCACCGTCAACACCCGCTGGCTGGAAAAAAAGCTCGAAGAATACTCCGCGGCGCAGCCGGGATAAGGAGCCAACGCCACCGACGTCGAAGAACTGAGGGTAACTACGGCAAACCCTTGAATCGGAATATCTCTCGCCAAGCCGCCGAGAACGCAAAGTCCGGATTCATGTTTTACCCTTCGCGTCTTTGCGCCTTTGCGGGAGAAAATCCGAGTTCGGTTGCGGCGCAGTCACGCCGGCTAAACATTCGAACGAATAATTTATGAGCGAAGTAAAATTTGTCGACACCACCCTGCGCGACGGCCAGGCGAGTCTGTGGGCGGAAAACATGCGCACCGGCATGATGCTCGCGGTGGCCGATCGCATCGATAACGCCGGTTTCCAGGCCATCGAGTTGATCGCTTCGAGCCATATCAAAAAATGCGTGCGCGAGCTGCGCGAGGATCCCTTCGAGCGCATGCGCCTGGTAGCAAAGAAAATCACCAGGACGCCGCTGCGCGCCATCGGCTCGGAGCGCTTGAGCGCCTTCGAGCTGACCCCCGACTCGGTGAACGATCTCTGGTTCGAGCGCATGGTCGCCAACGGCATCAAGCAAGTTCGCATCTCGAATCCGTCGAACGATCCCGCCGGCTGGCGCAAGTCGGTCGCGCGCGCCAAGCGCAACGGCCTCGGCACGGTTTTGAACCTGATCTTTTCCGTCTCGCCGAAGCATACCGACGATCATTACGCGCGCAAAGCGCGGGAGGCCGCCGCTTTGCAGCCGGATTATATCTGCCTCAAGGACCCGGGCGGCTTGCTGACGCCGGAGCGAACCGCGGCTTTGATCCAAGTCATTCAGCGCGAAGCGCCGGCTTTTGCGATCGAGCTGCACGTTCACTGCACCACCGGCCTCGGCCCGCTGTGCGCTCTGGAAGCGATCAAGCTCGGCGTCGAGATCATCGACACCTCGGTGCCGCCGCTCGCCAATGCCTCGTCGAATCCGTCAGTCTTCAACGTCGCGCATAACGCGCGCGCGCTCGGCTACTCGCCGATCATCGACGAATCGGCGCTCGAGCCGGTGGAGAAAGAGCTGACCTTTATCGCCAGGCTTGAGCATATGCCGCTCGGCGCGCCGGTGGAATACGATTACAGCCAGTACGTCCACCAGGTGCCCGGCGGCATGATCTCCAATCTGCGCTTTCAGCTGCAGAACCTCGGCCTGCTGCACCGTTTGCCGGAGGTTTTGGAGGAAGCCGTACGGGTCAGAAAAGAGCTCGGCTATCCGATCATGGTCACGCCGCTGTCCCAGTTCGTCGGCAGCCAGGCGGCGATCAACGTAATTCGCGGGGAACGTTATGTGCAGGTGACCGATCAGGTCATCCAGTACGCCGTTGGTTTGTGGGGCGAGGAAGCCGCCGCCGAAGTCGAGCCCGAGATCAGAGCGAAGATTCTCGACCGCCCGCGCGCCAAAGAGTTCGCCGCTTGGCGGCCGCCTGAGCCGACGATTGCGGCGCTGCGCAGCAAGCTCGGCGGGCCGAGCCTGAGTGATGATGAATTGCTGATGCGCTATGTCGTCGGCAATGAAGACGTGGAGGCGATGCGCGCAGCCGGAGCGCCCAGGCAGTACCGCGACGGACAAAAGCCCCTGCTCGCCCTGCTCGAAGAGCTGACCCGCCGCGACCGCAATCAGATTTACGTGCGCAAACCGGGCTTCAGTTTGGCTCTGGAAAAGCGCGCGACGAACCAGCGCTAGCTTCATCCTGTCAGCTCCGCAGCGCACGATCGGTGGAGATTGAATTTGGTGATATTCTTGCCGGTCGAATCTCATCCTGCGCGGAGCGAAGGTAGTGACACATTTTAAAAGCAGATCCTTCACTTCGTGAAGGATGACGAATCCATGCAAGCGTCATTCTGAGCACAGCGAAGAATCTGTTTTGCTCTGATTCCTGCTAAAAGCTCCTGTCGGCCGCCCAAACTGAGTCAATACCGAAACGAAGGACCTGCTTTTCGTCGCTCCGACGACCTTGCTGTTCAGGCCGCGCATGACAATGCCGGCACAAAGGGTTACATTCGGCGGCAGACCATGATCGCTCTGCTTCTGAAGCGCATCGTTCACGGCTTGATCGTTCTCTGGTTCGTCGCCACGCTGACTTTTCTCGCCTTGCGTCTGGCGCCGGGCGGCCCCTTCGACAGCGAGCGCAAGCTGCCGCCGGAGGTTATCGCCAATCTCGAAGCGAAGTATCACCTCGACGAATCCGTGGCTCAACAGTACCTGCGCTACCTTGCCGGCGTCGCGCGCGGCGACTTCGGGCCTTCGTACAAGTACCTCGACCGCAGCGTCAGCCAAATCATCGCCGAGACCCTGCCGACTTCCGCCCTCCTCGGCGGCCTCGCGCTCATTTTTGCGGTCCTCGCTGCCTTTCCCGTCGGCCTGTTCGCCGCTTATTACCGCGGCTCTCACGTCGATCGAGTTTGCTTGTTCCTTGCCACCCTCGGCATCTCGCTGCCCAATTTCATTTTAGGCGCGCTGTTGATCTGGACCATCGCCTTGGAGTTGGGCTGGCTTCAGGCGGGGCGCTGGGATGATTGGAGCAGCGTGATCTTGCCGACGATCACCCTCGGCGCGGCCCCGGCGGCCTATCTCGCCGCCTTGCTGCGCTCGACCCTGATCGAGACTCTCGGTGAAGACTTCGTGCGCACCGCGCGCGCCAAGGGGTTGAAAGAATCGGCGGTCGTGATGAAGCACGCGCTGGCTCATTCGCTGATTCCAGTGCTGACCGTCATGGGGCCGCTCGCGGCCGCGCTGCTGACCGGCTCTTTTGTCGTCGAATATGTCTTCGCCATTCCCGGCATGGGGCGATTTTTTATCACCGCGGTGACCGATCGCGATTACCCGCTGATTATGGGCGTCACGCTGATCTACACCACGCTTCTAGTCTGCGCCAATTTCGTCGTCGATCTCTTGTACGGATGGGTCGATCCGCGCATCCGCGCCAATTGAGTAACGGGAGCGCAGGTGTGAACAGGACAGCGACGGCGGCGAATTTCTGGCTCATCGCAAGCGCGGTGATGGTTTGCGCTGTCGTCGTGCTCGGTTATCTGGCGCCGTGGATTGCGCCCTATTCGGCGGGCGGCCTCGAAGCCAGGCGCCTTTTGGAACCGCCGAGCTGGTCGCATTGGATGGGCACCGACAACCTCGGCCGGGATCTCTTGACCCGCGTGCTCTACGGCGCGCGCGTCTCGATCACCGTCGGCCTCGGCACCGCGCTGATCGCTCTGGTCATCGGCACGAGCTTCGGTCTTATCGCCGGATTCAGAGGCGGCAGCCTCGATCAGTTCATGATGCGGATCGTCGATATCTTCTACGGTCTGCCCGACATGCTGATTTTTATCCTGCTGTCGCTCCTCTTCGGCCGGAACATCGGCGGCATGCTGGTGGCGCTGGGCCTGGTCTCCTGGGTGCGCTTCGCCCGCATCGCGCGCGGTCAGGTGCTTCAAGCCAAAGAATTTCTTTTCGTCGAGAGTGCCGGCGCTTTAGGCGCCTCGCGCCTGCGCATCATGCTGCGCCATATTCTCCCCAATATTCTCGGCCCGATCATCGTCACGCTGACCTTCAGCATCCCGTCAGCGATCCTCGCCGAGTCGACGCTGAGCTTCATCGGCATCGGCATCAACGACCCGTACAGCCCCTGGGGCACCAGTTGGGGCACGCTGGCGCAAGACGGCTACCGCGCCATGCGCAGCTATCCGCATATCATCGCCTTCCCCGCCGGGGCGATCTTTCTGACCATCCTGGCGTTCAATATGTTGGGAAACGGGCTCAGAGATTTATGGGACCCTAAGGGAAGATAATTTATCTTAAACCGTTAAACTGAACACCCTCGGCTTTCAGCCGAGGGTGTTGTCAATGGATCGAATTGAAGTCGATTTCTGTTTCCGTTATGCCGGTGCAAACCGGAATCCAGGTATCTAATCGCACCGGCCAGCAACCTGGGTAAGGGATCGGAGCTCGTCGTTATCTTTTCGCAGCGCCTTTTTTCTATTCACTGCGAACTCGCGATTTATCGATATGAATCCATGCTCAAGTCAACCCCTCACTCAGGAAGTCATAGCGCCGTTTGCAACGGGCAATCATAAGTGCGGCTCTTGCGTCAGCCACGGAGTAAAATCAACGGTTCCAATAGCGGTGTCGCAGCCTGGCTGGTTCGGTCCCGCCGCGCAGCCCCACCAATTATTTTCCGCGTTTACGTCCGTGTCCGGCATGCCGTTGGCGCCCGTTTTGTTCTTTTCGATGATGTTATTGTGAAACGTGGCCGTCGCCTGTCCACCACCGCCCTCCTTGAACTGAAAGAGCTCGCCGTGCTTCTCCACATATACGCCCGTGTTGAACTTCGTGATTTCGTTATTGGTAAATAAAGCCGAAACGTCGGTGTAACCGTATCCGAGAATGTCCGTTGTAACGATCACGCCGATGCTGCTCGCCGGCTTGCTGCTCAATGCGCCATTTCTACTAACTTCGTTATGGATGAATTGGGTCGTCACCGCCGCGCCCTGTCCAAAAGCAGCGAGACCAACCGAGCACCCTTCGACTGCGTTATCCTGCACCGTCGGTGCGACGTAGGGGACAAAGACCCAGATTCCGTAGCCGTCAGGCAGACAGTCTTCGACTTTATTGTCTTTGATCAGGTCCGGAGCAGATATACCGGCATTGTCCGTATGGACCCCGCTAGCCGAATGGGAGATCTTGTTTCCCAGGAATTGTACACCGCTCGACCAATTCGATGAGATCGCGTCGTTGGTGAAAGACACCTTGTTGTCCTGCATCACGCCGGCACCCTCATAGTTAAAGATCCCGATCGAGTAAGCGTCTCCCTGGACGTTGGTCACGACATTGTTTTCAAATTGAAAGCTTCCGCCGCTCGCAGCGTAGATACCCCGCAGATAGATATTCCTGACCGTGACATTGGAGACGATGAGGCTATTGGAAGCCACGCCTGACAACAAATAGTTCGTGATGATCCCATTTCGCGCGTCGACGTCGGCACCGCCTCTGACGATACCGCTGGTCAGGTTTGGATTGTCGCCGTCGAGCGTGAGTTTCTCCAAGGTGACATTGTCGGCTTGGACGAGGATGATATTGCTGGCGGTGCCACCGCAAAGCGACGAGCCGGCACAAGGGTTGGGATTTGATATGGCAGGCACGATGATGACCGCATTCTGTTTCGCTCCACGTAGTGTTAACGGTTTGTCGATAACTACGTTTTCGACGTAGGTGCCGCTGCCCACAAAAACCGTGTCGCCCGAGAAGGCTGCGTTTATCGCTGACTGTATGGTCGAGTAGGAGCAGCCCGAAGGGCAAACCGAAAGCGTACCGGCAGTAGCGGCGGTAGACACCGCGAGCACACCGAGCACCACGGCAAGCGCGAGACCAAGAAGGAATTTTTGTTTCATATGACGGCCTCCTTAATCGTGTCCATTTAAATATTCTTGTTAACCGGGATTTTTCTCACCATCTTGAAGTGCGCTAATTTGGATGAGAGTCACATACGTTCCGTATCGCGCCCGAGCGTTCAAAAATGTCTCATCAGACTATGACCCGCCTTGGCGTTCGTCCAATGGTAATTTTTCATGGCTCCTATAACTTTTAGTTATGGTTGCGGCTAGACAGCCTGTTGCTTTCTTGAGGACAGAGTCCTATATTTCCCGCCCAAAACAGTCCGATCGTATCAACGAGGGGAAAGCATCATGACCATCGATCGCTTCATGGTTTTCGCGGCTGTCGCCAAACATCGTAATGCCAGCCGCGCGTCGGAAGAGCTCCACCTCAGCCAACCCGCCGTGACGAAACAGCTAAAGCTGTTGGAGAAAAATTACAATACGAAACTTTTTGTCCGGGGCCGCAAGGGCATGGAACTGACCGAGGAGGGACGGCTATTTCTCAGAGACGTTAAGACGATTCTCGGTCGGTACGACACGTTACGGCGAAAATTTAGCGCCGCGCGTTCAGAATCTGCGCGGCAAACTCTCACTGTAGGCGGCAGTTACAGCCCGTCGGTATACTTGCTGCCATCTCTGCTCGCCCTTTTCAAAAAACACCATCCACAGGTTCAGTTGGATCTCCGGACCAACAACAGGGCGGCGATAGAAAAAATGGTCCTGAGCTCCGAAGTAGACATCGCCGTCATTAACAACGTGACCTCGCATCCCTTGCTCGCTTCGGAACTTTACCGCCAAGAGTCGTTGGTGGCTTTTGTCGCCAGAAATCACCCGTTGGCGAAGCAACGGCAAGTTTCTTGGCAAGATTTCGAGCGCACGCCTCTCGTTATCAGACAACCCGTTGGAGACCGAGGAACGGCCGAGCAAATTATTCGGCAAATGACCATGCAGGGTTTAAAGCCAAATATTGTCTTGCGGTGTGAGACTCCTCAAGCCGTGAAAGCGGCGGTCGCAAGCAAGATGGGCGTGGGGATTCTTTTTAGAGAAACCATCGAGCCGGAGGTGAGAAGCGGCCAGTTCAAATTGCTCAAATTGCCGCCGGCCAATTTTCGCGGTGAGAGCTTTATCATCTATCGCAAGGATCGGCCTCTATCCGCTTGCGGTCAGAATTTTCTGAATCTTTTGCGCCAAAGGCGGCAAAGCATCAGCGGCGATCGAAAAAGAAATGCCCGACCCGCGAAGCAAATGACGTAAATGTGGTGGGGTCAACGTCGACGCGAGAAGACCAGCCGAACAAATCACGCTGACGGCAAGCAGGCGTTCATTCCTTGCGGGCAATGGCCTGCGCGAAATCCGAAGGAGAGACGGGCTGGGGGATATGGAGTGGCGAAGTACCGGCAGTAAGTAAAAAAAGCATTGCTCCACGATCCCATGTCCATCATCCTAATTACCCCATTTGATTGACTTACCTACCCATTCCCGCTATGAAATTAAGGTTCCGTATCCGCCAGCGAGCCGTTAGCTCAGGCGGTAGAGCATCTGCCTTTTAAGCAGAGGGTCGCTGGTTCGAATCCAGCACGGCTCACCAGCGCGTCCCCGTCGTCTAGCTCGGCCCAGGACACCGGCCTTTCACGCCGATAACACGGGTTCAAATCCCGTCGGGGACGCCAAACTTCCTCTACGATTCACTTCTCTATGTTCCCTCCCACAAAAAGGGAGGTTCTTTTCACAATTGTTTGGGGAGACCGGCCAGCTTCAAAATCCCGTTGGCTGCGTGACGAGATTTGAGTTTTGAATCATCAGGAAAACGCCGAATGGTGACCGGGCTATACCAACTCCGATGATCGGCTTGCCGAGGCTCTCAAAACAACACCCGTTCTCGCGCAAGATTTCCCTACCCCCACGTGAGGAGTCTGCCCTCGGCGCGGGCCCCAGCGCGCAGGGGAAACCCCGGATAAGGCCGCGAAGTCGATGATGGATTTTCTGGCAAAGTGAGATAGCTCTGAAATCCCCATCGATGCTCATTGACGGGCATGGTCTACGCTCAGAACCCACAGTCTGAGTTTTGCCGTAGCCAATATCTGATGCGACAATTTAAGGACATCCAGAGAGACGACGTTTGGCGCTGCTTCAACTGCATTGAGGACCCGCGGTTGTAATCCCAAGCCGTCAAAAAAGGCGAGCAGTTGTTCGTCGCTGTCAAACGCATTGTTGTACATGGTCCGTTCGGTCGCAGCCGCCACCAAACGACGAAAGCGCCGCTGCTGTTCGGATACATCCTTCACGTCCTGTTTCAGTGAAAAATCGGGCGTGATCCACACGCCGTCAAATTCGATGAGCAGGTCTCGAATGTTCCGAGCCACCATGACCATTTCGGTCGGGGACAGGTATGGCAACAATCCTTCATTGACGACCGCGATCGGTTGATCGCGCCGAAAGAGCTTGGCGGCGGACTGAAGCTGGTTGCGATCCAGCGCATCCGCTGTCACTAAGTGGAGATTTCCGTGCTCAGCCAGGCGGTACTGCCGGCGCAGATCGGCAACCAGCGATGCTTTTTCTTCCGTCAATTCTTCGAGATCGGACTCGACATAGGTGACCTTGGGATCCTGAGTCACCGCGAGGCCGCGCAAGGAGAACCCGCTGGCCAACTCGAGCACCTGGGTCGCTCGCGACTTCCGAATCGTTTCTGCAACGCTCTTATATCGGACTTCAAGAATGGGCGCGTACCAAAGGAGATCCTTTGGACTCAGCTCGTTATCCCGCAGCAACTTTTCAAAAGCCTCCTCCGCCCGCAGACGACTCGCCACGTCTTTGGCGAAGGGAATGTCGGAGTATTGCCTCATATAAGCGGTCAGCCGGGCGGTCAGACTGATTTTTTCGAAATTCACCGTCATGTACCTTTTTTATCAAGACGTGCTTGGACCACCAATATCCTATCTCAATATGGGCAAAAATCACGGTTGGGTATCGTGCCACTCCACTCGAGCAAATCACCAAATAAGTACTCGACGGCAGCGTCCCGTTCAGTGATGTCCCCTCTTTCAGCCTCGGTTGACAACACAACGACGCTGGATGTAACTGAGGGCTACCCGATATTGGTTCCCACCTATTTGGGCAGCGTTATCGGTCATCGCGTGCTCGGGAGAGAGAATTTGTAAACGCCATCATTGACCAACAGCGTGTCGGAGGAATGCGATGAGCAAAAAGCTTGTTGTAACCTTGCTGGTTCTGGCGGTGCTTTGGTGGGTCTACAATTATTGTGGCGGCAACTTGCGCTGTCCGGCCTTGGAAAATGCGATGCGCTCACCACTGGATTGGATTTTAACACCGAAACCGTAACGGCTCCCCGTACACTTGACTTCAAGTCTCCCAACCCGAGAGGAAATCGTGTCGGACTTTGTTTCTTTGATAATTGCAGCCGCAGCTCTTTCGCGGGGAACTGATAACAAACAAATAACCAAGGCCTGACACGGTGTCCCATGATTAGAAATTGCCTCGCAGATGTTCCAAACAACGGTCGCACCGTAAAGCCGGCCGCCGCGAATCCGACGGCCGCCTGCGCGATCACAAAGAGGTGACCCCCTCGCGAACCGCATATTTGGTCAGCTCGGCAATGCTGTGGATGTCCAATTTGTCCATGATCTGTTTGCGGTGCGTCTCCACGGTCTTTACGCTGACGTGCAGCATCGTCGCGATTTTCTTGGTGGATTTGCCTTCGGCGATCAGTTGGAGAACTTCCCTTTCCCGCTTTGACAGTTCCGCCTGGGGCAGCGTGGATTGAGTTCCGAGCCGCGCGAGAGACTGTCTCACTACAACCCCCGCGATGGCCGGGCTGAGATAGACCTGACCTTTGCTGATCGTCTCAATCGCGATGGACAGTTCTTCGAAGGCCGCGTCCTTGAGTAGGTACCCCGACGCTCCCGCCTCAAGAATTCCCAGCACAAAGCGACTTTCGGTGTGCATGGACAATGCAAGGACTTTCGAACGCGGCGCTTCCACGCAGATCTGCCGGGTTGCATCGACGCCGTTCAAGTCGGGCATGGCAATGTCCGTGATCACTATATCCGGCTGGAGCTGCTTGGCGAGCTTCACGGCGCTCCGGCCGTTGTCAGCTTCTCCGACCACGCGAAAGCCGTCACGCTCAAGCAAAGCGCGCAGTCCCTCTCTTAGAAGCCTGTGATCGTCGGCGATAAGAATAGTGTGAGGCATGGCGTTGTCCGCCCGTTCAAACGGGGATCATCACGGTTACCCGTGCACCCTGTCCGAGGGCGGAATGGATTCGTAGTTCCCCGCCCAGGAGGGCGACACGCTCCCGAATGCTGAACAGCCCGAACCCCCTTTCCGTCGACTCCGGAAACGTGAACGACGATGGGTCGAATCCGCAACCATCATCGGCGACTTGAATCTTAACCCAATCATCATCCTCTTCCAGGCTAACTTTGACCTGCGTCGCTCGCGCGTGCTTGGCAACGTTCACGAGCAACTCGCGGACCGCCTGAAAAAGCACCATCCGCCGGTCTTCCCGGATCGGTTTTCGTAATGGGCGGATGTCGGCGACGCAGCGCAGACCGTATTTCATCTGAGTTTGCTCGACCAGCCAATCGATCGCCGCTTCCAATCCCAGCTCATAAAGCACCTGGGGGCAAAGTTCGCGAATCAGCGAGCGCGTGTCCTGAAGAGACTGGTCGAGAAGATTCCGCACCTGCTCGATTGCCGGCGCATGGCGATCCGGCAACAAAGCGTTTAGCTCACCTAACTTCATTTTGGCGAGGATTAAGTTTTGACCGATATGATCATGGAGATCATCGGCGATCTGACGTCTCTCCTTTTCCTGGGTAAGAGAAATTTCCGCCGCGAGATTTCTCAAAGCCTCCCGGTGCACCTGGAGCGTTTCCTCAATAGCCTTACGGTCGGTGACATCGATATGAATACCAACCATACGAAGCGGTCTTCCCTTGCGGTCACGTTCGATAAGACGTCCTGCGTCATGAATCCACTTGTAAGAGCCGTCCGCAGTTCGTAATCGAAAGTCGCACCGATAGAATTCGCTTTCGCCTGCAAGGTGGGAAGCCACCTGGCGATTGACCTTTTCCAAATCATCCGGATGCAAGCTGTCAAAAAAACGCTGGGCGTCGGTGCCAAAAGCCCCGGCCTCGTATCCAAGCATTGTGCAGAAGCGGTCATTCACATCGACGGTACCGTCCGGAATATTCCAGTCCCAAGTGCCGACATCGGCGCCGGTGATGATGGTCGAGAGCCTGTCGCGCGACTCGCGTATCTCCTCTTCCGTTTGCTTGCGTGCGGTCAAGTCCTCGACAAGCACAAAAAATCCCCGTATCCGTCCATCCTCACGATCAGGAACATAGGTCACCCGCACGTACCGCTTTCCCGCGCCCCGGTACGGAATGGACTCTTCGAACGTGACCAACTGGCCGGCTAACGCAGTCTCGACACGGGGACGAAGAGCCTGGTAGGCCTTCTCGCCCAAAATCTGCCGCATATGCTTCCCTTCCACAAATTCGCGTCGATAGCCGAACCAGTGCTCATAAGCTTTGTTGTTAAAACGATACCGCTGCTCTTGATCCACATACGATATCAGGACCGGCAGTGCGTCGGTGAGAAGCCGCAGTCGCTCCTCGCTTCTGCGCAGCGCTGCTTCGGTCTGCTTGCCCTCGGTGATATCCGAATGGATGATGATCGCCCCTACGGCCGCTGTTTTTTGCCGGAGCACGGTCATCTTGAACCATCGCTCCTGAGACGGTGACGAGCACTCGTAATCCATGACGCAATGATCCTTCGCGCCGCTCAGCACGGACACAATCGCGTTCAAGGCTTGCTCCGCCGTTGGACTTCCCTCCTTTGCTGCCCGTCGGCAAACATCCAAGTAGTTGGCCCCGAGCGAAACGTTCGATGAGTCAGGCGCACCGTTTTGAGCGGCAAACCGTTCCCAAGCTTCGTTGACCGCTCGAATAGTTCCCCGGCCGTCCAGCGCGGCGACGTGGTCGTCCAAGGAGTCGAGAATCGCACGGGCAAATTGCCGCGATCCTTTTTCAATCGGTTTCAGGGTCGGAATAACTCACCTCGCTTGTCGGCGCCGAGATTTCAACGACTCGACGTCCGAGCTTCGGGCCTACATATGTATAGAGAATAAGCCGAAAGTAACGATTGCCTTTCCGGGGAAACAGTAACTTACCTTCCGCCACCGATCAATTCTTCGTAGCCCAGATAGCTTCCCCGAATTTAGTCTCGGTCTTGACAATCACGGTCCGTCGCAACCGCGCCGTAATGCCGCCTTGAGCCGCGCGAAAAGCCTCTCAACGCGTCAGGAAATTCGAACCCAAGAATCAGGGAATCCCCAATTTCGATGAGCCGCAGGATATGGTTAAAAGTTATCCGGTGGTTGTCATTGAGAGAAGTGACGCTCGGCGTAAATCAATAGTCGGCACGGGCATCAATTCAGCGCGCCCAACGAGCCAAAACGACAGAGCTGTTTGCGAGGAACCATCCAAAAATTGGTCGGGTGATCTCAACAAGGAGAAGCGATTTCACGTGAACGAACGGGTCCTGGTCGTAGAAGATAGTGAAGACTTAGTCCAACTTATCGGTCGGCAACTACGGTTATTCAGCTTCCAAGTCAGCGTTGCGAGACGCAGCACGGATGCAGTCGCGATGGCCCTGTCCCAGCATCCGGACGTGATCCTTATGCATGTCGTGACGACCAACAAAATGGACGGACTCGAAGCGCTGTCACAAATCAGGACGAATCCGAAGACACGAGGAATCCCTATCGTGACCCTTAACCCTGAATATCTCCAACTCGTCGAGAAGCCTGATGGGCGAAAGGCTTCAACGATGAATTTACGAGTCTTGGTAGCCGAAGATCACCCAGATTTACTCGATCTACTCTCCCGACAACTTCGGTTTTGTGGTTACCAGGTCGCAACTGCGAAGAACGGAGCCGAGGCAGTAGCTATGGCCGTGTCCGAGCACCCAGATGTGATCCTTATGGATATCGTTATGCCCAAAATGGATGGTCTCGAAGCGGTCTCCCAAATAAGAGCAAATCCGAAGACAGAGGACATTCCAGTTTTGGCTCTGACCGCCTGGCTATGTCCGAATAGCCGGCAAAATTATATGGCGCGAGGCTTTAACGACTGCCTCTCCAAGCCGTTTACGCATGACGATTTATTCCGTGCCATTGATCAGTTGCTGAGAGTCACCGAAAAGCGATCCGAGCCGAGTGACCCTCTAGCGTATTTAGCCGAGGGGCCGAATTAAATCATGTTAGCGCGCAGGCAAATTCAAATGGACAAGGTGCAACGCAATCAAACAAATCGTCATCAACCGGTTTGCTCAACGATCGAGTAAAGCCCCCTCGGAAGAAATCATGATCTTTTCACAATCAAGCAACACAGCAGAATCCACCATTCGGTGCGGAATTGTGTTGTCCGCCGGGAACGGCACGCGGTTGCAAGAATTTGTCCGTCAGCGACGCGGCGACGACTTGCCTAAACAATACGTCAACTTTGTTGGTCGCCGATCCATGCTCGAGCATACCTGGGATCGCGCCGAAAGCCTGATACCGGCCGAGCGGCTTTTTATCGTGGTAGCCAAGGAGCATCTCCGCTTTAGCGAAGTTCACTGCCAACTCGCATTGACGCCGCCGCAGAGCTTGGTCGTTCAGCCCGCGAACAAGGAAACGGCGCCGGGGATTCTGCTTCCGTTGTTACATGTTTATAAACGCTATCCCGATGCGATTGTGGCTCTGTTCCCGTCGGATCATTTCGTGCTCGAGGAAGAGCGTTTCATGCAATATGTAGATCGCGCATTCCTCGCGGTCGAGTCGGACCCCTCTCGATTGGTCCTTCTGGGCATGGAACCCGATGCACCAGACTCGGAATATGGTTATATCGTTCCCGGCAAAAAGCTTGATGCTTTGCAAGTCGAGTCGGTGCGGCAGGTGGAAATGTTCGTAGAAAAGCCCTCGACCAAAGTAGCGGCAAAGATTATCGACCGCGGCGCCCTATGGAACACGATGGTCATGGTCTTCTCATGCAAAACTTTACTATCCGTAATCCGGCGCGCGGCGCCCGAGATCTCTCGTGCTTTCGAGCCGATCCAAAATGCACTCGGGACAGCCGACGAGCGGCAAGTAATCGAACAGGTTTATCGAAAGCTGCCGCCGCTTAATTTCTCCACCGGCATCCTTGAAGCGCTGCCGTTCGAGCATCGCCAGGCGCTCCTGGTTCTTCCGGTGCGCGGTGTCACCTGGAGCGATTGGGGGACCATGGAACGGCTCTCAACAATGCTCGACCGACTGGGTGCGGATGGTGTGCGGCAGGAGTCGGGGGTTTCCGATCCAGGACGTTTGCGGGTCGCCTAAAGGCCTATGATCTTGGGAATATCAGACTCGCGCCAACCGAGGCACCAGCTAAGTTGCTCATCGAAAAGGACTTCATTGTGCAAAATCACTTTCTTGCAAAGATCAGAAAGGAGCGGCGGAGTTAGTCCCAATTTTTCTTTACCCAAAACCCGGCTAGAAATGCGGTGGCACCCATGATTCCCAGCATCCATTCGAGGCCGTAGCGGGGCAGATAATACCCTTCTAAAAGACCGATCGCATAGATTGTAAGAATCAACAATCCCCTTCTAATCCACTGAGACCACTTTATGCTCTGCGTAGTTGCCATGTCACCCCCCTTAAATTAGCCGTCATTATAAGCGGCTTCGCGCTTCCTGTAAAAACACTTCTAAAGGGATGGGACGATAGCCCGCCGCTTGCGGGATTGTCACATCTAGGACGAGGGGCAGCAGGGATCAGGGGTTGATCGTTTCGGTGACGGTCACGCTGCAAACGTCGTCGCGAGTCCGGGCAGAGCAATTTCGTCCCCGGCAAGAAGCGCGACGGAGCGTTCAAGCCAAAGGCAATGCCGTGCAATCAAGGCCTTGATCCCCGACACTTGTTGCAGTCGAAATCCTCTCGCTTCTACTTTGACTGGAGTATCTGCTTGACTCGATTCACGATGGCGGGCTCCATGTCATACAAGCCGTTCACCATCTTTTCGATGCCAGGGCCGTCGACCGGGCTGATCTCGAGCTTGGCCTTCTCTGCCTCGGCCATGAACTGAGGATCTTTCAGAGTATCCATAAACGCTTTCTGCAACGCTCGCACGCGCTGCTCGGGCACTTGCGGCGGCAGAGAATAAAGCCTCTGCTTGCCATAAAGGTCTCCGGCGATGCGGAGGAGTTTTTTCCCTTCCTCCGTCTTTGCGTAATCGACAGCGAGAGGGACTCCCTTGAGCTCGGGGTGGGGCTCCAGCGTCGTCTGGAGCACCACATGAATCTCTTTTGCGCGCAGCGCGTTGACCCAGGTGACCTTCGCCGATTGCCAGCCGAAAGCACAGGTCCCGCCAATTTCTCCCTGCTCCGCCGCGGCCCTGATATCGGCGGTGCCCTTGTAACCCTGAATGAGCTGCAAGGGAAAGCCCGTGGCGAAGGCCATCAGTTTGGTATCGTCGGTTCCGCTGGTGCCGGGACCGATCGCTCCGAGCTTGACCGGTGTCTTGGCATTGCGCCAGTCCTCCGCCGTCCTTACCCCGCTGCGATCCGTCGTTATGCACACGAGGGAATCCGCCGTCGGCATACCGAGCCAGCCGAACTTCCGCCCCTCGAATTTCACCGCGGGGTTCCCCATCATGTGCTGGAGAATCAGCGGACCGGACCAGTGACCGATGTACGTTCCGTCGCGAGGGGCGCTGTTATAGATGTAGTTCGCCGCGATCAGCATCCCCGCTCCAGGCATGTTCTCGACAATAACGTTGGGCTTGCCGGGAACGTATTGAGCGAAGTGGCGCCCGATAAGCCGAGTATAGGTATCGTAGCCTCCGCCGGCGGATCCGCCGACGACGAAATGGATGGTTTTGCCCTTGTAGAAATCCTCGACTGAGGCCGAACGCGCCGACGTGACCAGCGCTGTCGAGATAAAGATGGAAAGTAAGAATACGCCGAATGCCTTGGCCATGAGCCACCTCCTGGTAATCTGGCTGCGGTGGCCGGAGCGTAAGTTGCGCGCACGATCATGTCAAGAGGTTCAGAGGAAGAGGCTCGGAGGAAATTGAATAAATCCCGATATCAGGGAAAAGCCGCATTAGCCCGACGCCGCCGGATATGTGTCGGTATCGGATCAGGCCTTCCTACCAGTGCTCTTAGGCAAACCTTCCGATCCGTTCATCCGGCATGTCTCATCCATGTTTTGTTGCGATACAAAATAGCACAATCCCTACCAAGGCAAAGTTTCACTTAGCCTTCAACCCGCCTGATCAATCCGATTTACTTAAAAATTATTCCGTTGATCGGCATACGACTTGCTGCTTTGTAATCCGCCCATAAGTAAAAATGCGCAAGCCGAGTTCATACCGTTGAAAGGAGGTGAAAAACCATCGATCGGGCGGCAGTATTCGACGATGAAACGCAGCGGAACCGTTTCGTCGAACGGATGAAAGTGTGCGAAGTTGCACGATCTTGCGCAAAACCGAAGTCCGCAAAAATCGACTAATCGAGGAGAAAAAGAATGAGAAATTTAACTTTTCGGTTAAAACTAGCCGCAGTTCTGAGCGTTTTTCTCATTGGAACCTCTGCGTTCGCCGCACCTCCCGGAGACTCTCGAGACAGCGATGTGGGGAAGAAACTTTTCAGCTTCAACGTACTCGCAGTGCCCCAAGATAATTGGAGTACGAACGATACCACCTGCACCAACTCGGGGCGCCGGATTTTTTTCCAACGGGTTCAGTCGGGGTCGATTGGATCCATCTTGTGGACGCTCGACCCCACTGCGAATCAGAATTTCCAAATAACCGATTGTGACGGAACGAGCGACGGCACCGCCGCTGTGCTCGTGAACGAACAATTATCCGTCTATGTCATGATCCGGGTCGTTGGCAAAAAGACCGACAGCCTGAACTTGACCTGTGCGGATATAATCGATGTGGGTACAGATGACCTCTGCCTCATCGACTCGGACACTTTCAATAAAGGTAAGAGCTTCACTAAGATCATGAGCAACGTGTTCGACGATGCGTTAGAGGAAGTTCTCTGGACCCTCGACACAACGACGGGATTTCGAAACGCACAAGTCTGGGTTTTCGAAAAGTTGTGATCGAACCGCCTTTGATGTATTAACAGCGGGAGGGCTGACGCCCTCCCGCTGCTTTCGCTCGTTACCGTATCTCGCCCGGTCCGCTGTCGAAAGCCTTAGGTGCGCGATCTTGAAGGTAACGACTGCTAAACTCGACAAAGAGACCACGCGCTGGACCTTGTCGTGGCAGCCCGATGGCCGTTGCGATAGATTCACCCGAGAGGCGATCCTCGCCTGCGCACCGCCTACGTCCGGCGTGTACGGACTCTTCAACTTCGATTGCCAGGTTTTCATCGGCGAGTCGACGAATATTCAAGCGGCCTTGCTACTCCATGAGAGCGAAACCGATTTTCAATCCCGTCATTTACGGCCGACGGGATTCACTTTTGAGCCCTGCGCCGCGGAATTACGCAAGTCCAAGGCCGCAGAGCTGATCGCAAGATTCCGCCCGGTGCTACAAGATAACTCCGCGTTGAACCAAACTTGGTCGCCCGTACACGTCCCACTGACGAGCGATGTTGGCCTCGGCGCTCAGGAGTTCGAGAATGATGCCCATCCTCAGGAATTCCCCGCGCACGAGCGCGAAACAAGCCCGCAAATTCGCCGCCGTTGCTACTTTACACTACGGCAGAGCGCATTGGCGGCGGTCCTCGCCACGAGCGTCGCGGTCATCTCCTATCTCGGCCTGCCCGGTGATTATGCTATTCCGAAGCGGGCCAATGGCGGGAACCCGAGCTCGGCCGAGGGTGAGACCAGTTTAATGCCACAGAGTGCATCTTCGATTCGCGCGGCGGCCGCCGGGATCGCGAGTCAAAGTGCCGACCCGGCACCGGCAAAGCCGGAGGTTAACACTTCCGATCCGACCTCGAATGGCGCAGTGCGGTTGGCGGCGAAGAGCGTGTCACCCAAGGATGAGACCGCGGTTCGAGAACATTCGGAGCGGGCTAAATCAACTCCGATATCTCCTTCCGCGAAAAGCGCCGAATCGACGACGCAGTGGTCGGTACAGATTGCCGCCGCGCCCGCGAAAGATGTCGCCGATAACTTGGTGCAACGATTAAAGGCCAACGGTTACGAGGGTTACGTAGTCCAAACTGAGGTAAATGGCCGCACCTATTATCGCGTCCGGATTGGACGTTTCGGCACGCGACAAGAGGCGGAATCGGTGCGCCAGTCTCTGGCGCGCCAAGAGAGCTATCGGGAGGCGTACCTCACACACGATTGAAACCTAACGCAAAGTGCATTCCTGCTCAGCTTCGGTTCCTGTCCTCCCAATTATCACAAGTCGGATTAGTTTGTGTCGATCAAGGCCGGTTATTATCCTGGCGGATCTTACTTTCTTTTGTCTGCCTGAAGGTACGATCGACGCTGGTTTTAAATAATCGACAATCCAACGCGGCCTATTCACTCTTTCCAGTCTCTAAAAAGAAATTATCATGGACGCCGGCTTTCGCCGGCATGTCATCCTTTCTTTTCGCCTCGAGGGAGAATGCAAGCCTCCCCGCGATAGCGATCAACTCTTATCGTTTTTTAGCGGCCGCTGCCTTGCGAATTAAAGCAGCGCCTTTGGTAGCGTCCTCTTCGGAACCGAATCCAAAAACCGCTGAATATTTTTTGCCTACAACCTGGCCCACGACGAAATCCATATTGATCCCCGCGTCGGCAATGGCGCGGGAGATCGCATGACCAAGACCGGGCCTGTTATCGCCCTCCACCAGCAGAGCCGGCAAGGGCGACGCCGTGAGTCCCGCTTCTCGCGCCGCGGCCACCGACCGCTTCGCGGTGACTGGGTAGAGCTCGATTGCCGCCTTGTTTTCCTCGCCTGGATAGCGATAGGCCAGCACAACTTGGAGGTCTGCACCCGCGGCGGCGAGCGACGCAAGGCCGCTGGAAAGAGCTCCGGGCCGGTTTTCAACCTCTTTTCGCCATAGCACGATCTTTTTTACGATCACTGCCATCGGGGTTCTCCTTTCTGTATGAGATTTACCTCGCTGTTATGAGGGATCGATCCTATTGCGCACTGATTAAAGCTGCAAGTCACCCAGCCAGGCGGAGCGGGAGAGCGTCAATTGGCGGCATGAAGGCGGGGCGACTCCACCATATTGGGAAGCAAACCGCTAGCGCCGGGCGCGCCGTCGAAGAACCACGAGATACACAGCCGCGTTGACTAGGATCACAAGGCTGCCCAGTCCCCACTGAAGCTCGCGCGAGAGCGACGATGGGTAGAGGACGGGAACCAGGTAGTGCTCGATAAAACTGGCGGTATACTCGGGCCCGCCGCCTTGTCGGCGAAACCAGTTCTCGAGCGGCGTGAGCGGACAGACCCAGCCCGCGAACTCGACCCATGCGCCCCAGCCGGCCGCGGGAAGGTGCGCCCAAGCGAGTCGTGGCCAACGCGCGACGAGCACGCCTCCGAGGGCCACAAACAGAACGAAACATAAATGGAGAATGACTGTGGCATCGGCGAGGATACGGAAGGCCATATGCGAAAAATTTTGGCGTGAGCTAGAGGGACCGGGCTCAAGCTTGATTCAAAAGTGGATCAAATTTTGGAATCTTTTCTGTGAACTCCGCTCACAAGCCGCTGTGCGTCTTCGTCTGACAACGATTCAATCTCCTGCATAATATTCTTCAGCTCTTTGCCGACTAAAAACTCTTCGTGGTGATCGGCAATCACAGCGGCCATCTTTGCCACAGTTGGCGATTGAAATAGGGCTTCGAGCGGGATCTTCAGTTGGAAGCGCTCGTAAACACGAGCGACAATTTGACCGGCGCTGAGCGAATGGCCTCCGAGGTCAAAGAAATCATCGTGGATGCCGATCGGATGGATATCAAGAACGTCTTCCCATACCCCGACAAGATCCTTCTCGGTCGCGTTGCGCGCAGAGGCATAAGAAACGTCCAACCGCGGCCGATTAGCTCCAGGCTCTGGCAGGGCCTTTCGGTCAATCTTGCCGGTCGGGGTGAGAGGCAACGCTTCTAACTCAACGTAGATTGACGGGATCATGTAATCGGGAAGGGTTCCTTTTAACAAACGCCTCAATTGACCGGCGCTCGGTGGAGGCTGCCCCCGCGCCACAATGTAGGCTGCTAACTTGATATCTCCTTTGTGATCGCGCCATGACACCACCGCCGCTTGTTGGACTCCCGGGTGCTCAAGCAACGCTGCCTCAACTTTGGGAGTTTCGACATTGTAACCGCGGATTTTTACCGTGAAATCTTTCCTGCCCAAGTAATGGAGGCAACCGTCCGTCGACAAACGACCGAGGTCGCCGGTCAGGTAGATCCGCTTCCTGCCGTTGGCGTCATCGGCGAGAAACTTGGTTGCCGTCAGTTCCGGCTGCCTCCAGTACCCTGGCGAAAGGTAGTCACTTTTCACCGCGATTTCGCCAGCGAGATCGAATCCGACCCTTTCCCCCGCGTCGTTCAACAGAAAAACTTCCTTGTCTTCCACTGGATAACCTGGCGGAACAATGCTTCCGCTCATGTCGGTGGTTTTGTCGATTAAAAGATTACGGATCGAACCGGCCTCATTCAAGCCCATATTCGTCGCAAGGATCGTATGATCCGGTAGCAGGATTTTGTAACGGTCTACATCATTTTTTGAAACAGACTCGCTACCCGCAAAGCATAAGCGAAGGAATGGGTAGGTCCTGTGCCTATCGCTCAATTGAGACAAAAATTGCCGAAACATGCTTCCGGTAAAGCTACACGTTGTGGCGGCTTCCTGACCTAGCCACTCGACCAAGGCCGCAACCCCTTCTTTTCTTAAATTAAAAGGCAAGAGTGTCGCGCCGTTGAATAATGCCCCGAAAAGGAACCGAATCGATGCGCTGAAACTGTGCGACAAAGGCAATGCGATACGGTCCTCAAAACTGAGATGGACGAGATTGGTTAGCAGCATGGCAGCGTGTAGCGCTGTGCGGTGCGTATGCAGCACTCCCTTCGGTCGTCCGGTCGATCCCGAAGTGTAAACGATAAATGATGGCGTGTCGGGAGATAGTGACAACTTTGGATCGTCTTCGCTCAAGCCGAGCGAACAATGGTCAACGTTCAGCAAGCGCACGCCGCGAGCGATCGCGTTTGCGACGGTCGGAGCAGTTGCCGTATCCGTAACGATGAGACCGGCTTGAGAGTCCTCGAGTATCGACGATATGCTCGATAGAGGAAATGACGGGTCCAAGGGCACATAGCACTTACCCGCTTTTAACGCCCCGACCATCACTGCAATAGCTTCAATTCCTGGATCGAAAAGCAAGGCGACGGGCTGCTGGCCCGCGCCACATTCACGAATGATCGCGCAGGCGATTGTGTTGGCGATCTTGTTTAATTGATCATAGGTGACCGCTCGCTCTGCCATCTTGACTGCAAGCCGGTCGGAGTAAAGCTTGACGATTTTTTCAAATCGCTCGGGAATTGATGTCTCAACATCCACTCTAGGAAACTCGACGAATTGCCCAGATGGATGGAAACACCTCGCTCTGATAGGATCGTCTGCTCGCGCTGCCATAGCAGTCAGTTTCGCCAATGGTAACGGCGGATTATAGGCCAGCGTTGAATGACTGTCCAACTGCTTAAACCAATGACGGACTGAATGGTAGGTTTAGAAGAAACGAGGTAGCCCGTCGGTTCCCAACCCATTTAAGAACGTCAAATTACGCCAAGTTGGGCAGCAATAAAAAAAGACGCTTCAAATTGATCTTATCGCAGTATTGGCGCCGCGTCGGTCCCGACAAGCTCAGTAGCCGATTCTCTCCCACATAGGTTTGAGATCTATGGGACCTGCCCTGCCGTAAAAAAGGCGCGCCAAGTCTGGCCGGTTGGTAAAAACCCCATCGGCCCCAAAGAGGGACACCATCCACATCTCCCAACGGTCATCTATGGTCCAGGGATGCACGAGAAGTCCGGCTCGATGAGCTTGGCCGGTGTACCACGGCCAAGTTGTGACGTAGCGCTTGGGCGAATCCTTAATCGACCATTCGGGATCTTGCGACCACCGGTATCCCCATGTCCCAATTCCGACTCCGACCTGCTTTGCTCTCCTCAAGAGCGCGTTCCAGCCGTCTTTTTTTATCATGGTTTCGTCGATCAGGAGCACCGCCGGAACTTGCGGTGCCAACTCTTTGAGTAGAGCTAAACTGTCCGGTTCAAAAGACTGGAAGATAACTCTTGCCGGACCCAGATCGCGTTCGGTCTGCGGAGAATCGGCAATACCCCTAGGTCGCGGCCTTATCCAGCCACGAGCTGTGAGGATCTCGACAAGCTGCTTTTCTATTCCCGGAAAGCGGTGCGCTGATTTGGTCTCAATATAAAGCCCTGGCTTGTGGAAACCGCCCTCGGCGATATTGATCACATCTTCAAGACGGAGAATCTTGACATCCTTAAAGGAGGCTCTCGCACGGTCCGGGAATCTTATGTTGAACCACGATCCCGCATCGAGTCTTTGCAGCTCGGCAAAGGTGAACCTGTCAACTGGATCCATCTCCCGACCAGGAAAGACGTCGCTAATGTTTGTAGTTCGACGGAGATCGTCGTCGTGGAGCGCAACCAGGACGCCGTCTTTGGTTCGCTGAAGGTCAAGTTCCAGATAGTCGACACCCATCTCACGCGCCAACAGGTATGCAGGACCGGTTTCCTCCGGGGCAAAATAGGAGGCGCCGCGGTGCGCGATGATAGCGGGACGAGGGACTCCGAGCCGTTCCGCCA
>JBLMXG010000305.1:0-3374 GCA_050257635.1 Chloroflexota bacterium
CAGCCGGCTGAGTTTCCGCTGGGCCGAACAGCAACCCGAAGCCCATTCGGAACGCACCGGCCGAAAGGATGTCCGTGGTGCTTACGGTCTGCACGGGCGCGAAATGATTCTCTGGTTAAACCAATTGCAACATGCGCGCCGCATGAACGTGATCTTTGTCGGCATTCTTGAGCGCGTCACCGACGAGTTCAACGTCGCGACCTGGCAACTGCAATCGGAGGGCAGCAAAACATCGCGTGAGCTGCCCGGCATCGTCGACCAGATCATCACGATGCAATGGCTCGATTTCGGCAACACCAAAACGCCAACGCGCGGCTTTGTCTGCACGAACCCGAATCCTTGGGCCTATCCAGCGAAAGACCGTAGCGGTCGGCTCGAACAGATCGAGCAGCCGCATCTCGGAAAACTAATGGCGAAACTAACGAGCAAACGCAAGCAAACTGGAGAGAAACATGACTGATTTTAATTTCAACGCGGCTGGCGAGCAGCGTTCATTCGAAGTGATTCCGGCTGGCACGATTTGCACGCTTCAGGTCAACATTCGCCCGGGCGGCGCTAGCGATGACGGCTGGCTGAAAACCGCGAGCAACGGTCTGAGCGAAGGCTTGGACTGCGAATTCGTTGTCGTCGAAGGTCAGTATGAAAAACGCAAGCTCTGGCAGCTCTTCACTCTGAAAGGCACAACGCCGGGCCACGCTGAAGCGGGCAAGATCTCGCTCGGTACATTGAGGGCGATTTTGGAATCCGCTCGCGGAATTCGCCCCGACGACAAGAGCGAGAGCGCGCAGGCAGCGCGCAAAATTTCCGGCTGGGGCGAGCTGGATGGTCTGCGCTTTGTTGCCCGCCTGGGCGTAAGGCCGCCACAGGGCGATTTCGCCGCGAAAAACACGATCGCGGACGTGATCACGCCCGACCGCGCGAACTGGAAGAAACTCGAGCAGGTAAGCAAGCCGGCCGCACCGTCTGCGAACTCACAATCAGCAACACCGCCGGCGAGCGCGATCACACGGCCACAGTGGGCCGACTGATCATGAGCAAGATCCCGGACAAAAGGGAAGACGATTGGCAGGCGGCCGCCACCGCGGCCGCCATCACCGGCGCGCGCAAGATCGCGAACAATTGCCCAAGCCTGCCCGCGATGACGCCGGTGGGCCGGCTCTCTGACGCGCAATGGGGTTGGGTATTGACCGGCGCGATTTTTGCCTGGGTCGAGAAACGGGTCGAACAAGCGATCGCAGAAGGCCTCGATCAGGAACAGGCCGTGCGCGACACCGGCCTTACGCCTTCGCCCGGGGATGTTGCAGTGGTGGCATCCATCCTTGCAGAGCTTGCCGAGAAGGCGGCGATCGATTGGTCGCTGCCGCTGGCCTCGTGGTCGAAAGACACGATGGTCAACTTTCTGCTGCTGGCGTGGCAGCTCATCAACAAAGCCGAGCTTGCGCGCGACCACGGCTCGGGCAGCACGATCTTGCGCAAGCCGACGAATCGGAAGGAGGGGGACGCGCTCCCTTTCGCCCCCGGTTCGTCCTGACACTACAGCCGCTACCCGGCGTCGATCCAATTCGATCGTTGCGCTGGGTACTGAAGGGACTGCTACGACGACACGGAATGCGCTGCGTGAATCTGCGTGAGGAACAGTGATGCTCGACTTCAATCGAACAAATTTTTCAGAGCAACCGATCAACCAGACCATCAATGAGTTGATCGAGCGCGCCGAGCCGCCGAGCGAGAACTATCGGCAATATCTCGGCGCCAGCTCGATCGGCTCAGAGTGTCTGCGCAAGGTGCAATTCGATTGGATGTGCGATCCGGTTTTCCCGGCGCGTATCAAGGACGTTTTCGCGCGCGGGCATTTTTTCGAAGAGGTTACACGCCAGCACCTGATCGCTGCGGGGTTCGAGTTCGCACCAAAAGAGCGACTGAAATTCACGGCGGTTGACGGCTTATTTTGCGGCCATGCCGATGGCATCGTCACGGCTGGACCGGAGGCGGGAGGGTTACTGTATCCCGCTCTGTGGGAACACAAGTGCCTCAATGCGAAAGGGTGGAAGGCGATCGAGCGCGACGGCTTAGTCAAACTCTATGCCGTCTACGCCGGCCAGGTCGCCGTCTATCAAGCCTACCTCAATGTGACCAATCCGGCGCTCTTCTCCGTGGTGAATGCCGACACCTGCGAGCGGCTGCACTTCCTTGTGCCTTTCGATGCGCAGCTAGCCCAAGCCATGAGCGATCGTGCCGTTGCCGTGATTGAAGCAACACGCGCCGGCGAATTGCTGTCACGTATCACGGAAAATCCCGAGGATTGGCGTTGCAAAATGTGCAGTCACCGCGAGAGGTGCTGGCGGTGCTGATGCTTCCCAACATCAAGGCCGGCGCCATTTTGGTCGATCCGCCATTGGCCTTCGCAACATGGTCGCGCAAGGGCGAAGGACGGTCGCCGCAACACCATTACGCTTGCTTGTCGTTCGAGCAACTGACCGTCATCTCGATGATAGATATCACGGCTCCGCATTGCTTCTTGTTTCTCTGGGTTCCGCTGCGCTCGGTGTTTCTGGTCGAGCCGCTGATGCGCGCGTGGGGATTTACTTTCAGTGGCGCCGGCTTCGTCTGGGCGAAGCAAAATCGGAGTGGAGTCGGATGGTTCATGGGTGGCGGCTACGGTACGCGGCACAATGTGGAAGTTTGTTGGCTGGGGCGGCGCGGCTCGCCACGGCGAAAATCCGCCGGTGTGCGTGAGCTGATCGTCGCGCCACGCCGGGAACACAGCCGCAAGCCCGATGAAGTCTATCGCCGCATCGAAAGCTTCTGTGAGGGGCCCTATGTCGAGCTGTTCGCGCGCCAACAATGGCCGGGCTGGACATGCGTCGGCGACGAACTCAGCAAGTTTGGGAAAGCGTCATGAGCAGTGATCAATTCAGCTTATTCGGTTTCGATTTGGATTTAATCGGCTTTGATTGTGCCAGGGAAGTCGAGCGCGACGCACCGTGGCGCTGTCCGTTCGTGCCCGGCTGTGGCGGTGTCCCGGGCAAAGACTGTCCGCTCATGCAACGGCGCGCACAAATCGGACGCGCGCCGGATCGGCAGCAATGAACATGACCACGCTCAACGAACCCATTGCCAAGCGCCTCGCTAAGCTGTTCCGGCTGCTCGCCTCGGAATTCGACGGCGAAGCGCTCGCCGCAGCGCGTCGGATGAAGGAGTTGCTTGCCACCGAGGGCTTGAACTTCAACGACATCGCCGTGGTGATCGAGAACGTCGACGGTGAGATCGAAGAGCGAAAATATTCTGACGCTGACGCCGAAATCATCTTCGCAAAGGGCGTCGAAAAAGGCCGCGCCGAAGAAGTGCGTAAGCAAAAAGCGCCGCCGGAATTC
>JBLMXG010000306.1:0-3345 GCA_050257635.1 Chloroflexota bacterium
GGCGTTCACGGCTACGACCTCCATGGGGACCCACGCGACCGGCGCGCCTTTGCTTGCCGCGGGTTGAGTCAGATTGGTTTGCACCATCGTAAATGAAAGCGGCGCCTCGCCCGAAATGATCAGATCGGCTAATCCGGCAGCCGTTGTGCTATGGGGCCGGATATCCTGTTCTTTTAACTTTCTGACGAAGCCTTCACCCTTGCCCTTGAGCATCGCTCCAATGGCGCGCGCGCCGGTTTCATTGTTAGCAGTCGACATAAGGCCTTTGAGCGCCGGATTGAGTAGATCGTCGAATTTCTTTGGCACGTTTGCCGGTCGTATCACATTTTTGTTATAGCCGACGCCGATCAAAGATTCCCGATCTGTCGCCCAAAAAACAAGACCGCCTGGCGCCGCTTCCTTGGAAATATCGGGATAGTTCGCGAGGTGCGGCGACGCGAACGGCTGGAGCGCCTGGACATCGCGCAATAGCAATAGCTGCGGCGGTGTCGATTCAATCGCGTCGGCGAGGTAACGTTTGGCACGCCTTTCCTCTAGAAGCCGAGTGGCAAGGGTATTCCCCGCTGCGCGATAGACGTCGACAGCCACACCGGGATATTTGGCCTGAAACACCTTGGCGATATGCTTGTTCGGCACCAGGGAGGTATACCAAGTGAGCTTGCCTTCCTTTTTTGCTCCTTCGTAAAGCAGCCGTTCCCGGTCCGCTCCTTTATATTTTGCCAGATCGGCGAGCGTCGTCGGTTTGCTACCCTGCGCCCCCGAGCTCGCAGGCAGTGACAGAATCACGGACAAGGCTGCAATTAATAATTTCATCTTCACGCTCCTTCTTCCGATTACCTAGCATGAGCCCTCACATCTCAACAAGGCTCTCAGGCCGTGACCGCGCCCATCGATCATTCGAGAACCCTTAGGGGATTTCCTCCTTCATGGCACCGGACACAGGTCGGAGTTTTTTTTAAGAATTGCTCAAGCCCCGGCCGTCCGCCCTGATCTCTTATGGTTCGCTGCGAGATCAGGTTGGATAATTCGTACGCCACGTCGGCCGCGGCATAGGAACTGTAATACCAGGCCTCTTTGACCGCCTTGAGAGCGAGAGGACTTTTCTCGGCAAGCGAGTGCGCAAGCGCGGCAACTTCCCGATCCAAATCCAGGCGTGCGACCGCCATCGAGATGAGACCGATCCGCTCGGCCTCTTTCGCCGACATCATCTTTCCGGTGAGCGCATAGTAAAGGCCGTGTTTTGGCTTGAGGTGTTCGGTCAACACCGCCGTGGTATCGCCTGCCGGAAAATGACCGAAGTTGACTTCCGGTAGGCCGAAGACGGCGTCGTCCGCCGCCATCGCGATATCACAACCCGCGACTACGGTAAGAGCCCCACCCAGACACCAGCCGGTGATGCGGGCAATCACCGGCTGCGGCAAGGTGCGAAGCATTTCGTTGCGCCAACGCCGGACTTTTTCCCGCACTTCGTCGCGAATCTGTTGCGGTTGGCTTTCCATTTCGAGGGAATACTGTTTGAGGTCCTGTCCCGCGCAGAAATTCTCTCCCGCCCCCGTCAGCACGACGACCCGGATCTCCGGCTCGTAGCGGATTTCGCTGAGCAACTGAAACATCTCGCGGTGCAACTGGGGACTCATAGCGTTGCGCTTTTCCGGACGGTTGAATGCGATCGTCGCAATCCCGTTTTCTTTATTCACCAGAAGAGTTTCATAGTTTGTCGCCATTGGGTTTTCTCCTTCTCGATTTTAGTCTCTTTTAGGCCGGTCCCCAACAATGCCCAGGAAATAAGGAAGTAATACCAGAGCCCAGCCGCAGTTGGTTAGCAGGAACTGAAGGGTGCCTGAGCGGCCCGAGCTTGCGGAAAACGTGGTCGGTCTCGGCGTTGTTGCGCGTTCTTCTAGGCCCCTACGAAAACCTGCCGCCCAATGCTGCGCGAATTCCTTGTCATGCCCGACGGATGAGGTGGAGGGCAACGCAAGGGACGAGGTTCAAGAGGAGGATGCCGATCTTGAAGATCGACATTCCGGCATAGTGAAGCATGTCGAACTGCTCAACCGAGAGACGAAACCAACGGGTATGCAACAGATACATCCAATCATGTGCCAGCACAAAGAACAAAAACCAAACTAAAAGTATCCCGTAATTGATTACGGCGCACCACAGAAGCGCTTTGCGGACCACGTCGATACTCATTGTCTGCTCCTAATCCGTCGATAGCCTTGGGCCGCCAAGATGCCTCTACCCGATTTTTGTTTCGAGCCATGAAGCAACCAAATTATTGTGCGGCCCCTTGTCCATGTTGCCGAGCCAAGCCTTGCGATCGCCCCGTCGGGCCTAATTAACCCTCTTTTAAATATAGCGTCAAACGTCCCGTGCGCCGATTTGCTATCGTCCAGAGAAGGTTTATTCTGAATTTATCTGCTGCGATGGCTTCGCTGCTTGTGGGAAGAGCGCATGCCTTGGCATACCAGCAAACAGATGCCAAACAGCGACACTTCGAACTTCGCCGAAGGGCGCTGATGGCTGAACCGAACGAATGATGGTGCAAGAGACGCTTGCCTTGATTGCGGCGGTCACTGGACTTCTCGCCGCCGCTGGCGCTTTTTGGGCCGCCCGCGCTGCTCACCGAACGGCCATGAACGCACAGGAAGTGGCAAGATACTCGGAAACAATCGATCGGCGCGGTCTCCTGAGGGATCTGATCTCCACTGCCTATCGTGTTGTCGCTGAAACTTTAGAGGTCGGTTCTCTCATCGAAGAACTGAAGACCGAGTATCGAATCCTCGCTACTTCCTCTGGACAGTCGGGTGGTTCGAGAGAAAAACTGCTCATCCAACGGGCGGAAGCAAAACAGAAAGAGATCGCGCCCTTGCAAGACGAAGCGCGAAGGCTCATCGACGCGCGTGCGCGGCTTTGCAGTGCTTCGGAAGAGGAATTGACGCAATCGCTGAGCAAGCTCGACGGCTGTCTCGTCGAGGTGCTGCGGATAAAAGACAGCCTCCACAGGGAAATCGCCGCTACAGCAGGCGACAACCGAATCCAAGGTGAACGCCGTATCAAAGCTCTCCAGCAGCAGCGTTGAGGTCACCGCGATGCCACGTCTTTGGGCGCGCGGCCAGAGGCAATCAGCCTTGCCGGATTCAGATGAGAGCGAGCAACCAAGCTGCATTGACCTGACGGGCAATCTTTACGTTCGTTCCACGGCTGGACAGCTTGCACGACGAACTTCCCGACACCGTTCCACGGCGCGGCTCGCCGATCAATCTTAGGGCAGTTCAGATAGAGGCAAGCGGGCCCTCTTGTTTTTACTCAACGGTTACCACAGTAATGTTTTTAAATTCTTGG
>JBLMXG010000307.1:0-3771 GCA_050257635.1 Chloroflexota bacterium
GACGGCGAAAGTCCTTTGAGAAATTCCGCTTCGGCTTTGTGCACGACAACCTTGGCTTTGCACTTTTCGAGCAGCTCGGTCACGCCGGCGATCGCCATGCCGGCGAATCCACCGCCGACATGATCGGGGTGAGTGTGCGTGACGAAGGCATGGGTAATCTCCATATCGTCCTGCGCCGCGATCTTGAGGATCGTATCGATCTCCCAGGCGGCGTCGACGACGGCGACCTTCCGCGTCTCCGTCGAACCGATCAGATAAACGTAGTTCTGCATCGGCCCGATTTCGATTTGTTTGAAGTAAAGCATAATCAATAAATGATAATGGAGAATTGAGAATTGAAAATGGCCGCACTGCAAAGGCCGCAGGATTTCCGGGTTCCGTAATTATCCATTCTCAATTTTCCGTTTTCAATTTCCGTCTACATTCCCATAATGTTGTAGCCGGCATCCACGTGCAGCACTTCGCCGGTGACCGCGCTGCCCCAGTCGCTGCAAAGATAGAGCGCGGTCTTGCCGACCTCCTCGGCGTCGATGTTGCGCTTGAGCGGCGCATGCTCGGCGACATGATGCAGCATGGATTTGAAGTCGGAGATGCCGGCGGCGGCGAGCGTGCGGAGCGGCCCCGCGGAAATCGCGTTGACGCGAACACCTTTGGGTCCGAGATCGTGGGCGAGATAACGCACGCTGGCTTCGAGCGCCGCCTTGGCCACGCCCATCACGTTGTAATTGGGAATCACCCTTTCCGAGCCCATATACGTCAGCGTCAGGACCGAGCCGCCGCGCCCTTCCATGAGGGGCGCGGCCCGTTGCGCCAGCGCGACCAGCGAATAGGCGCTCACGTCCATGGCGAGATGGAACCCCGCGCGGCTGGTCTGCACGAAAGGATTGGAGAGGTCCTCTTTATTGGCGAAGGCGATGGCGTGGATCAGGATGTCGATCCCGCCCCATTCTTGGTTGAGCGTCGAGAAAACTTTCTCGACCTCTTCGTCCTTGGTGACGTCGCAAGGCAGAATGATTTTCGAGCCGATGCCCTCGGCCAGCGGCCGCACGCGCTTTTCCAAAACTTCGCCGGCGTAGGTAAACGCCAACTCGGCCCCCTCGGCATGAAACGCCTCCGAGATCGCCCAGGCGATGCTCCGCTCGTTGGCCACGCCGAAAATCGCCGCTTTTTTCCCCTCCAGTAATTTCATGAATTCCCCCGATTCAATTTTCGATTTAGATTTTGGATTTTAGATTGATCGAACAAGCATCGACAAGCGCAGCAGTGTGTCGGTTACTGACGTTTCGATTCTGCGCGTCGGGAAAGATTTCTCCCTGGGCTCGAAATGACGACGAAGTAATCGATCCGGAAATTTTGCTCCTGACCCCGTCTTATCCCCCAATCCAAATTCTAACCAAACGCAAAGCACGCCAAGTTCGGAGAATTTGGAAAATAATGTTAGCTTTGCGCCTTGGCGCCTTGGCGGGATGAATTGTCTTGCAGTCGTTTTGTTCAACATTTCTGAAGTAAGAATACAAAATCTAAAATCCAAAATGCTTTTAGCTCTTGCGCGGTTTTTGCTGCAGTCCGCGCTGCCAGAGATACTCGGGCTCGCCGGTCTGCTTGGCAATCCAGCGCGACAGCACGAAAAACAGATCGCTCAGGCGATTGACGTATTTGATCGCGCACTCGTTGATCTCTTCACCGCGCGACAGCCGCAGAATCTCCCGCTCGGCGCGCCGGCACACGGTGCGGCACTGATGCAGGTAAGCGCCGATACGGCCGCCGCCCGGCAGGACGAAGGAATTGAGCGGTTCGAGATCTTCCTGGCACTTGTCGATCAGTTTTTCGATCCGCGCGATCTCGTCATCGCCGACCCGGTACATGCCGGGTTGAAAAAATTCCGGCGGCGTCGCCAGCTCGCTGCCTAAATCGAAAAGCTCGTCTTGCAGCCGGCACAGCACCTCGTCCAAGAACTGATGCGCCTCGCCGGCGTCGAGGCTCTCCGCGTTGAACACCCGCGCCAGGCCGACGACGGAGTTGAGCTCGTCGATAGTGCCATAGGCGTCGATGCGCGGCGAATCTTTGGGCACACGCTTGCCGCCGACAAGGCTGGTCTCTCCCCTGTCGCCGGTGCGCGTGTAAACTTTGGTGATTCGAACCATAGGTTGGCATCGCGTCAGCGCCGAGCATTCCGAGTGCGGACTCGGCAATTCGACCTTCGCCGTTTGCGCTCACCCAATCTTATAACTTTTTCTGCCAGATAAGGTAAGCCGGGATGCCGAGGCCGACGATGAAGACTCCGACCAACGATTCCCAGGGTTTCTCGACGACCGAACCCCAGACAATCCAAATATTGGCTGCGACAAACAGAATCGGCACCACCGGGTAGCCCCAGAGTTTGTAAGGTCGTTTGAGCTCCGGTTTTTTAAAGCGCAGCACGATTACCGCGCCGATCGTCAGCGCCGAGAACAGCGTGATGATGACGCTGACATAGGTGAACAGCGTGCCGAAGGTGCCAGTGAGGATGAGGAGACAGGACCACACCGCCTGGAGAATGATCGCGTTGGTCGGGGTGCCAAACGTCGGGTGGACGCGCATGAGCCGCTTAAAAAACAGGCCGTCCTGGGCCATCGCGTAGTAAATGCGCGGCCCGATCATGGTCACGACGTTGAGCGCGCCGAGGATCGACACCGTGATCATCGCCGTGATCCACGAAGAAGTCTGATGGCCGAAGAGCGCCGTGGTCGCGACTTCCGAGACCCGGAGCGCCCCTTTCATCTCCGTTACTGGCACGCCATAGATGTAAACTAAGTTGATCGCCAAATAGAGCGCGATGACGATGGAAACTCCCAGGAACAAGGCCCGCGGCAGGTTTCTCTCCGGGTCTTTCACTTCGCCGGCGATATAGATGATCGCGTTCCATCCGGAATAAGCGAAAATCGCCGGGATAAAGGCCGCGGCAAATACGCTCGAATTGCCGATTTTTTGCCAATCGAACAAGGGATTGAAATGAGCCGTGTCGCCCTTGCCGAACAACACGCCGAGAACGATGATGCCCAACAGCGAACCGATCTTCAAAGTCGTCAGTATATTCTGCGTCAGAGTTCCCTGGCGCACCCCCAGACAGTGCAAGCCAGAGATCAGCAGCACGATGAGGATCGAAAATAGCGTGCCGAGAGTCGCATGGAACGACAATCCTAAGAGATTGAACGAGAAGATGGCGTCCTGGGAGCCGAGCACGGGAAAGAAAAACGCCATGAAGCCGTTGAAGCCGACGGCGAGAAATGCGATCGCGCCGGAAAAAGTCACGAGGAAGGACGACCAGCCGGAAAGAAAGCCAGTGAGTTTGCCGTAGGCTTCACGAATATAAATGTAATCGCCGCCGGCGTAAGGGAGGCTCGCCGACAGCTCGGCGCAGCTTAGCGCGCCGGTCAAAGCCAAAAGGCCGCCGAGCGCCCACACCAATAATACCCCACCCGGCGTCGGCAGGGTTTCGGCGATAACTCCCGTCGTGACGAAGATGCCGATGCCGATCATATCGCCGGAAATCAGCATCACGGCATCGAACAACCCGATTTGCCGTTTGAGTTCGGTCTGAGCCATAGCGCCTACCAATACAGGGAAACTAACGAGCAGGCAACTTATTTCCCCGCTGCAAATTGCTCGGGATCGGAATTGGAATTGCGATCGATTGTGATAGCCTAAATCATTGCGCTCGACCCGAGTCGCACGCCGAGAAGGAGGCTGTGATGTCGCACCGAATCGCCATAGCTCTGATTTTTATCTTGC
>JBLMXG010000308.1:0-12212 GCA_050257635.1 Chloroflexota bacterium
CTCCGACTGACATTTGGATGGTGTCTTCCTTTTTCATTTCGCTCTGACCTCGTCTAACTGAAAAATCAATTCCGATCTATTGGACCAAACTTCGCCCAACAGCGAATTGGCCGTGGCACCGGTAATTCTGACCGGCACGAGTTGGCCGATCAGGTTCTCCGGTGCCGCAACATTGACGATTCGGTTGGTACGCGTACGCCCCATGAGTTGACCGTTTTTGAGCTTGGATGGACCCTCCACGAGTATTTCCTCCAGATTGCCAATCCGCTGGCGATTTTTCCGCAGCGATATCGCTTGTTGCAGATTCTGTACTTCGCTTAGACGCGCCTTCTTAATATTTTCTGAAACATCATCGGCATAAATCTTTGCTGATACGGTTTGCGGCCGCGGCGAATACTGGAACGAGAAGATTTCATCATACTCCACTTGCCTGAGTAATTCTAGGGTTTGGGCGAATTCCGCATCGCTCTCACCGGGAAATCCGACGATGATGTCGGTGCTGAGTGCGACTTCCGGGCGGCGCTGGCGCAATCGATCGATGCGATCCAAATATTCCGTCCGGCTATAGCCGCGGCGCATGCGCTCAAGAACCGTGTCGGCGCCTGACTGGACAGGCAAGTGGAGATGTTCGCAAAGATGCTTCAAGGTCGCAAAAGCCTCGATTAACTCTGGTGAGAGATCCTGGGGATGGGAAGTCGTAAAGCGAATTCGTTGAATGCCATCAACCCGATCGACACGATCGAGCAACTCGGCGAAGCTTAACTCACTGGGCGTGAGTTTGCCGTAAGAATTTACGTTTTGCCCGAGCAGCATGACTTCAACGACGCCGCGAGCGACCAATGCTTCGATTTCGGCAATGATTTTGGCGCTTGGCCGGCTTAGTTCGCGACCGCGCACATGCGGCACGATGCAGAAGCTGCAAACTTTGTTGCAGCCTTGCATGATCGTAACGAAGGACTTGACGCCGCGCACTTCGGTGCGACCATCGGTTGCTTCCATGTAGGAGGGATCGCGGTAAAAAGAGGTTTCCACCGGGCGGGCGCGCGCGGCCGCGACCCGCTCAACCATCGCCGGAAGTTTGTGAATATTATGGGTGCCGAAGACGAGATCGAGATGCGGCACCCGTTTGAGCAAATTCTCGCCCTCTTGTTGCGCCACGCAACCACTAACACCGATGATCACCCCGTCGCGGCACTCCTTGAAATCCTTCCAGCTCCCCAACGCGCTATAAACCTTCTGCTCCGCTTTGTCGCGCACGCTGCAGGTGTTAAGCACTATTAAATCGGCCGTATCGATGCGATCGGTCAGCTGATATCCGCGGGGAGCCATGACCCGGGCGATTCGTTCCGAATCGTACTGGTTCATCTGGCAGCCGTAGGTTTGAATATAAAGCTTTTTGTTCATGCTACGACCAGGTCGACGATATTATACAATTGGTTGATGCTGCGGCATTCTTCGGCGACATGGCAATGGGGCGCGTAGTGCGGCATTTCGCTATCACCGATGCCCCATGTCATGCGACTTTCGGGGTTCAACCAGATTAGCTGTTTGGCCTTTCGCCGGATCTCGCGCAGCACCCAATCGCTCGGTCGATTGTAATTATTGCGCCCGTCGCCGATGATCAGCACGGTGGTCTTACCGTTGATCGCCGAGAAATAATTGCGGTAAAACTGCTCGAAGGCCCGGCCGAAATTCGAATGCGAGAACACGTCGATGACATCCCCCTTCAAGGCGGCTTCCACGGCGGTCTGAATATCGTGCTCTTCAAAGAGTTTCGTCACCTCGCCGATCTCGGCGACGAAAACGAAGCTGCGCACCTTGGAGTAGAGATCCTGCACTGAATAGACGAACTGAAGCATGAAACGGGAGGCATTAAGCACCGAGTCGGAAATATCGCACAGCACCATCACCTGCGGTTTGGTCTTCTTGCGCCGGTCGAGCTGGATATTGAACGGCACGCCGCCGAACTGGAGGTTTTTGCGCAGCGTCTCCTTCACGTTGAAGCGGCCCCGTGCGGCTTTCTTGCGCCGGACTGAAAGGCGGTTCTTCAGTCGCTGCGCCAAGCGTGCCACGGCATCGTTCATGCGCCGGATATCGTCTTCGGTGTAGAAGGCGAAGCTCTTGTCCGCCAGCGAGCTCCGCTGTGAGGAATCGCGCGGCTCCAGCCCTTTTTTGCGCTGTTCCTGCTGGATGATTTCCCGCAGAAGGCGGTTTAAGTCGCGCATGCGCTCTTCGAGATAGCGCACAACGTTCTGCAGTTCCTCGCCGTTCTCGCCGAGCATTTGCAGCATTCCCCTGAAGCGCTCAATCTCGCTTTGCACGCGGTCGAGCTGCAAACGTCCGGAGAGGCGCGTGTAAGGAGTAAGGCGAAAACTCTCCGGCGTGCCCTGCTCCACTTCCTGCTGCATGGCCTCGCGCAGCTGCCGTTCGAGTTCGCCGCGATTGTTGTTGATCAGCGCGCGGGTCAACTCCGATAAATCCCCTTCCATTTCCTTGATCAGGCGTTGGATCTGCTCGAGCATCTCCTGGAACTGTTCCGGGGTTAAACCGAGCTCGTTCATGATGCGTCGATCGAGAGCGTCCAGTGCCTGGCCGATACCGAGAAAAAAATAGTCGAAAAGCTCTTCGAACGGTTTTACGTCGCTTGACCGCTTGATTAGCGTGGTGCGCAGCGTATGGCGGAACAGCGCCGGATCGGTGACTCCCACGAGTTCAAGCGCACGAAAGGCATCCATGTTCTCCGAAAGCGACACACGAATGCCGTTGCGTCTCAAAACCGTGGCGAATTCGGCAATGCGCTCTTCCATGGGAAAAATGCGTCGGATAAATAAACGTTAGTGTAGATGGTCCTTGTCGCTGCCGCCTCCGGACGCCGGCCGTTGCGCCTGCTTCTCCGCCAGATAGGCTTTGAGCTCCTGGTGCGCCTTGCGTACGTCGGCTTCGTATTTCATCAACGTGGAGAGGGTTTCTTGCACCAACTCATGATCTAAATGTTTGATATTCAGCAACGTGAGAGCGCGCACCCAGTCGAGGGTCTCGCTGATGCTCGGGGTCTTTTTTAGATCCAACTTGCGTAGCCGATGCAGCAGCCGCACGACTTCGTCGGCGAGATGGTTGCCGACGTTGGGAACTTTGAGCTTGATGATTTCCATTTCTCTTTCGGAATCGGGGAAATCGATATAGAGATGCAGGCAACGCCGTTTGAGCGCGTCGGACATCTCCCGGCTATTGTTGCTGGTCAATATGACCAGCGGAATATGCTTGGCTTTGAGGGTGCCGATTTCAGGCACGGAGATCTGAAAGTCGCTCAACACTTCCAGCAGGAAAGCCTCGAACTCGGCGTCGGACTTGTCGATCTCGTCGATCAGCAGAACACAGCGCCGCTCGGAGAGCAAGGCGCGCAACAACGGCCGCGGCAGTAAAAAGCGATCGGAAAAAAACACTCCATCCTGCTTGGCGACATGATCTACCGCCTCCTGTAAGGTTTGCGCTCCTTGCAGGATATCACCGATTTTTTCCTTGAGAATCTGCGTATAGAGCAGCTGTTTGGCGTATTCCCATTCATAGAGCGCCTTGGCCTCGTCAAGGCCTTCGTAGCACTGCAGGCGAATCAGCTCCATGCCGAGAGCGTCGGCCAGCACCTTGCCCAGTTCCGTCTTGCCGACGCCGGCCGGCCCTTCCACGAGAATAGGTTTTTGCAGCGTCGTGCCGAGGTAGACCACTGTTGCGACGTTTTTGTTGCAGATATACTTTTGCGCGCCGAAGCCCGCGATCACCTCGTCCACCGATTGAAACATGGCTGCCTTTCCCAATTTTTTCAAGCTAACACAAACCTTCCGAGACGACAATCAACCGCGGCGCAGAGATTTGCACTACTGCGGCGCTTTCTGTAAATCTTAGATGTGTGCACGCTGGCGTTATTTTTTCACATGTTTGAGGGCTTTCCACTGCTGCTCGCCGCCAACCGTGACGAGCATTACGACCGTCCCTCGACGGCCCCTGCGTTAATCGCTGGCGAGCCGAAAGTCGTAGCCGGGCTAGATTTGCGCGCCGGCGGCACCTGGTTAGGCGTCAACAACCGTGGCATCATCGCCGGCATTCTCAACCGCCGCTCCAATGGTGCAATTCCGCCGGCAGCGGAGCTCCGATCGCGCGGCCGGCTATGCCTGGATTTGCTCCAGCGTACCTCGGTCGCCGACAGCGAAATGTTTTTGCAAGGCCACCGCCATCGCTACAATCCCTTTACCGCCGTCATTGCCGGGGGCTCCGACGCTTTGGTGGCATACAACCAGGGGCTGAATATTATCCTTCAGAAGCTAGGGCCGGGGCTCCATGTTTTCAGCAGCGCCGCGCAATTTGATTTGCACTCCGCCAAGGCAGCGCGAGCCTATGCGCTGTTTTCCCAGGCGGTCCAAGGCCAAAATTTGGGTCAAAACGACGGCGCCGGCGTGGTCGCCGCGCTACAGCCGGTGCTTGCCGACCATTCCTTGGCCGCCGACTCCGAAGATCCTGGCGACGCGATTTGCGTCCACCGCGAAGGCTCCGGCACCGTGTCATCAAGCATCGTCCGGTTCGGCGAAGTCGAGTCGCATTTCGAAAGTTTTTATTGTCCCGGAGCTCCCTGCAGTCATACTTTCAGTGCGGCGTTGACCCTGGGCGTATCGTGAGCGAGAAAGCCAAACCAAGGCAAGCCGCCACCGTCATTTTGCTGCGGCGTACCGAGTCCGGAAGCTTCGAAACGTTTCTCACTCGGCGTCCGGATGATATGCCGTTTTTAGGCGGCATGTACTGTTATCCGGGCGGCTCGGTCACTAAAGACGACGCCTCGGCGGTGATGATGCAGCGCTGCATCGGCCTCTCAGCCGCAGCAGCGCGTAAAATCGTCGGCGCAGAGTTTGGGTCGAATCAAGCTATCGCCTTTTGGGCGGCGGCGATCCGCGAGCTCTTCGAAGAAGTCGGCGTGTTGCTCGCGGTTACGGTTTCTGGCGCGCCATTCGCGATCACGCAGATGGGGGCGGACCGGCTGGCCGAGATCCACCATGCGCTGCTCCACAGCTCGCTGACATTCACCGCTCTGCTCGAACATCAAAAACTATATTGCGATCTGGCGAGCCTGGGCTATTTTTCTCATTGGCAAACTCCGACACAGATCGCCATGCGCTTCGACACGCGATTTTTCGTCGCGGCGCTCCCGGATGGTCAAGCGCCTCTGGAACACTCATATGAAGTCGCGCACAGCCTGTGGCTTACGCCCGAACAAGCGATGGATCGGCACGAGCGCGGCGACCTGCCGATGACCTTTCCGACCTTTGCGTCCCTGCGCACGCTCGCCGATTTCGACACGCTCGAAAGCGTGTTGAAGGAATTTTGCGGCGCTGAAAACGGCACAAAAGCGCCGAAGACGAGAAAATTACAACAAGGGTAAATGCGGGCTGATTTGCCCCGCGGCGTTTCCGGTTATACCGCTTGGCGCTCTGCGCGAAGGTGTATCCGAGTCCTATCGGATTGCAATGGCCGGACGACTCGGCTACTTTGAAGCCTCTCACGCCGTTGTCCCCCTGGGATTTTCCGGTCGCACCACACTCAATCGAAGGGTTGCAATGTTCTATTTGATTCGCGCACGATTTTCGGATCTCTACTACGGTTGGCGCATGATCGCCGTCGGTTCGATTCTGCGCATCCTGGGCGGCGGTCTGTATTTTTACGGGTTCTCGGTTTTCTTTTTGCCTTTGAGCCAAGATCTCGGCCTCAATCGCGCCTCGACGGCGCTGGTCTTTTCTCTGGCGCGCGCTCAAGGGGCCTTCGAAGGGCCGATTGCGGGCTACTTCATGGATCGGCACGGACCGCGGCCGCTGATGATCATGGCGCTCACGATGACCGGCATAGGCCACATGCTGTTGTCGGGAGTCAGCAGCTATCTCATGCTCTTGATCGTCTACATGGGGGTGGTGTCGCTATCGTTTCACGCCGGCTTCATGGATGCGCCGATGCTGATCGCGAATACCTGGTTCATCCGCAAGCGCACCTTGGCGATGGCGATCATCAGCGGCTCCATCGGCATCGGCGGGTTTATTTTCACGCCGCTGTTGTCGGCGGCGGTGCACAGCTACGGTTGGCGCCAAGCGGCTTTTGGCTGCGGCATCGCTTTTATCACGATCGGCATGCCGCTGGCGCTGATGGTGCGCCGTTCGCCCGAGAGCATGGGATTGGAGCCGGATGGCGACGCAGTCGCGGCGAGCCCGTCGGACAACCTCCCCGAAGAACTCGGTCGGGTGCGTGAATCGAATGACTTCACCCTTGCGCAGGCATTGCGCACTTCATCGTTTTGGTATCTCACCGGCGCCACCGCCATACGCGTCATCATTCTCAGCGCAATCAACGTGCACTACGTCGCACTGATGGTTTGGAAGGGGCTGGACCCGCAGCGCGCGGCGTTTTTTCTCGCCGTCCAGGCTTTTGCATCTTTTCCTTCGCATTTGCTCTTCGGCTGGATCGGCGATCGCGTCAGCAAACCCAAGCTGATGGCTGCTTGCATGTTGCTGGCGATGATTTCTATGGCCGTTCTGGCAACGGCCCGTTCAGAGTGGGCGATATTGATTTTCATTCCCATGTTCAGTGTCGTCGAGTCGACTTTTCCGGTTAACTGGTCCACGGTCGGAGAATATTTTGGACGGAAAAATTTCGCAAAAATACGCGGCTCGATGAGCTTCGTCTCCACCTGGGGCAGCGTCATCGGCCCGGTCATCGCGGGGGCGATTTACGACCGCACCGCAAGCTATAACGTGATGATCTGGGCGTCAGCGGTTTTGTTGCTGCTAGCAAGCGCGCTGTACACTATGGTCAAAAAGCCGATGCCGCTGCCGTCGGTTGCGGCAATGATCGTCTGAGCACTAGCTTCTGAGCCACGACGGGAGCTTTCAGACTTTCCATAAGTCTCGATACCGAACGGCCGCAACATCCTCATAGGTAACCGGCTTGGACAAATGGCCGACGGAGTTGGCGAAACGGTTCATTTTGGTTACCGCGTCGGCGCTGATCGCCGGATCGTAAAATACCACATCCCGCGCGACCACGTTGGCGATCAATCCGGCCGCGTCCGGAGGAAATTTCCGCAGTCCCACTTCTCGCGCCAAGGCCGGATCGCTGCGCAAGGCTTTTTGCGCGCGCACGATCGCTCGCACCGCCGCGCCGACCGCCTCCGTTTCGCGGTCGATGAAACCATCGGTGGTCACCATCCCGGCAAAGGTAAAAAACCGCACCTCGTCCGGGTCATCGCCCCGGCGCACGTCAATGAGCACCTTCCCTACTCCACGGCTTACCGCCGTCTCCGCGCCCATCGCGTTGGCCCAAAAGGCGTCGATCTCGCCGGCTTCCAGGGCGCGCGCCGCAAAAACGCCGAAGGAAACATCGCGAGATTTGGCGCCCGGCAGTTCGATGATCTGCAGATCGCGGTCAGGATCGATGGCGACCGCGCGAAGCATTTGTTTCAGTGCCAAATCCGGCCCCTCCGCCGCGGTGAGACGGAGGCCGCGCAGCGCGTTGAGATCGCCGCGCTTGGCGGGAAGATCGGCGCGCACGGTCAAGAGCCATGGCGTGCCTTGAGATAGCGCCACGGCGATCTTGACGCCTTTCCAGTCGGGAAATTCGGTCAAGACATCGTGCACCGAGCCGGCGATCATGGCGTCGGCGCCGCCACGGCGCAAGGCCTTGGTTGCGCCGAGCATAGCGGCTAGCTCGATGCGCGCATCCAAACCTTCGGCTTTGAAATAGCCAAGCTCATCGGCGGCCAGAGCAGGGAAACAGGTGTTGCTGATCAGATCTACCGCGGCGATGCGGAATTGCACGAGACCTCCAATAAAACTTCTCTTTCGACTATGCGGGGTGCGCAAACATTCTTCAAACCGCCTTTTTGGTTCGACTCGTGACAGAATTGGCGGGGAGTAGCCGATTTGCGGGCGACCAACAAACTTGGCAACGCAGCATCAAGCACTCGTACCAGCGCCTACCGATTCCAGCGCTTGCCAGCGTTCGTAACAAGCTTCGAGCTCGCGCTTAATCGCTTCCAGCCGTTCCACGGTCGCGCTGATCTTATCGCTCGCTTGTCTGTAGAAGTCGGCTTCGCCCATGCGCTCATGCAACTCCACCTCTTCCGCTTCCAGCGCCTCGATCTTCGCTGGCAATCCTACGAGCTCGCGCTGTTCCTTGTAGCTGAGCTTGCGCGGCCTGTCACTGTGTGTTTCTTCGCTGCGCGGCGTATCGATCTCTCGCTCCAGGCGCGGCGTTGGCGCCGGCGGTTCTGGAATTCGCCGCTGATAGTGTTCCCAATCGTCATAGCCGCCGGCGTATTCGCCGAATTTGCCTTCGCCTTCGAAAACCAATGTGCCGGTCACGACATTGTCGAGAAAAGTCCGGTCATGGCTCACCAAGAGCAACGTGCCTTCATAATCGGCCAGTAGATCTTCGAGCAGCTCAAGCGTCTCGACGTCGAGATCGTTGGTCGGCTCATCCAAAACCATCATGTTGGCCGACTGGGTGAAGATCTTCGCCAGCAGCAAGCGATTGCGCTCACCGCCGGAGAGCGCTTGCACGGGCGAATCGATGCGTTGGGGTGGAAACAGAAAATCCTTCAGATAGCCGATCACATGGCGCGAGCGCCCCTTCACCATAACGTAATCCGAATCGCTCATGTTCTCGCGCACGGTTTTCGCCGGGTCGAGCATGCGCCGGTGCTGGTCGAAATAGGCCAGCTGCAGCCGCGTACCCAGGACAACCTCACCGCTGGTCGGCGCCAATTCCCCGAGGATCAATTTCAGGATGGTACTTTTGCCGCAGCCGTTGGGACCGAGCAGCCCGACGCGGTCGCCGCGCAAGATCCGGGTGGAAAAATCGCGCACGATCCAATTTTCGCCATAGCGAAAGCTGACCCGCCGCACATCGACAACTAACTTGCCCGAGAGATTTCCGGCATCGATGCTGAAGCGCGCTTTGCCCTGGGCTTCCAAGCGTTGGGCCTTTTCACGCCGCAGGGCTTGCAACGCCCGAACGCGGCCCTCGTTACGCGTACGCCGCGCCTTGATGCCCCTGCGAATCCACGCCTCTTCTTCCGCGAGTTTCTTGTCGAATTTCGCCGCAGTGCGCTCTTCGATTTCCAATAGCTCATCCTTCTTGCGCAGGTAGGCATCAAAATCGCCAGGATAGGAAATCAACTTACCGCGATCGAGCTCGACGATCCGAGTGGCCAAGCGGCGCACGAACGTGCGGTCGTGGGTGATAAACATCAGCGCGCCGCGATAATCGAGCAGATAGCTTTCGAGCCAGGTGATGGCATTGATATCGAGATGGTTAGTCGGTTCGTCGAGCAGCAAGAGATCCGGCTCGTTCACCAGGGCGCGGGCAAGCATGACTTGTCGCCGGGTGCCGCCGGAACAATCCGATAAGCGTTTATCTTGGGGCAAACCCAGGCGCGTAATAATGGTTTCGACTTTTTGATTGATGTTCCAGCCGCCGCGCGCTTCAATTTGCGCCTGCAAACGCGCCAGATGCTGCATCGATCTGCCGTCGAGTTGCTCGGCCGTTAACCGATGATACTCGCCCAAATACCCGCCCAGTTCACCCAATCCGCCGGCGACCACTTCCAAGATGGTTTGCTCCGTATCCGGCGGCACCTCCTGCTCCAGGTGCGCGATCCGGAGTGTCTCCATGCGCCAGATCTCGCCGCAGTCCGGCGCCGCCGCCCCGGTGATGACCCGAAACAATGTGGTTTTGCCAGCGCCATTGCGGCCAACCAAGCACAGCCGCTCCCCGGCTTCGATCTGGAAATCGACCTGAGCGAGCAGCGGCAGATAACCGTAGGCGAGGGAAATTTTGTCGAGACGAAGCAAAGGCATATAGGTATCAAATGGATCTGTGGTTTTCCGACACGCGCCGTGAGGCAAAACCGGCGCGCGGTTCGCTCACGATATGGTTCCAACAGCAAAGGCGCCGAGGGCCAGATTCGCGGCGGTCAACCGGCAGTTAACATTAACAGCGTCCTGATTCTTTTTCTGAGTCTGATCCGAGACGATGCTGGCCGGACGGGAAATCCCTGATGCTCTGTTGATTGCTCCGCGCTTTCACAAGCCGACTTGTCACCGCCAAGCTGTGAAGTAATCATACTTAACTTTGGGGTGGGTGCAAGCGTACCCTAGCTTGCGCTACCGACAGGGCGGCGTCCGCACGCTGTACCGAACGTGGGCGGTGTAGAGGTTGTGCAGGAGTCTATTCGGCGCCTGCCGGCGGTTCCGCAAATCGATGATTAACCAAGTCTGCCCCGCTCCTTTTGCGCTGGCGGACTCGGCAGCGCGGCGACGGTCAAATTCACGCGAACTTCTTGGTTGTTTCGTTGAAGCTTGAGCGCAACGTTGCGGTTCACCGAAGTTCGCGCGATCCGGAGAGGTAACTCAAGGGCGTCGGTTACACTTTTGCCGTCGTATTCGGTGATGACATCGCCGACCTTTATGCCCACGCGCTCAGCCGGGCTTCCGCGGACCACTCCTGCCACCAAGGCACCTTGGGTATCTTTCAATCCCATCGTCTCTGCCAGCGCCGGGGTTATCTCTTGAATCAATATCCCGGCCCAACCGCGGGTCACTTTGCCGCTGCTCTGCAACTGTGGCAGTATTTCCTTTACCAAATTGATCGGCGTCGCGAAGCCAATGCCGAGGTTGCCGCTGCCCTGGCTCATGACCGCTTTGTTGATACCGACAACTTTACCATTTAGATCAACTAAAGGGCCGCCAGAGCTTCCAGGGTTGAGATTGGCATCGGTTTGTATGAGCCGGTCGTAGGCATCGCCTAAATATCGTCCCTTTGCGCTGACGATGCCGGAGGTCAGGCTGTTATCCAAACCGAACGGATTCCCCACCGCGATGACCCACTCGCCGACTTCAAGGCCATCGGAATCGCCCAGTTTGAGCGTCGGTAAACTCTCGTTCGCGGCGATCTTAATGACCGCGACATCCGTGTGCGGATCTCGTCCCAACACCTTGGCTTCGAATTCACGCTTGTCGACCAAGCGCACGGTAACTTTTTTCGCGCCTTCGACAACGTGCGCGTTCGTCAAAATGACACCGTCCGAACCGATAATGAATCCAGAACCTTGACTGCGTGCCACAGCCTGAGGAGGCAACGGAGGTACGCCGAAGAACTGTTCCATGTTCTCTTCATCCTGATTGTCAGAGTCCGGCTGAGGCACCGCAGGATTCATCCGGCCAGCCGATGAGATCGTCGCCGAAACATTGACCACGGCCGGGCGCAAATCTTTCGCGACACCGACAAAGTCGGGCGCTCTCCGCATGTTCGCGAATAGTCCGCCAGCAGGATCATGCCCCTGGCTCGGAGTGCACGCTATCGCGCCGCTACATAACAGCGAGCAGACGGTCAGGCGTAATTTGATGTGCTGCATAAAATCATCTCCCATTATCTTTTTAAAATTAGAGTCGCGCAGACTCGGCGCAGCTATCCATTTATTAAAAGGGGCAAACCCTGTGCCAAGACTAGAAAGTGCCAATTCCTGAGGTGGGCTCACTGCATTCCCAGAGAAAACGCCGGGAAGACAGAGTTTATGGAGGATAAATTCTGACAGGGCATTCGGCAAAATTCACACAGGCGTCGTGCAGCTTTTTTTCTGTAACCTTTGAACGAGCCGAGCGTCAAAATTGGCAGGAGGGGAAACTTATGAAAGTCACAAAAGGTTTGATCGCCGGAGCACTTGTTGTCGGCAGCTTGTGGGCTACAACGACGCCAGTATTGGCTGACTATCGTGATCGACGCCAGGATCTCAGAGAATTGGAAGCAGCCCGAAGAGAATTGCGGAGCGATCTGCGGCGCGGCGCCGGTCGCGGGGAAATCGCTCATGACCGGGCGGCTATTGCTCAGGAGCGCAGAGAACTTTCCCGGGGTGGAAACTTCCGGTCATGGAACAACAGCTGGCGCCGTTACGACAACCGTCACTACGACGGATGGAATCGTTGGGGTCGTTCGGACCGGGGGTGGCATAGGGGTTGGTGGCGCTAAGTCGAGTGAGCGTATCCGGAATTTTGTGTGTGAAGCAAGTTGGTTAATGTAATTGCGGCATGAATCGATCGGCGAAAAGGATCGCAAATTGATTCATCGCAGACTTCCACTCCCGCGCACTCATTTTCCAGTCCTTGGTAATGTTTTTTAGCGCCAGA
>JBLMXG010000309.1:0-5906 GCA_050257635.1 Chloroflexota bacterium
TCGGCAACCTTTTCCAAATAGTCGCCGCGTTGCATTGGCGGCGCATAGGGCGCCAGACGAGCGGGGTCATTCACGTGCAGGAGTTCCACCGGCGCCTTCAGAGCGGTCGCCAGCCAGCGAACGTAGGGAAGCACGCCGGCCGATAGCTTCGATTCATCGAGAGGGACCAAGATCTTTTGATACATCAATTTCCTCCTTGAGTTTCTCCCTTACCCGAAATAGTTCCGGCAGGTTGGGCCAGAGTCTATGCCCCACACTTTTGGTGAATTGTAGCGATAATCGTGCCGAGACCAATTTAGTTGACACTCGCGTCCACGCGCAAGATTGCCGTTGGCCAACCCTAGCACGAGCCCCCGTCGAGCGCTTGTCTTTCTTGAGATCCTTGTGGAGCACCGATCCGATTCGCCGCACATTGGGGCGTCCTGCGGATAATCCTTCATTCGTTAAGAATGTGTTCATTGCAAAAAGAATCTCTGGTACGTCGATTGCTCAGATCCAGACAAAAGAGCTTTTTGCCATTGTCTTCACGGTTGGGAGAGCCGCGTTGATCAAAGACGCCGAGGGCGTGCGCTTTCTGCAGTGGTGCTTGCCACGACTTCACCTGCGCTGGCCCGGGTTTCGCAAAGTCCGCCGCCAAGTTTTTAAGCGCATCAACCGCCGTCTACGGGAATTGGGTCTGCCGAATATCAGCGCCTACAGCGGCTACCTCGAAGCCCACCGAGAGGAATGGGACGCTCTCGCTACCCTTTGTTGGATTTCCATTTCGCGCTTCTATCGCGACCAAGCTGTGTTTCAGCATTTGGAACGCGAGATCCTGCCCGAGCTGGCGAGGACCGTGATCGAGCGTGGAGAAAAGGATCTACGCTGCTGGAGCGCGGGCTGCTCAGGCGGAGAGGAACCCTACACGCTTTCGCTCATTTGGCGGCATTGTTTAGCAAAACAATTTCCGGCGCTTCGTCTGCGAATCATCGGGACGGACGTCGACCCCGCGGCAATCCAGCGAGCCGAGCGCGCTTGCTACCCGCCAAGCAGCCTGAAGCAGCTGCCAGCAGCTTGGCGAACTGAAGCGCTGGTATCGTCAGGAGATGAATTCTGTCTCAAGGACGCGTATCGAGATGCGGTTACATTCCTAGTCCAGGATCTTCGTGAGCGCACTCCCGACGGGCTATTTGAGCTGATCCTTTGCCGCAACCTCGTTTTTACGTACTTCGATGAAATTTCGCAGCGAGAAACGCTAGTGAGACTTACAAGCAAATTGGCCCAACAAGGCGCATTGGTCATCGGCAAGCTTGAATCCCTCCCGGAAGGAAAGTGGGAAGTCGAGCCCTGGCTGCCATCCATGGGAATCTATAGAAAATTCCTCGCTTGAACCGACCACGTCGCTCCAGTGTCGCAGGGTTGAGAAAAAGACCCGCATATTTTCGGCTCGGCTTATCAGATACGCGAATGCTACGCGCATTTTATTGGCTCGGCGCCGTGGCATACCCGTTGCTCAAATTCTCCTTCGACGGTCGTCTTGATCCGTCTTTTCGAGGGAGGCCGAAAAGCGATATCGATGGCGCTTCAAATAACAGCTCAAAGCGACCCCATCCGCGTCCTGTTGCTCGGCATCGGTCGAATGGGATCGGGTATCGCCCGATTGATAACGGAGAAAAATGGCTTAGAGCTTGTCGGTGCCTTTGGGCGACAACCCGAGCATGCCGGCGTGGATCTCGGATGCGCGATCGGCCTCGGTCAAGATCTCCAAATTGCCATCAGCAACGATCTGGCAAATGTAGTTAAATCGGCGAAGCCTCAGATCGCCATCCAAGCCACCTGTTCGAGACTCGCCGAAGCGTTCGATGAGATCGCAACCCTCGTTGGTCGCGGGGTGAATGTCATTTCAATCGCCGAGGAGCTGGCATACCCGGCTTGCGCGTCACCTGCGCGCGCCGAGGAACTGCATCGACTCGCGGTCGCGCACGGCGTTTCCATCCTCGGCACGGGCGTCAATCCGGGATTCGTCCTGGACCTTCTCGTCATCGCGCTGACCGGCGCGTGCGCCAGGATCGATTCGATCACCGCGACACGGATCAACGACCTCTCTCCATACGGCCCGACGGTGTTACGGAGCCAGGGCGTCGGCCTTACACCGGACGAATTCCAGCGCGGCCTGCATGACGGCAGCGTCGTCGGCCATATCGGTTTTCAAGAATCGATTCATATGATCGCCCGCGCCGTCGGTTGGGAGATCGAACGGATCATCGAGATCCGCGCGCCGATTGTCGCGCAAACGACACGCCAAACCCCTTTCGTCAACGTCGCTCCGGGCCAAGTCGCCGGCTGTCTGCACAAAGCCGTCGCCTACCTGGGGGACAAAGCCGTTATCACGCTCATCCACCCGCAGCAAATCCAGCCGGAACGCGCAGGCATCGAGACCGGAGATGCTATTGAAATTCGCGGCGAACCGAACTTGCGCTTGGCCTGCAGTCCGGAAATACCTGGCGGCATAGCGACCATCGCGCTCGCGGTCAACATGATTCCCCATGTGCTCAATGCAGCTCCCGGTCTGCACACAATGGCGGATCTTCCCGTGCCGGCTGCGATGCTCGCTGACGCGCGCAATTTTCTGCGCCGCGATCGCCAAGAGGCAAGCCGTGGCTGAACTGATTAACGCCGGCACCTGGGTCGAAATCCACTCGATCGTCCTGCCTGCCGGTCAACGCGCCCCGCAGATACCCGAGGACACCAAGGGCGTGCCCTTGGAGATGCGCGTCAAAGGTTTCTTGGTCGCCGATGCCCGGGTCGGCGATCGGGTTGAGATCGTCACCATTGCTGGGCGGCGCCTCCGCGGCGTGCTGGTTGGCGCCAATCCAGCTTATGCTCATGGTTTCGGTCCGCCGATTCCCGAACTGTTGACGATCGGCGCCGAGGTCCGCGCCGTGCTGCGCGCTGCGGGAAAAATGAAATGAAACCGGACCTGAGCTACTCGACGATCATGGCGCAGCGGCAGGAAATCATGCGCGTATCGGTCGGGATCGATTATGCGAAGTATGCCACCGACGCTTTGGCTTTCGATTATGAGCGGCTGCTGGCCGATACCGGTTATAATGCGGAAAGCGCGGCGAGAGTACAGCGCTCCACAGCGGTCGGCAACACGCCCCTCATCGAACTTCATAACATTACGCAGCTCATGCGCACCGTCGCCAAACCCGGTAAAGGCGCGCGCATCTTTGTCAAAGATGAAGCCAAAAACCCCTCAGGTTCATTCAAGGACCGCCGAGCCGCTCTCTCCGTATACGAAGCCAAAAAACGCGGCTCTGGCGGCGTCGTTGCCGCCACCAGCGGTAACTACGGGGCGGCGATCGCGTCGCAGGCGGCGAAGGCGGGCTTGCGCTGCATCGTTGTCCAGGAGGCGTTTGACAGCGAAACGATTGCCCAACCGGAGATCGCCGAGAAGACCCGCGCCTGCGAAGCCTACGGCGCCGAGGTGATTCGCCTCTCGGTCGGTCCAGAGCTGTTTTACGTCTTTCTTCTCGTGCTCAAAGAAACCGGCTATTTTAACGCGTCGCTTTATACGCCGTATTCCATTTTGGGCATCGAAACCCTTGGCCACGAGCTTGCGCTTCAGACCCGCGAACAAACCGGCGAATTCCCCGACGTCGTCATCGCCACCCATGCTGGCGGCGGCAACGTGACCGGCACCGCGCGCGGCCTGCGACGTGCGGGCGCCATCAACACACAAATGATCGCGGCGAGCGTCGATCTCGCTGGGCTCCACATGGCGTCGGACCACGATTTCAACCGCAAATCCTTCACCACCGGCCACACCGGCTTTTCGATTCCGTTCACCACTTGGCCGGATCGCGCCGACGTGCCGCGCAGCGCCGCGCGCCCGCTGCGCTATATCGATCGCTTCGTCACCGTCACGCAGGGAGAGGTGTTTTACATCACCGAAGTCCTGGCCGCCCTCGAAGGTCTCGAGCGCGGTCCTGCCGGCAACACTTCCCTGGCCGCGGCCTTTGCGATCGCTCAGGAACTGGATCAAGAGCAGATCGTCGTCGTCCAGGAGACCGAATACACCGGCGCCGGCAAACACCCGATCGCTCAACTCAATTTGGCCAAACAGATGGGCATCGAAATCAGACGCGGCGATCCGCGCGACAATAAACCCGGCACGCGCATCGTAATTCCTCAAGAGCCGTCGCAATTGGCCGTCGTTGATATCGATCTCGGCCAGCTGCGCCGCTCCTATCTGCGCCACGCTTTCGAAGCGATACCCAAGGGAGCCAAACTCGACGAAACCGATATCCGGTTTCTTGCGGATGAGACGCATACTGCCCCCACTTATGTAGAGGAGATTCTCCATGGGATGCGCTGAACGACCCGATGATTTCCCGACACGCCGCGCGCGGATTCGCGCCATGTCCGATGGCGAGCTGCACCGTTACTTCTGGTCTCTCACCGAGCAGCTGGTCGCGCCGCTCATCGAAGAAGCGCGCACGCATACCACGCCATCGATCGAGCGCTCGGTGCTTTTGCGCATGGGATTTTCCAGTATCGAAGCCAAGGCGCTGGTAGAGCGCCTGGAGGAGCGCGGCCTGCTCGGCCATGGCGCCGGGCGCTTGGTCCTGGAGCTTGCGAGCGCGAAGCAGATCTCCGTTCGCGCCGCTGGCGCGGCGCTGCTCGAGGGAAAATATTGGGAGGAGCTGCGGCGGTGAAATTATCCCCTGACAAGAAACTCGATCTACGCGAGGTTCTGCGCGATCTCGATCATTACCGCCCCAAGCGCAAAGGCTGGAGCTGGCGGCGCAAACTGGAAAATCATCGTCTCGGTCCGTTCGTCTACCGCAACGCCGCCGAGGATTTGAGACAGTCGATCCCGCTGCCCGCTGCCCAAGCTTTCGATAACATCGACCCGCAGTGCGATTTCGTCATCACCACGGAAATCGCCTCGGGCCGTTTCGAAGACGATCTGCGGCGCATGCGCATGGCGGCGTGGCATGGCGCCGATCACATCATGGTCATTCGCACCACCGGCCAATCCCATATCGACGGTCTCCTCGAGGGCACGCCCGAGGGCGTCGGCGGCGTGCCGATCACGCGCAAGCAGCTTCGCGCCACGCGCAAGGCCCTCGACGCCATTGAAGAAGAGGTCGGCCGGCCGATTAATTTTCATTCTTATGTCAGCGGCCTTGCCGGACCGGAAATCGCCGTGCTCTTCGCCGAGGAAGGGGTCAACGGCGCGCATCAAGACCCGCAGTACAACGTCCTTTATCGCAACATCAACATGCACCGCTCCTTCGTCGACGCCGCCGAGGCGAAAAGGATTCTCGCCGACGCCGGCATCTTGCAGCTCGACGGCGCGCACAACGCTAACGCCACGGCAAAACAGGCGTGGAAAGTGACGCCCGAACTGTTCGTCCAACATGCGATCAACACCGCTTACTCGCGCGCCGCCGGCATGGCGCCGGAGCTGATTGCTCTGTCCACCGTGCCGCCGACGGCACCCCCCGCGCCGAAGCTACGCCTCGATCTGCCCTACGCCGTGGCGCTGCGCGAGCTGTTTCAAGGCTATATCTTTCGCGCCCAGCAAAATACCCGCTACGTCGAATCCGATACCATGGAAGCAACGATCACCCATGTGCTCGATACGATGATTTCGCGCTTCACTTCGGCCGATATTCAAAGCACCATCACCCCCGACGAAGGGCGCAACATCCCATGGCATTACAACAATGTCGCAGGGGTCAACACCGCACGCCAGACGCTGATGGGGCTCGATGGCGTGATGGACATGATCGACCTTAAGAAAGATGGCCCGCTGCGCCAACAAGCGCGCGAATTGAAAGAGCGCGCTGTGCTGTTTCTCGAAGAAATCATCGAGAGCGGCGGTTACTATGCCGCCGTCGAAGCGGGACAGTTCG
>JBLMXG010000310.1:0-13001 GCA_050257635.1 Chloroflexota bacterium
TGCCCGCCTATGAAGAACGGTTGGAAGCTCGACGCGCTGCATACGAAATGAACCAGCAATTGTATGAAAAAGATTTGATTTCCAAGTCTGAGCTCGACAATAGCGAGCGAGCGCTGATCAATACTCGATTGGATGCCGAGCGAATCCGACAATTGATCGCCGAAGATGATCAGGCGCTTTCCTTGGCCGAAGCAGCGGCACAGCGGGAGCTAAAGGAAGGGCCCAACTTGCCGTCGGGCAACTATCAAGAAACGGCTAGCCTCATCAGATACAACGGCGCCACCCCTTGGTCCCTCGCCGCTGTCGGGAAAATTGCCAGGTTTTATCGAAAACGATTCGGCGAGCCGCTACCGGTCAGCGCCCGGGGACAAACGCGGACACACGCCCGCCTGGGGCTCGATCACCGCAAGGCGCTCGATGTTGCGGTGCAGCTGGAGAGCGTGGAAGGTCGCGAATTGATGGCTTACTTGCGCAGCCGAGGTATTCCATTTATCGCCTTCCGCCGCAAAGTGAGGGGCATGGCTACCGGTGCGCATATCCACATCGGGCGTCCCTCGCCGCATCTCCAGCAAGCAAAACATCGATCGACGCCACCCAGCGCGCAGGCCAAGGGCGCGGAACCAGGCTAGGCAAGGACTGAGCCCAGCTTTCGGATCGGCTCTTGATGGCGGCATGGTTAGGAAACGATTCCGCGCGGCTCCTGTCAGCCTACGAGGATGTCGATACTTGTGTTCAAGAAAACGGCTTAGCGTGTCGTCGCATAGAGTTTGTCAATGGCGCCGCTCTGGTCGAGCTCGCGGACGAAGCGCATCTCGACGAAGCCCTGTGGATCGACCGTTTTCGCACGCGGGTCGCGCGTCGCGGCGATGTCGAAGATCGTCTGCACTGCTGCCGGGAGCACATAGGGAGCTTTGGGAAACTGCTTGACGACAAACGACTCGTAAGCTTCTTCGAGCGCTTCGCGCTCCTGGATATGCAGGTACTTTTTCAAGATTGCCAAGGCGGCTTCCTTGTTGGTCTTGGCATAGTGGATCGCTTCGACGATCACGCGGACGGTGCGCCGCACCACGTCCTCATGGGCGCGGATGTAGGAGCGGCGGGTGACCAGTCCGCCCTGCAAGAACGGAATGCCCAACTCGACGCCGTCGGCAATGGTGCGAAAGCCCAGTTTCTTGGCCAACACTGTTTGCGGTGGCTCGAGCACAGTGGCGTCGAATTTTTTCGCTTCCATGGCGGCGAGGCGGGTTGCCGGTCCGCCGCCGCCGGCCTGCAGGATTTGCACGTCGCGCGTCTCGTTGATGCCCAGTTTGCGCAGCATCAAGCGCAGCCCCCAATCGGCGGCGGCGCCGTAACGGCCGATGCCGATGATTTTGCCGCGCAAATCTTCGGGCCGGCGAATCTCGGGTCGAGCGATCAGCTGGTAGGAGTCCGCGTTGCACCAGCTCGCGAGCATGACCAGGTCGAGGCCGTTTAAATAGGGCCCGACAGCGAGGCCGCCCGACATGGTGGCCAGCGGCGCCTGGCCGGCCGAGAACGCTTGCACGGCCGGAGCGGAATCGACGTAGATCAAATCGGCGGCCAGACCATGGCGCTCGAACAAACCTGCTTCACGAGCAAACCAGGTCACCGAGTTGGTCATGGTGAATTGGCTGTAAATAATCTTGAGCCGTTCCTGGCCGCTCGCCCGCGTCGTCGGCAAAATCCAACAGCTGGCGAGGACGCCTAGCGCAAGCAAGCTTTGAGTTTTACGCCGGGACACTGCCATTTTTTTTCCTCCGTTTAAACAAAACAGAATTGCTGTTCGCAAGCGAGATCGGCAGTTTTTTGCCGGCCAAAAGCGAAAACTGCGGTCGGAATCACTTCTGGGTTGCAGCTGGCCGCTGCCTGAAACCGCACTCACGCTAGTCGACATCAGCGGCGGAGGTCAAGAAGTAAATGGGTCGACATTAATTTTCGGCAGCGCAAAACACCAATGGCTTCTGATTGGAGCGATCGTTGGAATTGGCGAGACCGGCGTGGTGGCGCCGGTCTCGCTCGACAATGCGCATCACACCGCCTGGTAAGCCAGCCGCTTCATCTTCTGGGTATTCTTACCCTCGATGCGGAGCAGTCCAGTGGCGGCAACTCGCTTCGGCGAGTGCACGTCGCCTTCATTGTAGATATGCGCCATGCCGGGTTTCAGCGTGTAGACGCGGGCGCGGCGCACTCTGCCGGGTTTGCCCTCGGCGGCGGGCTCGAGGATTTCCCAGTCGCTCATTTCGGTTTCGCCGAACGCCTGGCCGTAGATTGCCCATGAGCTGCCGTGATCGTGCGGCTTTGCCTCGCGCGCGTCCCGATTGACGTGGGCGCAGACGCAAAAGCCCAGCTCAGGGTCTTCGTAGATGACCTGGCGGTCCGGAGTGTTGTCGTTGATGTAATTAGCGATGAACTTTTCATCCTGGAGCGCCGCTTCCACCAGATGGCAGACTTTTTCTCTGCCCGCCGGACTGGAGTCCTCTTTCAAGATTCGATGAACATCCGCCGCAAATGAATCGAGATTTAAACCCATTGCCATTCTCCTTTCTAGATCTGTTAGAACTTCCCTTAACAAAAGACTGAAATCAAGGTCAACCTCAGCCGAACCGCTGCCGCGGCAGCTGGAGCTCGTGGGGGTCATTTTCACCGCGCCACGCTCGCAGCCTTTCGTACGCTCGCCTGCTTCGGCTGCCAGATCGCCGCGACCTCGCTCGCGATGGCGATGTCGAAATGGGATTGCTCCATCAGCATGAGCGCGAGTTCGTGAAGCTCGCAACTGCGCGAGCCGACGCCGTCTCTGAGCACGACAACGTCGTAACCGAGGTTGCGCGCGCTGCGCGCCGTGCCTTCGACGCCACCCTCGGTAGCAACGCCGCCGAACACAATGGTTTTGATCCCGTTGCGGCGCAACATGAGATCGAAGTCGGTGCCGACGAAGCATACTCCATGTCCCAGAGCAGCAATGCCGCCCGCTTGGGGTCAACCAAGTCCGCCAAGGTTGCCGGGATCTATTTGCCGCCAATCTCGAACATAGGTTTCCTCTTTGGGATGGAATCTCCGCCGAGCATACTCGGCGCGCTGACGCGGCGTCAAACCCCTTGTCCAAGAATGTGACGCAATGGAAATTTCGAGCTCGGAAGGGGCCGGAGCTCTCCCTTGATCGACGAAGCCTGCAGAGCGGTTCGCTGCGACCCTGCAGTGGAGATAGAACAGCAATGGCGGTAATAAGAACTCGATCAATCAAGCGCAAAGCGTGAGCCTGCGCTCACGCCAATGCAAGCCGACTGCGGCCTTGACAATCGAATAAAAGCAGCGATGCTGAGAAGCGAGATCCGTTACCTACCCGCGACGACGAAAGGAAAGCCGCTATGCCGAGCACCGTGACCGAGATCGCCCCGGATATTTACCGGTTGTCGACGTTCCATCCCGAGTTCGGCATTCAATTCAATCAGTTTCTGCTCCAGGACGACGAGCCGTTTCTGATGCACACGGGGATGAAAAAAATGTTCCCGGCAACTTTGGCAGCAGCGGCCACCGTAATCGATCCCGCCAAGCTCCGCTGGATCGGGTTCAGCCACTTCGAGTCCGACGAATGCGGCGCGCTTAACGAATGGCTTCGGCTCGCGCCGCAGGCGCAGGCGCTCTGCAGCTTCGTCGGCGCACTGGTGATGGTTGACGATTTCGCCGACCGCCCGGCCAAGCCGCTTGCCGACAACGAGGTGCTGAGCACCGGCCGGCATCGTTTGCGATTCCTGGCTACACCGCACCTGCCGCATGGCTGGGATGCGGGATTTTTTTTCGAGGAAAATACTCGGACGCTGTTCTGCTCCGACCTGTTCTTTCACGGCGGCGATCCCGAGCCGCTAACCGAAGGCGACGTGCTCGGACGGGCGAGCGCGTCGATCGCGCAAAATCTTACCGGCCCGCTGGCGCACGACCTGCCTTACACGGCTCACACCGAAACAAGCCTGCAGCGCCTTGCTGATTTAAAGCCGAGCGCGCTCGCGGTGATGCATGGCTCGTCTTTCCGCGGCGACGGCGCCCAGGCGATTCGCGGGCTTGCCCATTTACTGAAAGAAACGTTAGGCGCGAGTAAAGGTGTATAGCTTTCTCGGGAAATTCTTATGGCGCTGGTGGTGAGAGAATTTTCCGCCGACCGCCTGGAAGAGTGCGTGGCGCTCCTGGCCGATGCGTTCGTCACCAATCCGCTCCATCTGTCCGCTTTCGGCGCCGGTCGCCTGGATCAAAACCGGCAATTTTTCCGCATCGGCCTGCGCCAAATGTTCGTCGGCGAAGCTTTCATGGCGCTCAATGACGACGCCGTGCGCGGCTATATTCACTTCAACCCCTGGCCGGATTGCCTGCCGACGCCGGAAGAAATCCCGCTCGCCATGACGACATTGTTGAAACCACTGGGCGAGGCGATCCCGCAAGTCATTCGCTGGTTCAGCCGATGGTGTCGTCTCGATCCCGATGAGCCGCATGTGCATCTCGGGCCGATCGGCGTCGCGCCCGCAGCCCAAGGTCGAGGGGTCGGCGCAGCCTTGATGAAGCGCTACATCGAACATCTCGAACGGCAAGGGATCGCCGGCTATCTCGAAACCGATCGGGCGGAAAATGTGGAGTTTTATAAAAAGTTCGGCTTCGTGGTGCGGCATGAAGAAGAATTGATTGGCACGTCGACCTGGTATATGTGGCGGCCGGCACGTCCATGAGGTTCGGAGGGCACCGGCATTTTTCGCTTAATGTCTCTCTCGCGGATGGTTGAAATCCCTCGCCTTCAGGCGAAGTGAAAGTTTGTCATGCCGGCCCTTCGAAGGCCTCAGGATAAAATCCGGCAGAGGTTTTCTGTCACGAACTGTTGCACTTGAAATGTGAATCCACCTTCCGGCATGCGCCGGAATGACGGAAACAGAGGTCGATTTCCAGTCGACAAATTCAAAACCCCTCGGCTTGGAGCCGAGGGGTGTTCAGTTCGAAAGCATAACGGTAAAAAAGCGCGTTTCAGCGGCGCGGAATTATCTGCTTGCTGCATTTAGCCGGCTTGTGCCGAAACACTTGAGGGCGGCCAAGAGATGAATCGCTCCGATTGGAGCCTCGGCCAATCGCCCGTCGAGATCGAACCCTAAGCGTACAGCGCCGTTACGCGGCCCAGCGCGCTCGAACCCAGAAACCGGCAAGAAAAGCGGTGGCGCGGATCGCCAGGAGGGTCCACTCGATGCCGTAACGAGGAAGGTAATATCCTTCCAAAAGCCCGATGGTGTAAAGCGTCGAGATCGCAAAGCAGCGTCTGATCCACCTGAACCATTTCACGATCTCAAGAGAGCGCACAACTCATACCAGCTTGGCAGCTAGCAAGCCGTGCGAATCCGCGGCTGCTTCAATGACAGAAGGTGACAGGCCGAGGAGCAAATTTGTGCGAACCTCTCCCTTTCATGCCTGGCGGCGACGCCGAACAACCCTAGCGTGGAAATTCCTTACAAACCAAAAATAGGCGAAACGATTTTCCCGGATGCAGGGTTGTCAAAGGATGGGTAAGAACTTTCTGAGAGTCCTTCGATTCCATCGATTGTCGTCGGTTATAGCGGATGATATTTGTCGCTCAGCGAACGCACTTTACGCGAATCTTTAGAGGAGATGGGCGATGGCAAAACTGATCGATCCCTGGGACCACCACGACTGGAGCTCACGAAAATACGTTGCCCAATGGGCAGAACGCCAGGACGAGCGGGAAGTCGATCGGCAGGAGATATTTCGTTTGATCGCGAAGAGCCTGCCTTTCGAGCGCGATGCCGCGGCAACCATTCTGGACCTGGGAGCGGGTTACGGCGCGCTCGCGCAGTTTCTGCTCCAACACTTTCCAAACGCCACGGCGGTATGCCAGGACGGCTCGGCGGAGATGGCCAAGCTTGGGCGCGAGCGTATGAGACCGCTCAAAGGCCGCTTCAAATATGTGCTCTGTGATTTCAGCAAGCCCGGTTGGGGCCGGAAAATCACAGAGCGCTTCGACGCCGTTGTCTCTTCGATTGCGATTCACAACGTCCGCTCGCCGGAATTCATTCGCTCCATCTATGAGGAAACGTTTTCGCTGCTGAAAAACGGCGGCTGCTTTCTCAACTTCGACCGTATGACGCCGTCACGGGCGGAACAGATGGCGTGGCTCAAAGCCGCCGGTTTCTCCAAGGTGAAATGTTTATGGGACGGCGGCCGGCGCGCGCTGGTGGGCGGATACAGGGAATAAGAAGCGCGCAACAGCCGAAAACTCTGGGCGCTACGCGGGACTTGCGGGGCGGCCGCGAAGTTGCGCGATCAAGGTCCACGATCCCGAGCAACGAATCCGTCGCCCGAAACCGAATCTACACTTGACAAGCGGCGCGGTGCTCGACTAGCGTCCGCCTCCTGAGGCCGTTAGCGGACAAGGTCACGATTCTGTCTCCAAGAAGGGAGGGCTCACCGATGCCGATTCTCCTGCTCGGGCTGGTTCTGCTGTTCGGCGTTGCGCCACCCGCATCGGCGGCGCCGATCGATGAGTTGGCTGCGGCGGCGAAAAAAGAAAGCGTGTTGGAGCTGCTTGCACCTTCCACTACCGGCGATAAAGGCGCGCAGGCTCTGGGCGCTGCGTTCAACAAAATGCAATTCTTTTCGCTTCGATCGCTTGGCCGCGGCGTTAAAGACACCGGCCGGAGCTCCGACATCGAAGGATTACGCTGCGAGCGATGATGTACCCCGGCTGCCTAACGCTGGTCCTGATTCTCTTCCTGCTATTTCTCTTGCCGTTTTTCTTCGCCCATTTCATGCTCGCGGCATTGGCGAAGCTCGGGCTCAGCCCGCCGCTGGCGTTGAGCATTCTAATCGGCATCGTCATCGGCAGCGCGATCAACCTGCCGATCAAACGCTATCCACGCGACGAAGAAATCTTGGCCGATCCCTGCCTCATGTTCGGCTTCGACCGGTTATTTTCTCTGCAACGACGCGCGCGCCGCCATGTCACGCTGGCGGTCAACCTCGGCGGCTGCGTGATTCCCGCGGCGCTCGCCGTTTACGAGTGCCTGCTGATGGCGCGCCGCGGCCCGACCGCTCTTATGATTCTCCTGCTCATCACGCTCGCCAACGTTGCGGTTTGCTTTCGCATTGCGCGGCCCATTCCGCGGCTCGGTCTGGCGATGCCGGCCCTGGTTCCGCCGTTGATCGCCGCCGGGTTGAGCCTGCTGCTGATTCCTGACTTCGCTCCGCCCGTAGCCTTTGTCGCCGGCGTGCTCGGGCCGCTGATCGGCGCGGACCTGCTGCATCTGAAGCAGGTCTTGAAGATGGCGCCGGCGGTGGCGAGCATCGGCGGTGCGGGCACCTTCGATGGTATCATTCTTTCGGGCTTGATCGCCGCCCTGCTCGCATAGGACTGGAACCTCTTTCGACCGCTTAACTAAATTTTTCGACGAAGCACCGAAATCAAATTCCGCGACGACCGTCCAGCACGGCACGAATCTGGAAAATCTCGGGGTGTGCCCCAAGGCGGTAGATTGACCGTCGCACTAAGGTTGGGTTAAAGGAATTGCGTTGGCCTAACTCACCAAACGGCGCAAACAATAGGGAGAAACGCCATGAACCGTGTTCGCTCTCGATGGACAATCCTGTGGGCGGCTTTGATCCTGCTGCGATTACTTCCTGCTCCCGGCAGTGCCGCGGCGGCGGAGAAGATCAACGCCAGCTACGGCGCGATCTCGGGATCGATGGCGCCCATCTGGGTGGCCAAGGAAGCGCGGTTGTTCGAAAAGCAAGGCCTCGATCTCAATCTGGTTTACATTCCCGGAGGGCCGCGCAGCATCATGTCCCTCATCGGCAACAGCGTCCACTTCGTCAACCACTCCGGCATGCCGGCGCTGGAGGCTTACATGCGCGGCGCGGACACGGCGATGATTGCGTCCTCGATGAACCGGCTCGAGCATGCAGTGATGGCGCCCAAAAGCATCACTAGCGTCGAGCAGCTCAGAGGCAAGGTCCTGGGCATCAGCGCGCTGGGAGCCCTGACGGATATTATCCTGCGCGAGGCGCTGCACCATTACGGGATCTCGGACAAAGAAGTCACCATCATTCCGGTGGGAGACGAAGGAGCGCGCCTGAGCTCGCTGCAAACCGGACGGGTGCAGGCCGCCATCATCTCTGGGATCCAGCGCCTGACGGCAACCCGGATGGGCTTTCACCCGGTGATCGATCTCGCCAAACTGCCGATCGAAGTCTCCGGCTCGAGCATTCTAGTCCGGCGCTCCTACGCGGAGCACAACCCCGAGATCGTCCTGAAATTTCTCAAAGCCTGGATCGAAGGGTGCTTTCTATTCAAGGCCAAACCCGAGTTCAGCCTCGGCGTGCTAAAAAAATACGTCGCCAATCGCGATCCCGAGGTGGTGAGCACGATTTACCAGCTCAACAAACAGCAGCTCGCAACCAAGCCGCTGCCTTACGCGCGCGTGGTCAAGTCGATGATGCATTTGTTGATGCGCACGCGGCCGGATTTGCCCAATGCCAACCCGGACGGCTTCGTCGAGCCGCGCTTCATCAACGAGCTGGACAAAGCGGGCTTTTTCGACGAGATGAGCCGGCAGTACGGCAAGTGAGGCTCGGCGCGGCGCCGAGCAGTCGTCAAAACTTGAGGAACTTCACTAATCGTCGAGGCGAAAGCCGAGCTTGATCGTCACCTGCCAGTAGTCGATTTTGTTGTCGGCGATGTAACCGCGCGTGTCGATCACCTGGAACCAGTGAATATTGTGGAGCGTCTTGCCCGCCTTGGTGATGGCGTTTTGAATGGCGTCTTCGATGGTGGTTCGAGACGAACCCGTCAACTCGACCTGCTTGTAGATGTGATCGTCCATGGGAGCCTCCCTTGTGGGCACAGGTTTCGACCTTTTAACTGCCGCGACAGCGATCTCTATTTGTGTCATTCAACCACCAGAGAGTCTCGATCTCAACCTGCCGGCCTCATTCGTTGCCGCGTGCTCGAGCTATTGTCATCGTATGTTTTCTATCGGTCGATTGCGAACGGGCTATCAAGCATCGACAGCGTCGAGCCCAAGTTTGGCCGTCTGAAAACCGAGAACCTTATCGACGACCGTATCGTGCGAAGCTCGAAATAGACGGGGCTTTCAAGCGATCGGTGTGCTCTGGTTCCCGAGATCAAACGGATAAACTCGGCGAGGGAGTTCTAACCAAACAAATTTTCGAATTGAACGACGAGTCTATAGAGCTAAAAATAATAAAATAACCTGGCGGCTCTCAACGACTTCGCATACGGTACGGTCAGGAGAAATTCGATGGACGAGGCAGCAGCAAGTTTAGCCAAAGCCCATTTGCGGGTGGCGCGACCCACGGACAATTTGACTGAAATCGTGCAGTTCTACCGAGATGGGCTCGGCTTTGAAGTGTTGTACGAGTTTAACGACCATGACGGTTTCGACGGCATTATGCTTGGGCACACAGGAGCAGCCTATCACTTGGAGTTCACTCATAAGCGCGGGCATGCCGCCGGAAGGGCGCCTACCGAAGACAATCTCCTGGTGTTCTATCTCCCCGATGAAGCCGAGTGGCGGCAAGCGGTACAGCGGCTAGAGCGCCGCGGATATAAACCGGTCAAATCATTCAACCCGTATTGGGACAAGCAAGGCAAGACGTTCGAAGATCCGGACGGCTATCGAGTGGTGTTGCAAAACGCGCGCTGGGCTTCGTGAGAGAGCCAAAATAAACGGCCTGTTGAAAGTCTCGATCATTCGCCATCGGGACCCCCTTGGCACACGAAGCGAGTGGTGAAATCATTCGGAATTTTTATTCGTGTTAACCGTCTCCGAGCATGCAATTGTGTTTTTCAACAGCCTGTAAAGATTTGACCCTATCTTCTTCTGGTACCATCGGATAGATCGCTTGTTCCCGAGTGAAAGTGAAGTTTTTGAAGTTATCCAACGGCTGAATCGTCAAAAGCAAAAATGTGAGCCGCCTTTTTTTTCTTAGGGTTCGCCGTGACTTCGGCATAAATATCGTTGCATCCAAAGTACGTCATGCGTGACGTTTTGGATTGGATATAAGCTATCTCTGTTTCTTTGTCCGCCCTCGCCTCTATCTCGCCAAGCCTCTACGCCAGGTCTGCTTCGTTTACCTGTTGGGTTTGAGTGTCTACAATTAGCATCGCCATTTCGGCAACTGTTGGTGAGTCAAAGATATGGCGTAACGGCAATTCGATCGAAAAAACCTGGCGGATTCGAGAAATGATTTGGGTGGCAAGTAAAGAGTCACCACCGAGGTGGAAAAAGTTATTGTGCAATCCAACCGTTTCGAGTTTTAGAACATCGGCCCAGATGTTCGCGACAATTTTCTCGGTGGTCGTTCTTGGCGCTACGAAACCATCGCCCAGATCAAGCTTGTACGGGTCCGGTATCGGCAGAGCTTTGCAGTCGACCTTGCCGTTCGGCATCAACGGCAGAGATTTCAAGAACACATACGCCGAGGGCACCATATAGTCCACCAGTTTCAGCTGCAGAAAGCTGCGTAGCTGTGCGGCAGATATCGCTGAATCGGCAGCAGCAACGACATAAGCAACCAACCGCTTGTCGCCTGGAGTATCCTCGCGGGCGAGAACTACCGCTTGTTGGATCGAAGGGTTTTGCGTAAGAAAGGATTCGATCTCGCCGAGCTCGATTCGAATGCCACGAATCTTGACCTGATTATCGATCCGGCAGAGGAACTCGATGTTGCCGTCGGAAAGATAATTAGCGAGATCCCCGCTCTTATATAAACGCGCGCCAGATTCCTTGCTGAACGGGTTTGGAATAAACCTCTCCGCTGTGAGATCGGGCCGATTACGATAGCCGCGCGCCAGTCCGATACCGCCGATGTACATTTCGCCCGGCACACCGGTTGGAACGGGGTTGAGAAAGGGATCCAGAATATATACTTGCGCATTCGCGATCGGTCGGCCAATGGTCGGCTCGTGGTCGCAAAACAATTCGACTGCAGTTGTGTTCGCGGTGGTTTCGGTGGGACCGTAGAGATTCCAGATTCGAAGATGCGGTAACGCCGCCCGGGTCTTCTGCAACAGGTCCCTGCTGAGCGGCTCTCCGCCGAGAAACAGACACACAAGACTTTGGACCGGCGGGACCTTCGCGGAATTGACTGCGTCCAAGATCATGCGCCATAAAGACGGCACACAATTGAGGCCGACCGCGCGCTTGCTGCCGAGCTCCTGCAGCAATCTAGCAGGGTCAACGGAGTCCTCGTCCGAAATAAGCCAGGTTTGGCCGCCGCGGACAAGCGGCGCGATAAGTTGTTTCAGACACGCGTCAAAGTTCACTCCACTGATTGCAGGTATCGCCTCCAAGCCACTCGGCATGAGGCTGTCATTAACCCAGCACAGATAGTTCACCAGGCTGCGGTGCTCAATCATACACCCGTTCGGCGTCCCCGTAGAGCCGGAGGTATAGTTTATATATGCGAGACTTCCAGGACTCGCTACACAAGGCAAGCGATGCCGCGATTCTTGGGCCAGCGTTTTCCAGTCTGTGTCCAGGAGTATGATTTTGCCGCTGTATTCGGGCAGTCTCCGCACAAACCGTTCCTGAGACAGCAATACCGGAGCCTCAGTGTCTGCTAAGATGAGATCGAAACGCTCGCTGGGATAGTTTGGGTGCAATGGTACATAGGTTCCGCCAGCCTTCAAAATTCCAAGAAGCCCCAGCACCATCTCTGGCGAGCGTTCGAGACAGATCGCCACGGGAGTTTCTCGCCCCACGCCGGCGTTGGTAAGATGGTGCGCCAGTTGATTTGCCCGGGCATCCAGCTCGCGGTACGTAAGCTGCGTGCCTCCAGCGACGAGCGCAATAGCTTCGGGCGTTCGCTCGGCTTGATCCTCAATGAGCTGATGAACGCATCGGTCGTAAGGGTATTCCGTTGTCGTATTGTTAATCTCGAAGCAGAGAAGGCGATACTCTTCGGAATTCAAAAGCGGGATTTGCCCAATGGGGTCAGCCCCCTTGGCAATCCCCTTTAAGAACACAGTAAACTGATCGGTCATTCTGTCGATATCACGCTCGCTGAGCCGGTCGGCCTCATACACCCAAAGGCACTGTTCGGTATCCTCCTCGATGAGCAGCGTAAACTCGCTGTCGAAGGCGCAGGGGCCAGCCTGTTTCGCCTTTTGTATGCTCACGGGAAATGAAGGATTTTCTCGTAATTCTCCAGCCGGGTGGAGAGCTGGATAACGGGCTGCAGCATCGCGCGCGTAAGTTTCGTGCCGTTCGATCAAGTCCAATTGCTCTCGCACAACTTTGTAAAATTCGCTGAAGGTCTGTTCGTTATCCACGTGCAGGCGCAAGGGAAGCTGCCGTGCGAAGAAACCCTCCAGCCCGAGCAGATTATCAAGCATGCCGCTGTCGCTAAACCCAAGGTCAAATGTCGCAATCCCTGTGACGCGGGCAAGATACGCCGAAAATGCAGTGACTAAAAAATCCGCCCGGCTCCAACTTGCGTGGCGATTGAGCAAGATGATCGCCTCCTCAGGCAGTTGGATTGGCTTCTTCGCATATCGGCCGTGCCGGGCGTTGTCCGGCCGAAGGGTAGTTCCGCTTAGTGATATGGGTCTTAATGTTGCTAGCCTCTCCACCCAAAATTTTTCGTGTTCGCAGGCCGCTGCGTTACGTGCCGTAATACGCGTTGCGAGATCGCGATCAAGTTCCCTGAATCGATCGCCTACCCGCAGGTTCAGCTGCTCGACAAGGTCCGACATCGCTTGCGGTTGGCCATCGATGGTCAAGAAATTGGACAGCGCGACGTCGCGGTCCGTCGTGGAAACTTTTATAAATTCCTGATTTATGGCCGTTATTGTTCCGGGAGGCGCACTCGAAAGAGAATCAAGAATTGCAATCCGCGGAACGATAAAGAAATCGCTACCGATATTGACTTTCGGAAGACCCAATGGATTGGGGTAGGAGCCGAAATTCAAGGCACGCACG
>JBLMXG010000311.1:0-14224 GCA_050257635.1 Chloroflexota bacterium
CAAGCTCTTAACTTGACCTTTCGGAATACCGTTTTTGCTCTCCTCTCCGCCCAGATTCACTTCGATAAAGGTTCGGATGGTTTTATCGCGTTTGGCGCCCTCTTTCTCCAGCGCCCGCGCCAGGGCGGCACTATCCAACGACTCGATCACATCGAAGATCTCCACCGCCGTCTTTGCTTTGTTGCGCTGCAAGTGCCCGATCATATGCCATCGAACGGTTTGGGCGATTTGCGGTTTCTTTTCTTGCGCCTCTTGGACATAGTTTTCACCGATCAGCGTCACTCCGGCCACCACCGCCGCGCGAACCCGGTCGATGCTCTGCGCCTTGGCTGCGGCAAGAAGCTTGACTCCAGCGGCATCGCGCCCGGCTCGGGCAGCGGCTTCGGCGATGCGGCAACAAATCATGCGGTAATTGCTGGCGACATCGACCATAAGACAAAACGCTTATCACAACCCGACCGCTAATTCACTCTCACGTAGCGCATCGGTTGATTGCCGTCGGCGAGTCGAGTAGTAGTGGCTGAACGAAAGGAAACGCCCATGGCCTTTGATTACCTGCCGATCATGGCGCAGAATTCCGCGCCGAAACCGCCGCGCGTGCTGGCGATCCCGTCCAAGCCCGCCTGGTGCCCGGTGACCAAACCGGTCAGCCGCTCGCGGATCGCTTTGCTGAGCAGCGCCGCGCTTCGACTCGCCGACCAGCCGCCTTTTATCCCGCGCGAGGATCTCGGCTACCGGCGTGTCCCGTCGGACCCAAAAGCTGGCCGGCTCATCATCGATCATCACTCCGGTATCGGCACGGTGCCGAAGCAGGACCCGGAAATCGTTTTTCCGCGCACGGCTCTGGCAGCGCTGGTTGAGCAAGGCACCGTCGGCTCGTTGTCGCCGTGGCACTTCTCGTTCATGGGCGGGGTTAAGCGTCACAAAGAAATCGAAACTGAGCTGGCTCCGGCGATCGCCAAAGACCTCATCGAAGCCGGCGTCGATCTCGCGTTACTGGTCCCCTACTGACCCTTCTGTCATGAGACCGTCGGTCTCATCGCCCATGTGATCGAAGCCCGGGGAATTCCGACGTTGGTCGTCGGCACCGTGCGCGACATCATGAGCAAAGTTACGCCGCCGCGCGCGGCTTTTGTCGACCATCCCGTCGGCCGGACCCTTGGTCCGCCCCATGACGCCGCGCGCAAACAAGCGGTTTTGACTCGGGCGCTGGCCGAACTCCCGAAGTTCGCCACACCCGGCGAGATTCGCGATCTCGGCTGCCAATGGCTGGCTAGCGGCAGCCGGTCATGGGAAGATGAGCTTCGCGCCGAAATGCTCCATGACCGTTGACTCAAACCCGTATTTTAGTTAATTGGCTGGGAATTGCAGTGTGGCGAGTGACATTTATTCAGGAACGTAGCGAGTTAAGATTTCTCAACGAGGGGAAGTTATGAAACGACCTTTTGGTTGTCTGGCAATCGCTCTGAGCTTGTGCTTCGGCTTGGTCTCCGCCAATGCTCAAAGTCCATTTTATCAAGGCAAAACCCTGCGGATCATCGTCGGCGCATCGGCAGGAGGCGGCTATGATACCTATTCCCGTACCATCGCCCGTCATATGGGCAAGCATATTCCGGGCAATCCGACCATCGTCGTTGACAACATGCCCGGCGCCGGCTTCCTGATCTCGGCAAATTATATGTACAGAGTAGCTAAGCCAGACGGTTTGACTATTGGCCACTTCATCGGTGGGCTATTTTTGCAGCAGCTGCTGGGCAAACCGGGAGTCGAATTCGACGCACGCAAGTTCGAATACATGGGCGTCCCGGCTCAAGACAACTACATGCTGGCCGTGAACAAGAGCGTCGGCATCAGCAGCATGGACCAGTGGATGTCCTCTAAAACCGTAGTTAAACTCGGCGGTGTCGGCGCCGGCTCAGCCACTGATGACATTCCGAAAGTTCTCGCCGCAGCGATCGGCTTGCCGATGCAGCTCGTGAGTGGCTACAAGGGCACCGCCGATGTGCGCCTCGCCTTCGACAGCGGCGAAATCCAGGGCGTCTGCAACGCATGGGAATCCTTCAAAGCCACATGGCCCAAAGAGCTGAGTTCGGGGGATCTCGTTCTTCTCCTCGGGACCACGGCGAAGCCTCATCCCGAGCAGCCCAAACTGCCACTCGCGATCAATTACGCCAAGACCGATGAAGGGAGGCAACTGATCCGCGCGCTGGTGCACAGCGTCGGGCCGACTGCGCGCCCCTATGTGCTTCCTCCAGGTACGCCGAAAGACCGCTTGCAAATCCTTCGCAAGGCGTTCATGGACACCATGAAGGATCCGGAATTCCTCGCCGACGCCACCAAAGCGAAGCTCGAAGTCAATCCGCTCGACGGCGCCGAGCTCGACCACAACGTGAAAAATGTTTTCAAACTCGACCCGAAGCTGATTCCGCGGGCAAAAGAAATTCTCAAGTGACCGCCAAGACGGAGTCTTGAGCGCCCGCCTTGGAGTGATGGCGTAACGCGCTCCTCCAAACCCGATGCTCCAGTACTCTCGTTTCAGAAGCCGCAGTCGGCCGGGGTGATGTCGACCGTGGCGATCGGCTTTTTATCTTTGTCAAAATAGGAATAGCGCAGAGTGACGCCTTTCTTGAGAAAGTCATCGCGCGTTTCGGGCCGGTTACATGCACTCTGGGTCACTCTTTGTTTGGCGCCGGCGGCGAATTTTTCATGATCCAGTTGCGCTGCCGAATATTTCACCAGCCGGTAGTTGTAGATCAGCATCGCATAGCGGGCCGTGCACGGCATCAGCTCGGTTTCCGCGTCGATCATCACCGGCACCGAGCGATTGATCTGCGCGGCTATGCCATCGAGATATTCTACCGAGCGCGGATCGACCGGCCGGTTCAGATACGCCGGCACCACCCAGAAGACCAGCACACCGGCGGCTATGCCGATGATCAACCAGAGAACCGTTTGTTTCATAAGCACTGCATCGAGCTGCCCGATAGAGTTTGGTTTAAATCCTCGGCTGATTGCCGAACTCAAGCAAATACCACGTCGTGCTGCCGAGCATCCGGCTGGCCAACGTCGTCGCCGCAGGCGGCGCCGACAGTCGCTTAAAATCGCGCTCCTTGATTAATAGATAACTCGTTTGCGGCGAGTCACGAAGCTTGGCGACCTCTCCCGGCGTCGCGAGCACCGGGATCGCCTCGCGCCGTGTGTAATAATTGAAATCGTTCATGGTGTCGGCATAGACGTACAACGGCGCCGGCAGCGGAACCAATCTATTAATCTCGCGGGAAAACGGGCGATACGATTTGAACTGTTCTAGATAAGGAAAAACCCACAGCGATGCCGTAATCACCGTGAGCAACATCAGCGCGCTCACGGAAACCAACGCGGCGATTGGCCGGGCGCTCACAATCGCCACGAATGCCAAGATTCCTCCAATGGTCAGAACAACGCTCGGCGGTATCAGCGATTCCACGGCATCCGGGCGCACGAACCAGGCGATCGCCGGCAGAGCAAGAGCCGACAGCGCAACGATAGCGAAAAAACCCGCCGTGAACCAAAAGTAAAACCGGCTCCGTATAAGCCCGTGCCGATCGAGATCGTCGAGAAAATTCGCCACTAGGAAAGCCAGCGTCGGCAGCAGCGGTAAGAGATATAAATCACGTTTTGTGTCGGATGCGCTAAAGAAAATAAAGACGCTCAAAAACCACAACAGACAAAACTGCACCGGCGGCTCCGCCCAGGATCGTCGATAGTCGCGATACCTGCTTAGAGCGGGAATTGCGAAGGCGGTCCAAGGTAAAAAATCCGCCGGCAAGGTGGTGAAGTAGTAATAGAACGGCTGACGATGTCCAGCGCCCGCCGTGTAGCGCTGGACATGATGAATATAGATGAAATCGGTTAACCACTTACCTCCAGTGGCTTCGCTGACGAGGTAAAACCACGGCGTCGCAATGACTAGGAACAGTGGTACGCCGATGGGGAGTTTGGCGGCACCGATCAGACGCCAGTCACGGCGGGCCAGAACAAATGCGACGAACAACAATCCAGGGAGTACGACGCCGATCAGCCCCTTGGCCAGCGTCGCCAAGGCCATAAACACATAGGACAACAAAACTTCGTGGGGCGGACCCCGTCGCAAAAGCGCGCGCGAACCGAAATAAACCGACAACAGGAAGAGACATCCAAAAAGCGAGTCGATATGGGCCCAGCGCGCCTCCCAGACGACCCGAAAAGACGTGGCCAGCACTACCCCGGCGATGGCACCGACCCGTGCGCTAAAGAGCTCACGACCGATGTAGTAGGTGGCTAAAACAAACCCAATGCCTCCTAACGCGGCGGGTAGACGCACGACCCATTCGTTGACGCCGCCGGCTATTTTGGCAGCTATCAATGCTATCCAAAAATACAGAATCGGTTTGTCGGTGTAGATCTCGCCGTTGACGGTAGGAACAATCCATTCGCCTTTGGCAAACATCACCCGGACGATTTCAGCGTAGCGCGGTTCCACCGGTGCCCAAAAATCTCGTGTGCCGAGCCCGGGAAAAAATAACGCCAGTCCAAGAGCAAAGAGAAAAAACGGGTAGTATCTGCGGTCGTCCAAGCTCGATAAACCTAAGGAAGCAATAGTCCCTTATCTTTCTAGCAACGGCGTAAAAGCTTTACCAGAGGTGAATTCGTTCCGCACCATCGCCGAGTCGCGTGATGGAAGGCAAGATTCATCGTGAAAAAAAACGGGGAACGACAAAATCTGCCGTTCCCCGTTGGATTCGACAGCTCGAGTTTGCCTAGAACGTGTAGATGACCTGTGCTGCCAGTGTGCTCTGATTACTATCGGCCTTCGAACTGCCACGCTTGAAGAAGGCTTCGTTGGACCAGTCTTGACGAAATTCCAATCTTCCAAGCAGCATCTTGGTGAATTTGTATGAGCCAGTAAGCGTGAACTCTCCCACCGTCTGATTCGCGTGGGTTCCGGCGAAATTACCACCCAAACGAGCGCCGTCGGCATCGTTAAAGAATTCACCGCGAACAGCCGTAGTAAAGCGCTCCGTCCACCCGTAAGAAACGATTCCAGCAACGCCTTGCCAGGTTGCATCGCGTGTGCCGCCCAAGGAGGCGTTGTCCTCTTTGCCGAAAGAGTATTCCAAACTGATCGCGAGAGGATCGAAGGGCTTGATCGTCGCGACGTGACTCATGGTGAAGCGCTTGTTGGCACCATTATTCCGCTGCTCGGGTCCATAAATGAAACTGCTGGTCAACGCGAATTGATCCATAGGCGTGAAGCTGAAGCCCCACATTCCCGATGGCTGGTGATTGTTGTCGTATGGATCATCCCAACCCGTCACCACGCCGGCGTTTACCGCCAAGGTCTTCAGGACAGGGTAGGTAAAAAGCATGCCAAGATGACGCAGAGGAATAGCATAATTGAAAAGAAACGAACGCGAGATGTTATCGTTATAAGCGCCCGGGTTGGGCAAAATCTCGGTACCCAGTGTCGTCACGAAAAGACCGCCCTTGACGCCAATCCCGGCGCCGACAGGAATCGTCGTCGTGACATAAGCTTCGCGCAGTTCTGCCGAGGGTTCTTTGTGCAAAACCTTCCCCCACAAGGTTGCTTCGCGGAGCAATTCACCGGTCCGGCCAAAGTCCCCCGCGATGTGAAAGCCGACACCCCAATCCTTTTCAGGCTTGTCGAGCATCAAGTGAAAATTGTTGAAGACAATTTTGTTCTGATCCTTGTCAAAGTACCGGCCCGAAATGTTCGCCGGGCTGCTCGGGTGATTCGAACTCCAGGTATAACTCGTATCCAAAAACCCGCCGATGGTGATCCCCAATGCCTTTTCCAGAGCGCCTTTGCTCTGAGCAATTTTGTTATCCAGCAAGCCTATGCTGCTGTCCAAGCTGAGCCAGCCGGGCCCGAGAGGTTTGTCCTCATCGGCGTGTCCGAGCCCCGTTGCACCGATGACCAAACTGAGGACAAAAGCCAATGTTGCTAACCGTTGTTTCATCTAACTGACCTCCTTGTAAGCCTCGCCATTTACCATGCCCACATTCGAGCGTTAATAGCCTCGTTAAATCGTGAGCAATAAGAATGCCACTGGCGGATAAAAAATACTACTTTGATCCCGCTGAAATTAATGTAGTTTCGCTCGGTCAGGGTCGCCACGATCGGCACCATCTGCCTAAAGATCAAACAGCGGTGTCGAAATTCTGTGCAGCCGCCCTTGTTAGCTGGTCAGCTCTTGGAGAATATGTTGGGTGACGCGTTCTCCCGGCGTATTTGTGAGCGAGCTTGATCCGTCCCCGCACGATTTATGAAACCAGGCTATTTGCCGGGCGAAGTTTGCCACATGTCCGATGACAATGATCGTCGGTGAACGAAATTTCTTCGCTCGGGCCAAACTAGCGCTGGTGGCAACGCTGCCGATAGCAATTTTCTGACCTGCCAGCGTGCCCGATTCAATGAGCGCGGCGGGTCGCGCCGGATCACAACCGCCAGCCAACAACGCTGCGGTGATTTCTTGCAGGTTTCTTAGCCCCATAAGGATCACCAGGGTGTCGACCGAGCGCGCTAGCTCTCCCCATTTTATTTTTCCATTCGTCGGATCATGTCCCGTCACCACAGCCACACTCGACGCGCAAGAACGGTGCGTCACCGGAATTCCAGCATAGGCCGGAGCCGCGATTGCCGCGCTGATTCCGGGAACGATTTCGAAGGCGACGCCCGCGTTTCGTAAAGCCTGAGCTTCTTCGCCGCCGCGCCCGAAGACGAATGGATCGCCGCCCTTGAGCCGAACGACAATCTTACTTTGCCGCGCGAAGCGGATTAACCGGGATTCGATCGCGCGCTGCTCAATACAACACGCGCTGGCCCGCTTGCCGACATAACGCAATTCGCAATCCGCGCGAGCGTAAGCCAATAGTTCCGCGTTGACCAGCTCGTCGTAAAGAATGACGTCCGCTTCCTCGAGACATCTTTTGCCTTTAAGAGTTAGAAGCTCCGGATCGCCCGGTCCCGCGCCGACGAGGTACACTTTACCGGCTGCGGCGAATTTTCTCGTCGCGCCGTTAGTAATCGCTTGCGTTCCGCGCTTTCTATTCGTGAATCCAATCACGCAAATGGCCATCCGGGAATACTTGTGCCGATTGCTTCGGCAACACTTTTCCCGTTGCCTCTAACGGCCCATTACCGCTCCGAGGTCAACCACGGACGTGACCGGTTTGGTATCGGCGATCACCGGTGCACGCCTGTGAGTGAGATAGAGGGCGAATCCAGTGAACACAAAGCCGCCCAAAATATTGCCTAACGTGACCGGAATCTGGTTCCATAGCCACCAGTCGCGAATCGATACCGGAGCGCCGACGATCATACCGGCAGGGATCACGAACATGTTCACGACCAAGTGTTCGAACCCCTGAGCGAAAAACGTCAGAATCGGCAACCACATGGCCGCGATCTTTCCGAATGTCGACTGGGACGTGAACGACATGACCACGCCTAAGGTCACCATCCAATTGCATAGAATGGCTTTGACGAAACCGGAGGCGAACCCGTCATAGCCAAGCTTAGCGTAGCCCAAAGTTTTCGCTTCGCTGATCGTGATCAACGATTTGACCAGTGGCGCGGAAGGCGTCAACGTTTTTGCAAAAAGTACTGCGTAGAGCAGCGACCCTATAAGGTTGCCGAGAAATACCCAGCTCCAGTTCCGCCACAAGTCGGTCATGGTTATCTTTCGCTCCAAGACCGCGAGCGGAACCACCGCGAAGTTACCAGTAACGAGCTCGAGACCAAGCAGCACGATCATCACGAAACCAACGGGAAAGATCAGGGCACCAACGATACCGGCCCCCGTCTGTGCGGTGCCGGTTAATGCCAATGTGGTCGCAAAACCGAGCGACGCCCCGGAAAAACCGCCCCGGACCAGCAAGTCTTTTGCCCCGAGCTTTCCCTTGGTTGCCCCGGCTTGAATCATGCTGTCCACTATCGCATCGGGTTTTATGTACGCCATGCGTTTTACACCTTTCGTTCGTTTTGATTGAGTTCAACTTGAAAATATTCGCCCTCTTCGACCAGAATGAAAACTTTTGCGCGCAATTTTCCGTCGTTTGAGCAGGCACCGGTTTGCAGATCGAATTTGTAACCGTGCAGCGGGCAGACAACGGCGTTGCCCTCGATCCAACCCTGCGCGAGTTGCCCGCCTTCATGGGGGCAAAGGTTTTGGAGCGCGCACAACCGTCCCGCTTTCTTGAAGACTGCAATCTCCTCGCTCTCTGCGCGCACGAGCTTCCCGGCGCCTTCGGCAATGTCAGTACCTCTAAACGACACTTTCTCGGCTATCCTCTCCGGCGCAATGGGCGCCATACCAGAAGCAGGCGCCTGGAGAATTTTGCGCAGTTGCTGGCGCATCGCTTTGAAGGCGCCGTGCTTCACCAGGCCGGCGATCGCATCGGGCAGGTCTTCGCATGGCACGTCTTCCAGGATTTTGATTGGAAAATTTGGTTCGGTACCGGCGGCGCCGCCGGCGAAAACATCGACGGCTTCGACCACTTCGCCGTTCATCTTGATATTTTTGCCGAGCAAACCGATATCGGCCACCATGTGGTTGCCGCAGCTTGCCGGACAGCCCGACCAGTGCATTCGCAACGGCTGGGTTTTGCCAAGTTTGGCTTCCAGTTCGCGTGGCGACCTGAGCGCCCATCCTTTGGTGTCGATCAAAGCGAAATGGCAGTAATCCATCCCCGTGCAGCTCACCAGGCCGCGCATGACCTCGGACGGATCGTAGCGTAGCTCCCGGAGCAACGATTCTTCGGTAAGCTCGCCGATCCTGCAGTCGGGTACATTGGGGAGAATGATGTTTTGCCCGACGGTCACGCGGAGCTGACCGTTGCCGTAATTTTCGGCCAGCTCCGCCACCTGCAGCATTTGTTCGGGGGTCATGCGCCCGACAGGCACGGCCAACCCTACATAGTTGAGCCCTGCCTGCTGCTGGCGAAACACGCCGACGTGGTCGGTGTGTCTCTGCGCGCGTTGATCTTGTCCCGCGGAGGCAAGCGGACGATCAACGCGACGCTCCAACTCCTTGCGAAATTTTTCCACGCCCCAGTCTTCGATCAGAAACGCCAAGCGCGTCTTGGTGCGCAGCTCGCGCGCGCCGTGATCGCGAAAAATCATCACGATGTGGCTACAGACTACCGCCGCTTCTTCGGGAGCGACGAACAGGTTGAGCGGCGACGCGATGCGGAATCCCCCGGAACCGAGCTTGCCGCCGGCGGCAATGTTGAAGCCTCTCACTTCTACGCCGCCGATTTCTTTCGTCGCCGGCGTGAGCGCGAGATCCTGAGATTCTGTGTGGGTGCAGACGTCTTTACACGCGGTGATCGTGACATTGAACTTTCGCGGTAGATTGGTGAACGCTTTGTTGCCGACGAACAACTGCGTGAATTCACGCACCACCGAAGAGGCATCGAATAGCTCGTTGGGCGTAAGGCCGGCCGCCGGGCAGCCGACCACGCCGCGGATGTTGTCCATGCCAGTTTGGAGCGAGATCAGATCGACGGCTTTAAGCCGCTCCCAGATCTGCGGCACGTCGTTAATGGTAAACCAGCGCAGTTGAATTTGTTGCCGGGTGGTGATGTCGGCGAATCCCCGACCGTAGTCGGCGCTGAGCTCGCCGATAGTGCGCATTTGCACGGCGCTCATGATGCCGTTAGGAATGCGCAGACGCATCATGAAGCGGCCAGGTGTGTGGCGGCGAACGAAAATCCCGGCCCACTTGAGGCGCTCTTTGTCGCCGTCGGTGATCGCTTCCCAGCCCTCGGTCGCATAGCGCGACAAGTCGTGAAGAATATCGAGGCCGTCTTTTTCCTGCTTATATTCTTCGATCTTATTCATGTCCGCGAGATTGAACTGGCTGCCCTTCCGTCTGCCGATAACCGCCGGAAGACTCCGCATGCCGGGAACATCTGCATCCGCTCTTCAACCTTGCGCGATTCACGCTCAACTCTCCGCTCCCTTCTGGTAGAAAATTTCCGGGCCGTCTTCGGTCCTCTCGCTGAGGATTCGCTGGGCGTTGGCCATTGCCTGATCGATATCCTCGATCGGTGTAGTCGAGATCTTGCCATGGCCCGGATATAATGCGTGCAGGCCGAAGCAGCGCAAACGCGCCAGCGAATCGAGGTAATCGCCAATGCTTCCCGACTCCGCGATATACGAAAGCGTGCCGCCTGCAAACACGCTGTCGGCTGAAAATAGCAAACCACGGCTAGTTTCGATGATCGAGATGCAGCCCGACGTATGTCCGGGCGTATGAAACACACGCAAGGTGTAATTGCCGAGATCGATACGTGTCATATTTTCCAGCCAGAGATGCACGCGCAGGGGTATTTCGTTCAGGTCGTTACCCTTGTACATGGTCACGTAGTAGTCGCCGGAGATCATCTTCGATGCCGCCAACCGGTAAGCCGCGATCATGGAGCATTCTTGGAAGTAGCGGTTGGCGCCGATATGGTCGCAATGTTCGTGCGAGTTGATGATTAGGTTGATGTCCCGCACCTTGAGACCGACTTGCCGAAGCCCGCGCTCGAGCACCGGAAAATTATGGTCCGATCCCGAGTCGATCATGACGTTCATGTAGTCGCCTTTGATCACATAACTGTGGCTGCTGCCGTCCAGTCGGCGAATCTGATAAATCCCCGGCTGCAGCTCGGTTACCGGTTCTGCATGGAGTTTCATCTATGGAATCCTCTTGCCTGCCTTGCCTGCCAGCGCGCTTTCCAGATCGTCGTAGACGTCAAATTGATCGGCGAAACGGTCCTTGTGAAAATAACCTTGTAGATTTTCATCTAAGTGGCACAACCGCAGCATGCCGCCCCGTTGGTCCACCTCTCTTTTAAATGAAGTGAGCAGACCCATTTCCCAGACCCCTAGCTGAGTCAAATCATGCAGGTCGACAACGACCTTGACGCCGTGGCGCGACAGCCGGCGACGAAACATATATCGAACCCGCAGCGGTTCATTATTCTCTGCCTGGCCGGACGGACTGATAACGAACCAGCCTGCCAACTCGCTGACTCGGTAATTCAACTGAGTTATTTCCATAGCGCCCACACCTTGCAGCGGCGCCGGCTTCCACGGCTGCCTCGCGGTATTTCCAATTCGAAGCATCTCGCCATTTCCAACACCGGCAGCTTGGGGATGTCCTGTTCCGCCTGATCGCCGAAAACCTCTTCTAGAAATAAAATGTTGTCAAAAATCTTCCCCGTCATGCTCTTTGCTTGCAATCTGGCCATCCAACCTCCCGAGCCTAAGTAAATAAAAAGGCGCTCCATCGGGATTTCCGATGAGCGCCTTTGCTCAACGCCGGCGTCGTTGCCTACGCTAACTTAGCAGAGCAATCGCCATGCCATGTTCAAGAAGAAAAAAATCGACGTAATTTTCACCTATCGTTCCATTTTCCTGGCGAACTGCCTACACCGCAGTCAGACCTTGCCTAGAGAGCTGGCAGGCCGCCACTACGAGAAATCATCAGCTCTTGTCGCCGCGAAAAATTCCTCCCGCCACAATGACCGCCTGGGCGACCTCGGCCATCGGCTTGCGCAGGTTCATGCTGGTTTTTTTGATCAGGGTGTACGCCTGCTCTTCGGACATGCCACGCTGTTGCATCAACAAGCCTTTGGCCCGTTCAATCTGTTTTCGCGCTTCCAAAGTTTCTTTGAGCGTGGAGTTTTCCGTCCTCAACGCGACGAACTCCCGAAAGCGTGTAATCACCAGCTCGATGGTTGGATTGAGCTCCTCAGCCCTCAATGGCTTGACCAGATAGGCCATCACTCTAGCGAGCTTGGCGCGCTCGATGGTGGCTGCGTCATAGTGGCTGGTGGTTAGAATGATCGGCACAGGGCGCGCCTGCATCATGTCGCGCGCGGTGTCGAGACCGTCAATACCAGGCAAGCCTACGGCCATGAGGATCACGTCCGGGTCGGCTGTGCGCGCTAACGCCAGAGCGGTTTTCCCATTTACTCCTTGGCCAGCAATCTCATAGCCACCTTCGGCTAGAATGGAAACGAGATGGCAGCGCGAAGGTTCGTGGTCGTCTATAACCAAGACCTTTCTCATTCGCTGGCCTGCCCGCCGTCGGCTTTGCGGCCGCGCGAGCGGTAGCTGCGCCGAATAAACTCAGAGAGAAATCGCTCGGCGTAGTATTTAAGTGTCGGGGCGTAGTTGTTCGAATCGGTGAGAATTTTGTCGGGCAACACATAGGGCGCCAGAGCCAAGTCTTTTGAACGTTCATCGATCCACCGCTCGATCATTCTGGGAGTCACTTCGAGATGGAATTGCAGCCCATAAATCATCTTGCCGACGCGGAACGCCTGAGTGTTATAGTGCGCCGAAGAAGCCAAGCGAATCGCTCCCGTCGGCAATTCGAATCCGTCGCCATGCCATTGGAACACGGTGGCGTTTTCCGGCAGATAGCCGAGCAGCGAATCCACCTGCCCATGCGGTGTGATCGAAATCGGGCTCCAGCCGATCTCCTTGACCGCGCCATGAAACACTCGCGTGCCCAAAGTCGCGGCGATCAACTGCGCACCGAAACAGACGCCCAAGATCGGCACCGCTTCATCGATCGCCGCGCGAATGATCCTTTTTTCCCAGCGCAGGAAAGGGAACACTTTTTCGTCATCCACATTCATCGGGCCGCCTAGAACGATTAAGGCCCCGACATTTTCCCATTCTTCGTTGGGCATCTCGCCATGGAACAATCGCACGACCCGATAATCTGCGCCTTGCTTTTCCAAAACCTCGGCAAAAAAACCGAGGTCCTCGAACGGATCATGCTGAAAAACCACGACCTCGTCCATACGGCCTCTCGCGCCACTCCAGCGCTGAGTTATGAGCTCTGAGGACTGAGGACCCGATCCCGCGGCAAAGCGAATCGAGTCCTCCCTTTCCTCAGTTCCCGTTACACATCCCTCAGTCCTGCTCAGATATCGAAGTACAGAGCGAACTCCCAGGGGTGGGGGCGAAGCCGGATGGCATCGACCTCATGTTTGCGTTTGTATTCCAGCCAGGTCTCGATCACGTCCTTGGTGAATACATCGCCGCGAAGCAAGAACTCATGGTCCTTCTCCAGAGCGTCGAGTGCTTGATCCAACGACCCCGGCATCGATTTCACCTTGGCCGCTTCTTCGGGTTCCAACTCGTACAAGTTCTTGTCGATCGGCTTGGGCGGCTCGATCTTGTTGCGGATCCCGTCCAAGCCCGCCATCAGCATGGCCGGAAACGCAAAGTACGGGTTGCTGCTCGGATCGGGGGTCCTAAACTCCAGCCGCTTGGCCTTCTCGCTGGTGGAGTACATCGGTATCCGCACACAGGCGCTTCGGTTGCGGGCCGAGTAGACCAGGTTGATCGGCGCTTCGTAGCCGGGGACCAGCCGCCGGTACGAATTGGTCGTGGGGGCGATAAATGCGCACAGCGCGTGGGCGTGCTTGATCAGCCCGCCGATATAATGCCTCGCCGTGTCGCTGATCAGCCCGTAACCCTTCTTGTCGTAAAAGATATTCTTGCCGGCTTTCCACAAACTCTGATGGCAGTGCATGCCCGAGCCGTTGTCTTGAAACAGCGGCTTGGGCATGACCGTGACCACCTTGCCTCGCTTCTTGGCGGTGTTCTTGACCACGTACTTGTAGGTCAGCACCTTGTCGGCCATCTTGGTCATGGTGTCAAAGCGCATGTCGATTTCGGTCTGCCCGCCGGTGGCGACTTCGTGGTGGTGTACTTCGACCTTGACCCCGCACTTCTCTAAATTAAGCACCATCTCGGATCTTAAATCCTGGTACTGGTCCATGGGCGGGACCGGAAAGTACCCTTCTTTGTACCGAATCTTGTTGCCGAGGTTGACCCCTTCTTTGCCCGAGTTCCAAAACCCTTCTTCGGAGTCGATGTGGTAGTATCCTTCGTGGTGGTTCTGGTCGAACCGGACACTGTCAAAAATAAAAAACTCGATCTCGGGACCCCAGTAACTGATATCCGCAATGCCGCTCGATTTTAAATACTTCTCGGCTTTCTGGGCGACGTAGCGTGGGTCTCGGCTGTAGGGCTCGCGGGTGATCGCGTCCAAAACGTTGCAGATAAAGCTGATCGTGGAGTGCTCGGTGAACGGGTCCATCATCGCGGTGTCGGCGTCGGGTAAAAGGATCATGTCGGATTCGTTGATCGATTGAAATCCCCGGATGCTCG
>JBLMXG010000312.1:0-10708 GCA_050257635.1 Chloroflexota bacterium
AGTCTGTCATTTTTACGCCGTCGATCTCGCGCGGCCAGGAGAGCTCAGCATCGAACGGCGGCAGTTGATTTACGGCGCAAAGCAAAAATTCATAGCGCTGGTGAAACCGGTGCATGCGCTGCATCAACTCGCCGTGGCGCGCCATCGCGTTGGCCACGGCGGCGCCGGTAAGATCGCGCCCCGCTTCGATTTGCCAGACGGCTTCCGGCTTCATGCGATCACGATGTTCTTCCAGCAGCGGCCCGAGCGTGTGCCAGTAGTTCCACGCCCGCAGCGTGCGAAAGATCTCATCGGCGCCGGTTAGATCCGGACAAGCCTCTTCGACAATACAGCCGAGAGCGACGAAAGTTTTTCTTTGCCCATCCAAAATCGATCGAACCCGGCGATCCAGCGGCAGGCCGCCCAGATCCGGCGACCAGGCGACGCGCAGGTTTTTGAAATTGCGCTCCAACGGCCGGGTGAACAACGAAGGATCGCAGGGATAGACCGCCGGATCCCGTCCATCGGCGCCGGCCATCGCGCTGAGCAGGAACGCGACATCATCAACCGACCGCGCCATCGGTCCCTTGACCGTAAAGCCCAAGAACGGCAGCGCCGTCGGCGCCGAGGGCACGAGCCCCACCGTCGGGCGCAGCGCGACGATGTTGTTGAAGTTGGCCGGATTGCGCAGCGATCCGCCGAGATCGCTGCCGCTCGCGAGCGGCAACAGTCCCGCGGCGAGCGCGGCGCCCGCCCCGCCACTCGAGCCTCCCGCGCTTTTGGTTAAATCATAGGGATTGAGCGTCGTCCCATACACATCGTTGTAGGTGTGCGAGCCCATACCGAACTCGGAGACGTTGGTCTTGCCGATGGCGATCACACCGGCGCATTTCAAGCGCTCGACTAGGACCGAATCGTCGCTCGGCATGAAATTTTTGAAGATCGCCGAGCCTCGCGTCATCGGGAACCCGACGGCAGGGTCGAGATCTTTGAAAGCGAAGGGTAAACCGTGAAGCGCCCCGACCTCTTCGCCCCGCGCCAAGCGCCCGTCGGCTTCATCGGCGAGGGCAAGGCATTGATCGTCGTCGAGCTTGGCAACGATGGCGTTGATCCTGGGATTGATCCGTACGATCTGATTGAGAAACGCGCTCATCACTTCGCGCGCCGAAAGTTGGCGGCTTCGAATCAACGCCGCCAGCTCGCGCGCGCTCATGAAGCAAATTTCATGATCCGCAGACGTTGTCACCAGCTTGCCTTTGCGGAAAACCAGATCGCGGCCGGTACTGAAAGGATACCGACCGCCACAGGCGCGACGCCCTATATTCCGGGCTCCTTCACACCGATCGGCGGGTTGGCGATGTTTTTCGAGATCTCACCGGCATCCCAGAGACGGGAAAATTTCAGCGCCCGCGGGCAGTGGCTGTAGGACTCCTCGACATCGAGGAGCAGACCTTGAAGCACTTCGGCTTTCTCGTCCGGATCGAACACTTCGAGCTTTGTGCCGTTCAATTCCGATCGATCGACGACCTTCACCCGCCCATTGATCCGCACCGTCGAATTGTGGCCGGGAATGAAGAAGATCAAACCGACTTTGGGATTGCTCTCGATGTTGCCGTAACCATGGAAAAGCTTGTTGCCCGCGACATCCGGGATGAAGAGCTGCTTGTCGTTGAGCACTTTCACGAATCCTGGCGTGCCGCCTTTCGGCGACGCATCGCAATCGCCGTCGCCGTTGCTTGTCGCCATGACGCAAAAAGGCGAATGGCGAATAAACTCCTGGATCCATCCGGCCATGTAGGGGCGCACTTTGCCTTTCGTGCGCTCCACCGGGTAGCCGAATTTCTCCTGGTATGTGGTGTTCATCTTCGCTCCTTTGTCCGCGGTCACGCTTTAATCTCAGCGTTTCTTGCTGATCTCCGAAAGCAGTTCAAGCTGAATTTCCTGAATCTGCGCCAGCCGTTCCCACTGATGCGATAGCAGATGATCCACCTTCTCGTGCAAGTGGCGAATTTCCAGCTCGGCTTTCAAGTTCACCTGGTAATCATGCTGCGAACGGAGGCGGTCTTTGGCTTCCTGACGATTCTGGCTCATCATGATCACCGGCGCCTGAATCGCCGCGATGCAGGAGAGAATCAAGTTCAACAAAATGTAGGGATAGGGATCGGGCGGCCGAGCGTACAAAATGAACGAGTTAACTCCGATCCAAAGCACCAAAAACGCGCCGAAGCAGATCAGGAAAGTCCAGCTACCACCGAACGCCGCAATCCGATCCGCCAGCCGCTCGCCCAAACTCCACTCATGCTCGAACTCGGTATCGACATCTTTGGCCAGAGTCTCGTGCTCGCGCAGGCTGTGCAGCACTTCCTGCTCCAGGGAAGTCAAATCGCCCTTTTCAGACTCCAGCAGTTGATGAACGTATTGCGAGCGATAGCGGTTGAGGTCGGTGCGGCAGATCCACTTGTCCTGCGACCAATCTGGATGCTCGCGCAAAATCTGCTCGGCAATCACGTCGCGCACGGCGATCCCCGGCAGCAACTCGCGCGACGAAAAGCTCTTGCCGCAAACCGCACAGGTTTTGAGTTCTTTCGCGTTGACCATAACGAGACTGGGTTCTTGCCCGAGCGCAAACAGTCCTTACTTATCTTCCAAGAATGACAGTCGCTCCGCCATCGGAGTTTCGGGAAAAACATAGCCGCAAGCCCGACAGGTGCGAAGCTTGGGGTCGGCGTTGAATTCGGCGTAGACGGCGGAGACCTGCGACGGAATATTGCCCTGGTTGACGACCCGTGAAAGCACCAGCTCATCGCAGCGCTCGCAAAACCAAACAAACTCTTCTTTTTCTTCCTGCTTCCGCTTGCGCTCGATGACCAATCCCCAGGTGTTTTCAAAGCGGCGCGGCGAATGCGGCAAGCCTCCCGGACAGACGAAGATCTCGCCTTCTTTGATCTTGACGCTCTGCCGCCGGTCCCCTTCCGGCTTGAGCACCAATTCCATCTCTCCTTCCACTTGATAAAAAAACTCGTCGCCGGGCTCGATGTGAAAGTCCAACCGGGTATTCGGCCCGCGCAGCATCATGACCAGAAAATCCTTGTGGTGAACCAGCAGCCGGTTGGTGCGGAACGGCGGATTGAAGAGATCTTTGTTTTCCGCCGCCCACTTCCTAAGATGGTATGTCGAAAGAAAATCCATCGAACGTACTCCCATTGGATCCGGTGCCGAAACGTGCAATGTCTCAACTTCGAACTACTATGCTTCGAAATTTTCTCGGCATACGCAAATTGTCCGCGCCACCTCTGTAACGATAACGGATTGACAAGACAATTCGATCTCACCACGAAGCGCACGAAGAGCACGAAAATGATGGATCAAAGATATCAACCCCTTCGTGTCCTTCGCGCCTTCGTGGTGAATCCTTTTTCTCGCATTTGGTTGCAGCCACGCCGCGCTGGGACCTTCATGGTTAAAAATCAGCTTATGTTTGGAGTGCCGCCGCCTCCCGCGCCACCCCGTCGGTCAACGCCCACCAGATCGACAAACCTTTGCGCAGCGCCTTGAGCACGCGTAGTTGCAGATCATGGGTCGTGGCGAACTGTTCGACCAATTCGTAGCCGATGTTGCTGTGCTCGGTGTCTGCTTCCCCATGTTCGGCGAAGAACTCGATGTCGTGGGGCTTCAGTCCGTAATGGTCGCGAAACGCGAGGAAGAATTTTCCCCCGGTCAACTGGTTGGAGAATTCGTTGCAGCAGTTGGTCGAAGCGAGCTGTTCGAGAATATGGTTGCTTCTGAGCGCAATGTCGAGCCACCCGACTCGCGCCAACACAGTCGTCGGCAAAAAGTCTTCTTCGGCTTCGCAGCGCTCCAGTTCCTTGGCCGGGATGCCGATGCTCTCGCCGAAGCGCAGGAACAGCGCCCGGTGGCCCAAGACTTTTCGCGGCGACCCTTCGAAATAACTGTAGCCAACTTCCGAATGAATGACGTCGACGAATTTCTTGTGAATCTCCGGGTCGTGGATGCCGGACAGTTGGCAGCGCACCAGCTTCGCCGTATTAATCGCGACATTGTAAGCGAAGATGCCCCAGGCTTCCTTGGCCCAGATCCTCACTGCCGCCAAGGGCAGCTTGCCTTCGTAAAGGTCAAGGTAAAACGGATGATGCAAACGGGCATGGCCGTTTTTAACCTCGTCGACCAACACCGCACAAAATTCTTTGCTCGGCAGAGTCTTTCCGCCCAGTACGGCTTCCGCTGACATGAATCACCTCATGAATTTGAATTTCGCCCCAGCCTAAAGCAGATCCTTCACTTTGTTCGGGATGACAAATTCCAGCAAACGTCATTCTGAGCGAAGCGAAGAATCTGCTTTATTTTTCCCCTAAGCAGTCTTACACATTTCAGTCGTTACCACAGATCCTACCGCTTTTTCCGATTATCGTATTGGAATTTATTCGCGTTGCAGGCGATCTCGACCCGGTTGCCATCGGGGTCGAGAAAGCTGATCGAGCGATTTCCGGCCACTACCAAGGTCTCCGGTCCGCTCACGACCGGGATTTTTCTGCGTTTCAAGATCGGGTAGATATCATCGATGACTTCGTTGGAATCAACGTAAATGCAGAAGTGATGCAGCTTAGGCGCACCTTTGCCAGCGCGGTGCTTGACGCCGCGTGGCAGCGCCTGCAGCGCGATATCATGGTGCTCTTTGCCGTAGCTCAAAAAGGTCATCTTGGTGTTTAAGTTCCGCGCCGAAACTTTCAAACCGAGGACGTCTCGGTAAAAACGCTCCGATTTTTTCAGATCGGCGACATTGAGCACGATATGGCCGAGGACGCCGTTTCGAATCTTCATGAGCGGCCCTAATAGATAACGGCGCTCCAATTCTGTCAAGGCGCTCCAATCGGTCGAATCATTTGACAAGGCTTTCGCGAATACGGGATATTCCGCGCTGATGCAAGGGCAACCGAGGAGCTGCGTATGAAAATCATGGTGGTCATGGGCGAATACCCGCCCGAAGAAAGCGAACGGCGCCGCCAGGCGGTGCTCAAGTGCGCGTCGACCGGCACGGAAATCGGCTTCGGCGTTATCCGAGCGACTTTTTTTAAGCGCTCCAACTCTCAAGTCAATTCGCTTTCCGCCGGGCCGCTGGTCGCCGAGGTCGCAGTCAGGGCCGAAGCCGACGGCTACGATGCCGTGGTTCCCTTCGGCACCCTCGATGCAGGCGTCGAGCTGGCGCGCAATCTCGTGCGCATTCCGGTGGTTGGCGCTGGCCAATCGGTGTTGCACCTGGGAGCGCAACTGAGCAATCGCCTCGGCGTGATCGCCTATGAAGAAAAGAGCATCCCCTTCATGCGCAAGCAGATGCACGCCTGGCGCGTGGCGGATTCCGTGGTCGGGATTCGGAGCGTCCAGATTCCGCTGCCCGAAAGCACCAAGTATCGCGATGCCATGCGCGCGCGCTTTATCGAGATAGCGCGCGAATTGATCGATAAGCAGGATGCCGAGATCATCGTGCCCATGGGCGTGACTATGGTGCCGGTGCAATACGCGCCGGCGGAGTTCGAAAAAGAGCTCGGCGTGCCGGTCATGGACGCCCTCAAGACCAGCATTCAGACCGCCGAAATGATGGTCCGCATGGGTTTGACTCACAGCACCAAGACTTATCCGCGACCGCCTACAAACTAGTTGAGGGCGTCTCGAATGAAGGCGGTTATTCTTCGACAGATCTCTGTAGAATTCGGGAAAAAACTTCGATACGAAAGAAACTTTCAATTCACCACGAAGCGCACGAAGAATGAATGGCTCGATTAGAAAAGCGGCAGAGGCGCAACCGGTTACCCTCTTCCTTCGTGCCCTTCGTATTATTATCGTTCAAAATTTGCGCGTGACGCGCAAATTTTCCGGCCACCGCAGCTATCGGAAACGGGGGAATTCTCGCGCCAAGTACGCCAAGCGCGCAAAGGCCACCCAACCCTGGGCCTCAAGGAAATTTGAACTCTTACCTTGGCGGTCTTGGCGAGCTTTGCGGGAGATAATCCTAATTTCGGTTGCGGCTCTGGCGCGCTGGGACCTTCGTGGTGATATACGCCGGATAGAGTACCAACAGCGTGAGTCATTGCACTAGTCCTAAGACATGAGTATCGAGGACTGAGTTTTGGAAAACCACGGATGAGAAATTTCGAGCTGATTGAGCCAAGGACCTTACACGAGGCTTGCGCCGTTCTCGCTGATGACGCTGCTATCAAGCCCGTGGCCGGAGGCACTGCGCTATTGACGATTATCAAGCAAGGCTTGCTGCGGCCGAAGCGATTGGTAAATTTGAAAAAAATCGCCGACGGCTCGGCAATCAGTTTCGATGAGAAACTGGGCCTGCGCATCGGCGCGTTGGCCACGATCGACGAGATCGAAACTTCCGCGCTGGTCCGCCAACACTACTCTGCGCTCGCCGAGGCTTGCCACGTCGTCGCCAACATTCGCATCCGAAACATGGCCACCCTCGGCGGCAACTTGGCGCACGGCGACTCTCAATCCGATCCGCCCACCGTGCTCGCCGCTCTGGACGCCCACGTCGAGCTCATGAGCGCGGCGGGATGCCGGCAAATGTCTTTGACCGATTTTCAGCTCGGCAGTTACGAAACTGCGCTTGCTGCGAGCGAGTTAGTCTCGGCGATTCTAATTCCGCCGCCATTAGCGAACACGACGGGTTCATACATCAAGTTCACCACTGGCTCCTCCGAAGAACGCCCCTGTGCCGGGGTTGCAGCCTTTTCCCGAGTTGAGAGCGGTATCTGCCGCGAGCTGCGCTTGGCAGTGGGCGTCGTATCGCCGCGCCCCGTCCGAATTCTCGCGGGTGAAGAACGGGCCAAGGATCAACAGCTCACCAACGAATTGATCCAAACCATCGCCAACGACGCAGCCCGAGCGATCGAACCGATCGACGACTTGCGCGGACCGGCGGATTACAAACGCCATCTGATCGGCGTCTTGGTGCGGCGAGCGATTACCGCTTTAGCGAACGGAGAAATCGGAGCAAAAGCATGACGCTCGTCGGAAATAACGTTGAAATGGTCGGTGCTGCGGCCAAAGTCAGCGGAACGGTGAGCTACGTCGCCGACTTGGAGTTTCCCGGTCAACTCTATGCCAAGGCGCTGCGCAGTCCTTTTCCTCACGCCAAGCTGATTCGAATCGACGCGAGCAAAGCCGCCGCATTGCCGGGCGTGCGCGCCGTCGTGACGCGCGACGACCTGGCAGAGCTGCATCCTTATTTTGGCACCGGCGTCAAAGACCAGCCCATCGTCGTCATCGACAAGGCCCGTTATGCCGGCGACATCGTCGCCGCAGTCGCCGCCGACAGCCGCGACATCGCCGAAGAAGCGGCAACGCTCATCGAAGCGGAATACGAGGAATTGCCCGCGGTCACCGATATTCTCGAAACGATCAAAGCCGACGCGCCGATCATTCACGAACACCATGTGGACAAGAGCGCCGGAGGCAATATCCATGGCGTCTATCGCGCCGCCAGCGGCAACATCGAGGAAGGCTTCAAAGAATCCGATGAAGTTGTTGAAAACACATACATTCTTCCGCCGGTACAGCACGGCCATATCGAGCCCCACACGGTCACCGCATTCTGGGAACCGAGCGGCAAGCTCGTCATCCACACTTCCTGCCAGACGCCGTCGCCGCTGCAGGAACAGTTGGCCAAGGTGTTCAAGCTGCCGCTCAATCGCGTGCGCGTCATCGTGCCGCCGGTCGGCGGCGGCTACGGCGGGAAGAATCACGCTCGCATCGAGCCGGTGGTCGCGCTGCTCGCACGGAAAGCGCGGCGTCCTGTACAGTGGACGCTCACTCAGGAAGAGGTGTTTCTCACCGGGCGGCGCTTCGGCGCGGTGGTGAAGATGAAGACCGGCTTCAAACGCGACGGTCGGTTGGTCGCCCGCAAAGCTGAAGTCTATTACGACATGGGCGCCTATGCGCTCTCGGGCCCGGCGAATACGAAGAACGCCTGCGTCATCGCCGGCGGCCCTTACAATATCCCACACCGCGATTACACCACCTGTGCGGTCTATACCAATCTTCCGCCTGCCGGCCCCTTCCGCGGCGTCGGCGCATCTCATGTCTGCTGGGCGTACGAAGCGGAAATGGATGAGATCGCGCGCCGCAGCGGCATGGACCCGCTCGAGCTACGCTTGAAGAATCTCGTCCAAGAGGGCGATAAATTTATCACCGGCGAGCCGATGATCTCGGTCGGCGTTTCCGAATGCGCCAGACAGGCGGCGCGCGCCATCGGCTGGCAAGAACACCGAGAGCAAGTTCCGAGATCGGGCGTCATGGTTCGCGGCAAAGGCTTGGCCGTCGCAATCAAGAGCACCTCGACGCCGAGCACTTCCGCCGCCAGCGTGCGCTTGAACTCGGACGGCTCGGCGGTGCTATTGACGAGCAGCGCCGAGATCGGTCAGGGTGCCCAAACATCTTTGGCTCAAATCATCGGCGACGTCCTCGGTCTGCCGCTCGAAAGAGTCACCGTCACGTTTCCCGATACCGATGTCACCCCCTACGATAAATCGACCAGCTCGAGCCGCACGACATTTCACATGGGCCGTGCCGCGCAGCTCGCCGCCGGGCAGATCCGTGATCAGTTGCTTCAAGCGGGCGCGAAAGCTCTGGAAGCGCGGGCCGAAGATCTGGAGCTTAAGGACCTGCGCTTGCGAGTCAAAGGCGTGCCGGAAAAGAGTTTGACCTTCCCTCAACTGTTTCGCGCCATCTTCGGCGACCCAAGCGGCAGTTTGTTCGGCAACTATACGCTACGCACCGAAGGCGGCGTCGATGCCCGCACCGGCAAAGGCAAAGGCTCGTCCTTCTGGTTCTACTCGGCGGCCGGTGCCGAAGTCGAAGTCGATACCGAAACGGGAAAAGTGCGCGTGCTGAAAATCGCCGCCGCCGTGGATGTCGGCAAAGCGATTCATCCGAAACAATGCAACCTGCAGAACGAAGGTTCCGCCCTGGCCGGCCTCGGCTCGGCGCTGTTCGAGGAGATGCGTTTCGACAACGGCCAGCCGATCAACGGTACTTTTCTCGATTACCTGCTGCCGTCTATACAGGACCACCCCGTAGAATTTGAATCGTTGCTCGTAGAAACGCCCCACCCCGACGGTCCGTTCGGCGCCAAAGGCATGGGCGAAGCCGCGCTTCCGCCGATCGCGCCGGCGATCGGCAACGCGATCGCCAACGCATTGAATGGCATCCGCGTCCGCGACCTACCCATCAAGCCGGATAAGATCAACGCCGCGATCAACGCAAAAAGCGGGACGGGACCGACATGAAACTCACGATCTCGACAACGATCAACGACCGAAAAGAGGAAGTTCAGGTCAGCTCCAACCAGACCCTGCTCGAATTTCTGCGCGATGACCTCAAGCTCAAGGGTGCTGTCGAAGGCTGCAGCGTGGGCGTCTGCGGCTCCTGCACGGTGCTGATCGACGGCAAGCCGGTCAGCTCATGTCTGACGCTCGCCAGCAACATCGAAGACAAACAGGTCACGACCATCGAAGGCCTCGCGAAAAACGGAGAGCTGGATTCGGTGCAGCGAGCCTTTCTCAAACACCAAGCGTTCCAATGCGGCTTCTGCACCACCGGCATGATCATGGCCGTGAAGGGCTTGCTCATCGCGCATCCCCACCCGACCGAAGGGCAAGCACGCGATTATCTGTCCGGAAACCTGTGCCGCTGCGGCACCTACAAAGAGGTGCTGGCGGCGGTGGCGGAGCTGGCTGAAAAGTAACTCACGGTCTGTATTTTCACTCCAATAAGGACTGATGCATGGCACTCAAAGATTCATGTTCGTTCGGCTTTGCCCTGCCGCATCGCTCGCCGGACCCGATCGATGCTGCCGCAGTGCGCAAGGTCGCGCAGCGCGCTGACGCGCTCGGCTTCGGCGACCTCTGGGTGACAGAGAACACGCTCGACCGCGTCTTTTGCCTCGACTCGGTGGCGGCGCTGACCTACGCGGCGGCCGTTACCACGCGCATCAGGTTGGGGGTTTCGGTGATTGTGCTTCCGCTCCACCACCCGATTCATGTGGCGCACCAGATCGCGACGCTGGACTACCTCAGCAACGGCCGCGCGATTCTGGGAGCCGGTCTGGGGCGCGATAGCCACTACGCCGAGTTTCAAATCCCTCGTGAACGGCGTGTCCTGCGATTCCGTGAATGTCTCGACGTTATCAAGGCGCTATGGGCCGAGCCTAAAGTCGACTTTGACGGCAGCGTCTTTCAGCTCCACGGTGCCACCATGGCGCTAAAGCCGGTGCAACAACCGCGCCCGCCGATCTGGCTCGGCGGTAATCATCCAAACGCGATTCGTCGGGCCGCAACCATTGCCGACGGCTGGATGGGCTCTGGCGCTTCGACCGCGGCGGACTTTGCGTGCAGTGTCGCGACTCTTAAAACCGAATTGGAAAGAGCCGGCCGAGATCCGGCGTCATTCCCGATCTCGAAGCGGGTCTTTCTCTCGGTCCACGAGCGCTCCGAGGTGGCCCGCGCCGAGCTGCAGCGCTGGTTCACTACTGTCTACGGCAGAACTGAGGGCGCCGACTCGTTGGGGCTTCACGGCACGCCGGAGCAACTGCGCGCAGGCCTCGAAGAATTTCTCGCCACCGGAGCGAACCATTTGCTGCTCAATCCTGTATGCCGACATGCCGAGCAGTTGGAAGCGCTCGCGGAGCTTATAGGCCTGCGTTAGA
>JBLMXG010000313.1:0-16129 GCA_050257635.1 Chloroflexota bacterium
TGCCGCGCGGCACGATCTCCGCGCAGCAACTGGCGCTGATCGAGCAGTTCCTCGGCCGAAGCCACGAGCTATCCAGTGATCGGCGCGCGCAACTCGTCTGGCAGATCACCGAGCCCTTGCTGCCTTTGCTCGGCGAAGACCGTGACAGCTTGGCGCGCAGCGCCGAGCGCACCGAACGCTGCGAGCGTTTGCTCCTGCAAATTCTCGACCTCGCACGAGCGAGAGTTCCGGTGGCCGCGGCTGCTCCGAAGACACCGCAACCGACCGCGTTGTTTTGAATTCAGCGAAGCCATGGAAGATAACGACAGCAAACTGGAACAATGGACGCGCTTCTACCAGCGCGCGCAAACCCTGCTGCGCGCCGGCCCGCGCGCGCTCAGGCGCTTGAGCGGTGCCGAGCTGACGCGCCTGATCGACGACTATCAAGCCTTGACCGCCGACCTGGCGCGCGCGCGATCTCTCGGCGCCGCGCGCGAGACCGTCGATCAGCTCAATCGCATCACCGTGGCCGGGCACAACTTACTCTATGGGCAAATTCGCTCGCACCAGGGAACGGGCAGCGGCTACGGCGTTGCCGGCTTCGCCCGCGCGGTGCGCCGCCATGCCGGCGCGGTGGCCTTGTCCGCGCTGATGTTCTTCGGCCCCGCCCTGGTCAGTTTCGTCGCTGTCGAGTTCTATCCTTCGTTGGCTTACGATCTGCTCGCCGACGAGTTTCTCGATTTCGATCCGGCCACCCCGGAGAACCTGCACAGCATTCCCAGCCTGGCGCGCCCGGTGATCTCGTCGCAAATCATTTCGAATAATATTCAGGTAACCCTGCTCGCTTTTGGTTTCGGGCTTACCGCCGGCATCGGTACCAGCGTGTTGCTGATTTTTAACGGCATCCATCTGGGCTCGGTGGCCGGCTGGATGGCGCTGAACGGCAAGGATCGAGCGCTGTGGGGCTGGATTATGCCTCATGGCGGCACGGAGCTGCTGGCGATTTGTTTGGCCGGCGCCGCCGGTTTCATTCTTGCCGGCGCGATCATCGCGCCCGGCGAGCTGCGCCGCAGCACCGCGCTCAAGCGCGTCGGCATGGAAGCGTTGACCATCGAGCTCGGCTGCATGGTCATGCTGGTCTTCGCGGGCCTCATCGAAGGCTTCGTCTCACCGAGCAGCCTCGATTATGCGAGCCGCATCGCCGTGCTGCTGGGAAGTCTCGGCCTTTGGGCGGTCTATTTTCTCGGCGCAGGCCGGCGCCATGAGCGCTCGTCGAAGAAGCCGTCAAGCGGCTGAGGCGGCGCTGAAATATTTTATAATATTCCCGCATTAATCAGCGCGGCCGATCCATCGAGCGAAAACTCAAACACGCAAGCATTTTTATCGACAATCTTGGCGCCGCTGTGCTAGCGTGCGCGGCGTCAATTGAGAACTCGGTGAAATATGGCACAGCCGACTTCGACTCACACCCGCGACCACTTCACGATGCTCCGCGGCTACCGGCTCGCGGACGTGATCACGCTTGCCAACGCCGCCGCCGGCATGGCTGCTGTATTCATGATCATGAGTTACCTCACCGCGCCGGAAAATTGGCGGGTCTATCTCGCCCTTGCCCTGCTTCCGGTCGCACTGCTGTGCGATATCGCGGACGGCAAAGTCGCGCGTCGTCACCAAGAACCGTCGCCTTTCGGTCAGGAGCTGGATTCGTTGGCCGATATTGTGAGCTTCGGCGTCGCCCCCGCAGCAATCGCCTACGGCCTCGGCATGCGCGGCGGATTGGACATCATCGTGCTGATTTTCTTCGTCGCCTGCGGCATCAGCCGGTTGGCACGTTATAACGTCACGGCCGGACAGCTTTCGGACGCCGCTGGCAAGGTAAAATATTTCGAAGGCGCGCCGATACCGTCAAGCCTGATCCTGGTCGGCCTGGTCGCCGCCTGCGTTTACTTCGATCGCATCGGCGATGCTCTGCCCTTCGGAGCCATTGAACTCGGCGGCTGGCATTGGCATCCGTTTTCGGCGCTGTTTTTTCTCAACGGCTGCGCCATGATCAGCAAGACGTTGCGCATCCCTAAATTGTGATTTCACTGAAACCCAAAACGAAGAATTCCATCAGACAAAGTCTCTTCGTTGCATCGATCGTCCGGGCCCTGCTTCTGTCGCCGGCCGTTTCTTTTCGCGCCGAGGAAACAGCCCGCGTCGAAGTTTCGCCATCTTGCGCCTTTGCGGCTTGGCGGGAGAAATTCCGATAATTGATTGCGGCTTAGCCGCGTCGGCATGACCCGGGTTACCGCAGCCAGCCCGTTTCCCGGTACGCCCGCAACGCTCCCGGGTGCAACGCTACGCCGCCGAACTCGAAGGCTGTGGCGCCCTGGGCGCGGAGCGGCTCGAACAAGCTTTTCAATCCTTTGAACAGCGGATTCATCTGGGGCAGCTGGTCTAGATTGTCCGCAATCGCCTTGGCCAAATCGTGAACCACGCTCTCAGCCACGCGCTCGTGCGTGACAATGACGTTGATTACGCCGACCTGGGTAATGTCTTCAACCACGCCGCGGAAGGCGTTCTTTGCCACCACCACGGGCCGGTAAAAAGGCACCTGTGCCATCAGCTTATCTATCTGGCCTGCAGCGAAGGGAATCACCCGAATATCCGCGCGCTGGCTCAGATCGGTCAACACTTTGTTGGGAATCGGCGGATGAAACTGCACGTCGATGGCGCCGGCGATCAACGCCTCCGCCCCTTCGGCGAAATTCATGTACACCGGCGTGAAGCTGTTGAAAGAAATTCCCAGTACACCGAAGATTGTGTGAATATGCTGCTCCATGCCGCTGCCTTTGGAGCCGATGGCGATGCGTTTGCCTTGGAAGTCGGCGACCGAGCGAATCGGAGTATTGGCCAGTTTGACGAAACACATCGGGCCGGCGTTGGCCGGCGCCACCATCCGGATGGCGATCTTATTTTTGAACGGCGCCGCCGCGTCCTTGGCGCGGCCGATCCAGTTCGACGCCATAAAACCGAACTCCAACTCGCCACGATCGAGCTGCTCGGCGTTATGAATGCTAGCGTCGGTGGTCGTCACCACGCATTGCTCCGCGGCCGCCCGCCCGCGATTGAAAAGCTCGGCGATCGCCTGCCCCTGAGTGTAAAACGTGCCGCCGTGCTCCGATGTGCCCATTCTATTTGCCATGAAAAATCCTCCGCTTCGAAGGTCTTATCCCGTTTCCTTTACACCAGCCCGGCCAAGCGCTGCAATTCCTCGCCGGCTTGACGCTTCAGCGGCGACTGTACTAGTTTTCAATCAGCGAGAAAATTAAATAACGCTTGAACGTTTGTAATTCGGAGGGAGCTCCTATGGCGATTATCGATCTGGATTCGCATCTGCGCGACGGCTGGCTGCTCGACGAGATTTATCGACTGCCCGAGCCCTTTGCCAAATATTCGCCGAAACGAATCGGCGACGGCAAATATTTTTACTCGAAGTTCGAGCATGCCCTTTCGCCGATGGACGACCCGGTGGCCAACACCAACTTCAAAAAGCCGGTGACACACCAGGTTTTTTACAACCCGGAAGCGAACCAGCGCGGCAACGAGGTCATGCGCTGGCAGCAAGGCGGCTACGACATGGACTATCGGGTGAAAGACAACACCCGCGAAGGCATCGACTTTCAGTTGATCTTTCCCACGGGTATCGACATCCCGTCGCAAAACCCCGGCCGGCTCGGCGCCGTGGTGGCGCGCGCCTATAACGATTGGGCTTACAAGCTGGTCGCCGGTCATCGCGACCGCCTGTCGCCCGTCGCCATGATGCCTGCCGGCTGTCCGGAAGAGATGGCCGATGAGCTGCGCTATTGTGTCAACACCCTGGGCTGCAAAGCCGCTCATCTAGTGAGCTACACTCTCGATCGCCAGATGGATGATTCGGTGTTTTTCCCCTTTTACGAAGCGGCGCAGAAATTGGACATCCCGCTCTTCTGCCATCCGAGCACGCTCGGCGCGCCCGGCACTTTGATCAACCGCCAAAACCATTTCTTCCCGATGCATATCCTTGGCCGCCCGCTCAATTGCGTCGCGCCGCTGGTCGCCATGGTGCTCGGCGGCGTGTTTGAAAAATACCCGCGCTTGAAAGTCGTGTTCTTCGAGGTCACGGCGGAGTTTTTGGTTTTCTGGATGCACCGCATGGACGACGATTACGAAGTGATCAAAGACGCAGGCATGTGCCCGCAGCTGAGCATGCTGCCATCGGAATACGTCAAGCGCAATTGCTACATCAGCTGCGAGGCGGACGAGAAGTGGCTGCCGTTGGCGCTGGCGGAGGTCGGTGATACCCACGTCGTCATGGCCACCGACTATCCCCATTTCGATTCCACTTTTCCCAAGACCGTAAGCGGCATTCGCGAGCGGCCGGATCTTTCGCCCAAGCAGAAAAAACTGATCCTCGAAGACAACGCGCTCAATCTGATTCGTATGTGAGATTTTCGGTTCACCACGAAGGGCACGAAGACCACGAAGGAGTCGTGAGATTGTTATTCCGAACTTTGTGCCCTTCGTGGTGAGAAAACGTTTTGAAGGAGATTCATCAATGATTCGACAAGCAGTTATCGCGGCACTCGTAACCCTGGCAAGCATTTCCAGCGCTTTTGCCCAGGACGCCAAACTGATCCAAGCTGCGAAAAAGGAGGGCGGCAAGGTCGTCGCTTACGGATCCTTGGAAAGCACATCGATGGATCCCATCGCCGAAGCTTTCGAGCAAAAGACCGGCATCAAAGTGGAGTACTTCCGCGCCTCCGCGACCAAGGCGATGGATCGCGGCATGACCGAGATGCGTGCCGGCAAGGCGACGTTCGATGTCATGGTCAACAATAGCGGTGCCATCCACGTCATGAGCAAGGAAAACGCCTTCGCCAAGTATAAATCCCCGTCCGCCAGCGGCTTTCCCAAGGACGACATCGATCCCGCTCTCGGACCGGCGTACCGCCACACGCCAATCGGCATCATCTACAACAAGTCGGTGATCAAGCCGGCCGACGCGCCGAAATCCCTCGAAGATCTGCTCAACCCCAAGTATCGAGGAAAGGTGGTGATGCCGGACCCGACGCAGCACACCACAACAATCCAGTGGCTGGCGACCTTGTATAAAATCATGGGGAAGGAAAAAGCGGATAAATTCATTCGCGACCTCGGCGCGACCAAGCCAATTCTAGCCGAGTCCTTCGCCCCGTCCGCCGAACGCGTCTCCACCGGAGAAACGCCGATCGCGATCAGCCTGGTGCGCTATGTGGTCACCTTCGGCGAAAAAAAGGCGCCGGTAGATTACGTCAGGATGAGCAAGCTGCTCAGCACGGGACAGTACCTTGGCCTCAGCCGCATCGCGCCACGCCCCAGCGCCGGCAAAGCTTTCATCGACTTCTTCCTCAGCGCCGAAAGCATGAAGCTTCTCGCCAAGGCGGGCGAGTTCGTCACGATGAAAGGCATCCCCCAATTGCTTCCCGACGCGGACAAGATCACACCGGTCGAAATGGACGACCTCGACAAGAAAGGCTACGCCGCCAAGAAGGAAGAATTTAAGAAAATATTCCTCCAATAGAGGGACTGAAATGGCCCAACGCGAATACCTTCAGGGCGACGCGCGCCAGCGCGAGCGCGCCTACTCGCCGGCGGTCAAAACAACCGGCGGCACGACCCTCTACATGGCCGGGCAAACCGGCTACCAGGACGAGTGCGGCGAAACCTATCCGGCCGACTTCGACGGCCAAGTGCGCGTCGCATTCGAGCGCATGCGCAAAACCCTTGAAAGGGCCGGCGGCAAGCTCGAAGACATTGTGACCATGACGGTGTTTATCACCGACATGGCCAACGGCACGCGCTTTACCCAATTGCGCAAGGAATTTTTCCCGGCAGACCGCTACCCCGCCAGCGCGCTCATCGGCATCAAAGAACTGGCCCGCCCGGAAATGATGATCGAAATCCAAGCCATCGCCGTGGTAAACTGATAGGAGATTCCATATAAAAAATGAGAAACATCCTACAGGATAGAATTCAGACCAAAAATGTCATGCTGAGCAGCGCGAAGCATCTGCTTTTCATACTTACGCTCAACGTTATTTCAGGAGGTGAATCATGCAATCCCCGTTCAAAGTCACCGGTATCGACCATGTCGTTCTTCACGTCACGGATCTAGACCGGGCAAAGAAGTTCTATATCGACTTCCTCGGCATGACGATCGATCACGAAAGCTCGTGGCAGTGCTTTCTCAAGTGCGGCGGCCAGGGGATCGCTCTCTTCGAGCTAGACGATGGAGAAGAAGTTCACGGCGGCAGCGAAGTCAACCACATGGCGCTGCGCCTCGCAGCAGGCGATTACGAGCGCGTTAAATCAACGCTCGAAAACGCCGGCATCGAAGTCCACGGCCGCAAAAACGACCCGCATTGCATCTACTTCAGCGACCCCGACGGCCATCGTCTGCAGCTTTTGATGCCGAATGAATGAGCGGAGCCCCGTTGCTCAGCAACCGAATTCTACGGCAGGGGTATTGGTGGCACATTGACCAGTATATTTTGGCCGCGTGATCTGATTGAATTCGATCCAACCTAATTTCCACGGTCAAGTGACAGCCTTACCTTCGCCCTTGATTTTCTCCCCCTAAAGCCGGACCCTGTCCGGGCATGAACAGGCAGTTCGATGCGCTCACTGTCGCGCTCACCGGGCAACTCACGCTCGTCCTGGTCGTCGCGGCGGTGCTCGCTTTGGCATTTTCGCTCTTCCTGCTGCGGCGCTATCGGCGCGCGGTGATCAAGTCGATGCAACGGCGCAGCCGCGGCGATTTGCTGGAGCAAAAAGGTTATCTGCCACCGGAGGAACCGCACAAGCCGCCGGAAGGGGAACTCATTTTCACTTTCGCCGGCTCTGAAGGGCGCGAAGTTTCGGCGGCAATAAAAAATCTGCTTTACCGCCAAGCGCGGCGGCGGCCCTGGCTTGCCGCCTTTGTTTATGCCATCGCCGGTGTTTGCTTCGCGGCGTCCATAGCTGTGGCGTTTCTGCTGTCGGCGAAGATGGCGCTCCTGCCCCTGCGCTTTTCGTTTATGGCTTGGGCTTACGCCTGGCCGGTGGCACTTACTACCAACTTGGTCGCTGCCACGAGCCGCCGCGGCCGGATGATCGTGCTCGCGGTTTATTTTTTTTGCGGCATTACCTTGGGCGTATTTTTGCTCGAACGCAGCCCGGATTCGAGCGCCTTGCAGCTCGCGTACCTGTGGCTCAACGCCAACGCGATACCGTCGGTGCTGCTGCTCTTCTTTTTGAACCGGCGCATCCGTGCGGTGGGTCCTTTGGTGCTCGTGTTTATGATATTCGGTGCCGCCGGGGCGGTCCTGTTGACTTCGTTCGCGGGCAGCCATCCGAAACTGCTCCGCGCCATCAGCGACTTTGGCTACTCCATCGGATTGAGCGCTACCGGCACGATCTGGGGCCTGCACTTGCTCGGCTTCTCCATCTTCGCCGTCGCTGGCTGGGTCGTCGTCGATTCGCTGCGCCAGATGTACGAGCATAAAATGATCAGCGATCAGACGGTCACGATCGATGCCGTATGGCTCCTGTTCGGCATCGTCAATTCCATGGAACTCGTCTTCGAAGGCCCGCGCTGGATACTCAGCGGCCTGGTCGCCTTCGTGATTTTCAAGCTGGTCGCCGGGCTGGGATTTCGCTTGTTACACATAGGCAAACGGTCGAACGCGAAACGGTTGTTGCTCTTGCGAGTGTTTGCTCTCGGCCGTCGCAGCGAAAGCGTTTACAACACTTTGGGGAAAAGTTGGCGGAGCGTCGGCAGCATCCAGATGATCGCCGGCCCCGACTTGGTGACTACGACCGTCGAGCCTCATGAATTTTTGGATTTTATCTCCGGCAAGCTGGCGCGCCGTTTCATCGACTCCGGCCAGACCCTCGATTTGAGAATCTCGCAGATGGATTTGGCAGCCGACGGCGACGGCCGTTTTCGCGTCGCCGAGTTTTTCTGCCACGACGACACCTGGAAAATTACGCTCTCCCGGTTGGCCGACGAAAGCGATGCCGTGCTCATGGACCTGCGCGGCTTTTCTCAGGCGAACGCCGGATGCGTCTTCGAAATCCACGAGCTGTTCAATCTCGTGCCGCTCGAGCGTATCGTGTTTGTCATTGACGACAGCACCGACCAGGAGTTCATGCGCCGAACCATGGAACAGGCGTGGCACCAGATCAAAGATCGCTCGCCCAACCGCCGCGCCGGCGCCGGCCGACTTACTTTGGCCCAAATGAACGGCAAGCGCGCGTTTGCCGATTTGCTCTACGCTTTGTGCGCTGCGGCGAGCGGGCTGGTTGCGCGTGAGACGGCCCGGCAACAGAATGCCCAAGCCGACCCGCAGGATTTTTCTTGGTGAGCTTTCTCTTTGGCAGGCCAAACGCGCCCACTTGGGTCGGGCTAAGTCACGACTGAATGTGGGAACGCCTCGCTCCTCACCTCTGGTATTTTCATTTTTCTCACCGCTAGTGCCGATTGTGGCCGAAGGTGTGGGCATAATCGCGCTGCAGCGCTTTGGGGATGAAGTCGTCTTCCAGTTGATGAATTTTTTTGGCTGGCAGGATCGGATCCTGTGTTCGCGGCACCATGCCGTAGGGGCTTGCGAGCGCTTTCTTGTTCCACTCTTCGAGAACGATCGGCCCGCGCTCTTTAAATTCGTGCAGCAGCTCCCAGCTCGCTTGTAGGCCGTTTGCCGTGGTCAGGCTCGGATACAAAACCGCCGCGGCTCCGAGCTTTTCAAACTCCTCGAAGGTCGGCGAGGGCCGCGGTCCATAATAAGGCGCGATCACCGGCGCGGGAATGCGCCGGCAGGCTTCTTCTATTTCCTCACGCTTGGTCATCGTGTTGACCCAGATCGCATCGACACCCGCTTCCTCGACGTAGGCGATGGAGCGCTCGATGGCGTCAGCGAAGCTGCCGCTCTCCGAGCCAATGGAATCGCAGCGCGCGCACACGACAAAATCGCCGTCGATCTCTTGCTTCGCCGCCACCGCGGCCTTGTATTTGCCCACCGCCTCCTGGCGTGAGATTAAACGCCGGCCCGCCAGCGTACCGGATTTTTTCGGCGCCTCTTGATCTTCAATATGCAGGCCCGCCGCCCCGGCACGGATGTAAGCCTGCACCGTATGATAAACGTTCACCGCGTTGCCGTAGCCGGTATCGGCATCGGCGAAGACCGGAATCGCGCACACGTTGGTGATCCGCCGCACTGCTTCGGCCATCTCGCTCAGCCCGAGCAAGCCCACATCGGGATAGCCGTAAACGTAGGCGCACACCTGCGAGCCCGACATGAAAAAAGCCTCGTAGCCGAGCACCTCGGACATGCGCGCATGGAGCGGGCTGAAGCCGCCCGACATGACCAGCAACTCGGGACGTTTGAGAAGCTCGCGAAACCTCGTCGTCGCTTTGTTTTCCATAGGGGAGATTCCATATCACAACGCAATGCAGGGGGAAATGCGCGGCCATCGGCTGCGCGCCGACCGAAACAAAGGCCGCGCGGAGACGATCCAGCAAGCTGCAGGATATCGAAAGCCGATCACGCAAACATTTGCCATTTTCTGCTCCCCCAATGCTTTTATCGGGGCTCCAGATCAAGATTCGCCGGGGCCCCCGCTTGAAGGACGCGGGATTGACGGACTTCGGATTGGCGAGCTTTTGACGAAGCGAGCTGCGGCGGAATCAACCCGTCGCGATTCAACCCATAAAAAACGGCGGGAAGACACGCGCCTCCCGCCGTTTATCACCGGGTCTCGACGTGAGTTGCCCGTTTAGGTGCCTAACATTTTTTTCATTCTGGCGATAATATCGGGCGGCTGGCTCATGACGTCCTTGACGATTTTTTCCAGCTCGTCGCCGGGCACGGGGTCGAGATCAAATTGGCGCCTATCGAGTTCGGCGAGAAATTCACGATCTTTCATCGTGGCGTTGAAGGCGTCGCGCAGGATTTTCACACGATCGGCGGGAATCCCAGGCGTACCCATCATCGGCCGGCCCAGTTGACCGGATGCGAGCATCAGCGTCGCCAAGCGCCGGCTGCCCTCCGGGGTCTTGTAACGGTCCATCAGCTCCCAAAGCGTCGGCGTCTCGGGCAATTTGGCGTCGCGCTTCTTTCCGGTCTGAATGATATTGCGGACGAAATTTTTTTTGCGCCAGGTGTGATAGGGCTCGCGCGACATGAATGCTTCGATAGTGAATGCCCGGCAGTGGATCTCACCGCGTTCCACCGCGAGATCGATCTCCGGCCCGCCCGGATAACCCTGCACGAGATTAAATTTGGTGCCGATGGTTTCTTCGAAGAGCTTGGGAAGATAATAGGCAGAATCCGACGTTCCCTGGGCGCCGCAGCGCGGCGGCTCTTTGGCGCCGCGCACGTCTTCGATGGTTTTGTAGGGTGTGTCCGCGCGCATATACATCTGTGATTCGCCCTGCACCGGCGAGCCGATCCAGACGAATTTGGCCCAATCGTACTGCGCCTCCTTGCGGCCGACCAGTTGGTTGAAATAGAGAGTGGGCACGATCGAGCCGATCAAACTCAAGCCGTCGGGCTTGGTTTTGTTGTAGACATAATTCGCGGCGATCATATGGCCGGCGCCAGGCATATTCTGCACGATCAAAGCCGGATTGCCGGGAATATGCTTGCCGATATGCTGGGCAAGAATGCGCCCCCACTGATCGTAAAGCGCACCCGGCGTTGTCCCGATATACACGGTAATGGTTTTACCTTTGTAAAAATCGGTCTGGGCAAAGCTCGCGGTCGCCCACAGCAAGGTCATCGCAAAAACCAGCCGCGCTGCCCTCCCGCACGACTTCTTAATCGCATCTCGCATAAGAACTTCCCTTCAGTCGAAGTTGCGTGAACCTACCATGAAACCCAGGCGCATACAAAGCAACGACCCCGGTAGAATTGATACGAAAACACTTTGCGCAGTTACATGCTCAGCTGGACAGCTCGGAACAACTTTTTATGTTGTTGAACGCCACAAAGCCCGCCGAAAAACATCCCTTGAAGCAAACTGATTGATCCAAAGGTGGCAAAAATTTCGCGCTCACCCGCCATGGTGATTTCAGCCCCAAAACAACCTTTCAAAGTTGTAATGGTGGTGAAAGGTTCCAGCAGTATCGCCGCGTTACACTGAGAAAAAAATCCGTTACGTTACTTCAAGTGCGTAATTTGGGAAAACCAGATCAACCAACGATCGCGCCGTCGCGGACAATCGGCGATGAAATTTTGCAGCCCTCATTAGCCGTGCAAACAGATTCTCAAAGACGAACTCAGCCTAAGCTCAGATTTGGCCATTTCGCCGATGGGGTAATTCAGGCGGTCGGTCTGTGGCAGCGGGGTACGCGGCATATCGGTCGGTGTCGGTTCCTTTCGCAACACTCCTTGAGGGATATGCTGATCGGACAGGATTTTCATGCAGCGCTCGCCCAAGAGTCATAGGAATTCTATTTTTCTGCGACTCATCACTACGTCCATCCTGTCCGTTTGGCTCGTGCTCATCGGTCTGGGCCCCTGCTCCCACGGCGGCTTTGACAATTTTGCCGTTGGAGCGGCCTTACCCGCCGGCGACCCGACTTGCGCGGAAGCCCAATACACAAACATACCGGTAGGTATTCGAGGCCAGCCGGCAGCTTCCAATTTGATCGTCGCAGATTTGCTACCGGACCTTGCTTTGACGAATACTCCAAAGATGATCCCGATTGAGAGTTTTTCACCGTTCGAGACAAAGCGTTCACTTCTCCTTTGATCAATCCTTGGTTATCGGGCTTTTGGCACCCGGCTCGGGGTTTCTGCTTAGGGCAGTCGCTGCGGGAGTTCAAAGACGCGTTTCTTGTAAGGATCTAGACGGAGATTTTTATGACATCGACGGCTTCTATATCGCTCAAGTTCAAGGAATCCGATGGCTTGAATGTTTCGCCTAACCAATCTGCCAACGGGAATGGCAAAAACTCGGGTGAACAGGGTTCGCCCAAAACCATTCCGTTGCTCGATTTAAAACGAAAGTATTCCGCCATTGAAGCGCAATTGCAGCGCCTATGGAGCGACGCTTTCGAGTCCATGCGGTTGTTGAATGGCGCCAACTCGGCCGCGTTCGAGGAGGAGTTTGCCGATTACTGCTCCGTCCGACACGCGATCGGAGTCGCGTCCGGTACCGACGCGATTTTCTTGTCCCTGCGCGCCCTCGACATTAAACCGGGTGACGAAGTTATCCTGCCCGCCCAAGCTCCCGCTCCGGTCGTCGAGCCCATCATATATCTCGGCGCGGTCCCGGTATTGACGGATAAGGCTGCGGACGATTACGGACCGGATCTAACGAGTTTAGCATCGGCCATCAGTTCAAAGACCAAAGCGATCATCGCCGTCCATATGTTGGGCCTGCCCTGCGACATGGAACCGATCTTACACCTTGCAAAGCGCCACCATATTCCCGTTGTGGAAGATGCTTCCCAAGCCCAGGGCGCGACCTATCGCGGCAAGCGAGCCGCCGGACTGGGCGCGATCACACCGATGAGCCTCGGGCCGGTCAAGAACCTCGCGTGCTACGGCGATGGCGGGATCATATTGACCAACGACGACACTTTGGCCGAGACCGTGCGCCTACTTCGCGTACACGGCCAGGCGAGAAAATACGACCATCAAATTTACGGCTGGAACAGCCGTCTGGACGAGCTGCAAGCATCGGTACTTCGGGTCAAACTTCCAACCCTGAACCGGGACAATGCGCGACGGCGGGAGATAGCGGCAGAGTATTCGCGTCGTTTTCACAGACTTCCGCTGAAAACACCGCCAACTTTTGCTGACCGCGAGAGCGTCTTCCATCAATATATTCTGGAAACCCCGCACCGAAACGAGTTGAAGCAGTTCTTGGAGCAACGGGGGATCGCCACGGGCATTTACTACCCGCTGCCTCTCCATCAACACGAGGCATGGATCGCCCGCGGCTTGGCGCGATACAGCCTGCCGGAGTCGGAACGATATGCGCGCCAAAATATCGCCTTGCCCATGTTTGCCGAGCTTACCGATGATGAAGTCGATTACGTCGTTGACGCCGTTCGAGATTTTTTCCGCCACGCCGGCTGATGTAACGGCGCACCGCGTCAAGATTTCCGTCATCGCGCCGATGCATAACGAAGAGGGCAACGTTGTGCCGCTGTACGAGGATATCAGCGAAGTTTTGGCAGGGCTTGGCGATCCTTACGAGATCATTTTCGTCAACGACGTAAGCACCGACGGGACGCTGGCGAAAATGAAAGAACTTCAGAGCCGCGATTCGCGCTTTCATTTGGTCGATTTGGAAACCAACGTCGGCGAAAACTGGGCTTTGCTCGCGGGAGTTTCGAAAGCTCGGGGTGAGATTTTTGTGACCATCGACGGCGATTACCAAAACGATCCCGTGTATATACCGAAGCTCTTGGCGCAGTTATCAAACGGTCAACACGTCGTTTCCGGCCGCCGCCGCCAGCGGGTGGGAAGCCTTTGGAGCCGATTGCTTCCTTCACAGGTGGCCAACGGTTTGATCCGCGCGGTCAGCGGGGTTCCAGTGCACGATTGCGGCTGCGGCCTCAAGGCCTACCGCCGAGAAGTTCTGGCGGGAAAGTTCGTCCCCGAAGGCTTCATGAATCGCTTCTCTCCCGCCGCGCTCGGGGTTCGAGCGGAGCAATTTACCGAAGTCGAAGTGGTTGACCGTCCGCGCATCTCGGGGCAATCGCACTACGGTTTGAATCGTGTCTTTCCGGTGTTGCGAGATCTCGCCGCTCTACCCTTCGCCACGCGCGGTCCAACCCGTTGGCTTGGCCGCTTCCGCCTGTTTCGCTGGGTTTTCCTCGCTGCCTTCGCGCTGCTGGCCGTCAACGGCTGGTGGACGCTTGCCGCGGCGGCAGCGTCATGTGCGCTGATCGCTTTTTCGAACGCCTGGAATCTGCAGCGCTTTGTCGCGGCGCAAACACGCCCTGAATTTCGCATCAAGGAGTACCTGTAAAGTTATGAGCACGAAGGTTCCCGTCGCTCTGGTCGGCGCGGGCTATTGGGGCAACAAGCTGTTGCCGAAGTTCCTGGGCCACTCGGAGAGCCAGGTCAAAGCCGTGTGCGATCTCCATCCCGCTCATCGCGCCGCCGTCACCCGAGCCTTCCCTGAGGTTACGACGACCGATTCCTATGACGATGTTCTTGCCGACCCCGACATCGCCGCCGTGATCCTGGTGACACCGCCGGCAACGCATTTTACGCTGGGGCGCCGCGCGCTCGAGGCGGGCAAACATCTCTGGATCGAAAAGCCTTTGGCGCTGCGCGTAAACGAAGGGCATGAGCTTGTCTCTCTCAGCCGCGACAAGAAGAAAGTTCTGTTCGTTGATCACACCTTTCTTTATGACCCGATGATTCGGAAGATCCGCGAGCTGATAGCAGACGGCGAGCTCGGCGAGGTTCACCATGTCTATTCACAGCGGCTCAATTTGGGAAGGATTAAGCGTGACTCCAACGTCTGGTGGAATTCCGCCCACACGATGTCTCCATCGTGCTTTATCTCCTCGGGGCCACGCCGAAAAACATTGCGCTGCATGGTTACCGCTACTTGCAGCCTGCTTTGGAGGATCTCAACGTCGCCGTTCTGGAGATGGCTGACGGCGCTTCGGCCTTTATCTATCACAACTGGTTATTCCCCGAGAACACGGCAAAATTAACGGTGATCGGCAGCAAGAAGATGCTGGTCTATGAGGGAAAATTCGAAAAGCGCGCGGTTACACTCTATGCCTATAAGCTGGATCGCCCATGCGCAGGAATCGGTGACTTGACCGAACCGCCTACAACGATTCCCTCAAAAATTATCGCCGAGACGGCTTTGACCGGCTTAGCCGATCAGGAACCGCTGGCGCTCGCCGTCGGTGATTTTTTGAAATGCGTGACTCAAGGGCAACCACCGTTATCCGACGGCGAATTCTCACTGCGGGTTCTGGAAGTCCTCGCGGCCGGAGAAGCTTCGCTGCGCTCGGCGGGAACCAAAATCGTAATTTAAACTGTGAAAGCACCTGTCCATTTCGCTATCGTTCCGGCGCAAAAATCTGATGGTCCGAACGAAATTATTCGGCGCCGAAAAAGAACCGAGCCGTCCCGCTTGCGCTTAACGAGGGCTGGGCGGATCACTTGTTAATGTACCCGATGGGAAAGACAGCTGTTGCAGCCGATGTCGCGGTAAGCCGAGATGCCTCCCGTTTGAGCGCGCGCGTCGCCATCGCCGTTCTCACGCTTGTTTGCGCGGTAGCACTCTTTGATCACCTGGGCGCACCGGCGCTTTTTGAGCCTGACGAGGGGCGCAACGCTGAAAAGGCCAGAGAGATTTTGCTGCTGCGCGACTGGGTCACGCCGCACGAGAATTTTCTAGTAGTCCTTGATAAGCCGATTCCGTACTACTGGTTGGTCGCCGCGTCGTACCGGTTATTCGGAGTCTCGGAGTGGTCCGCCCGCTTGCCCTCGGCGGTCGCCGCAGCAGGCTGTGTGGTTTTGATTTTTCTACTTGCACAGCGACGATTCGGATTATGGCCCGGCCTTTGGGCCGCACTCGTTCTTATGACCAGCCTCGAATTCTTTTTGCTATCTCGCATCGTCATCTTCGACATGGCGCTGACTTTTTTTATCACCCTTGCGCTCTGCGGTTTTTTCGCTGCGCTCGACGAACCGGCTTGCGGCCGGCGGCGCGCGACTCTGTTGGTCATGTACACCTCGCTGGCCGCTGCCACCTTGATCAAAGGCCCGATCGGCGTCGTCCTACCGGGGTTGGTGATCGTTCCTTATTTGATTATTACACAACGGCTATCCGCCTTGCGCGAGATCGACCTGGGTTTAGGGATCGCGCTTTTTGTAGCGATCGTCGCCCCCTGGCACTATTTTGTCGAGGCGCGCAATCCCGGCTATTTGCACTATTTTTTCTGGGAAGAAAATATCACCCGCTATTTGACCCCGCATTTCAATCGCCCCGGCTCTTGGTACTACTTTTTACTGGTCGTGGCGGCAGGATTCTTCCCGTGGACGCTGCACATCCCAACGGTCTTCAGGCAGGCTTGGCAGCGGCGTCACGACAACGCGGTCCTCTTCTTAAGCCTCTGGAC
>JBLMXG010000314.1:0-9157 GCA_050257635.1 Chloroflexota bacterium
ACATGGTCGTTCCAAACTCTGACCTCGTGACCCGCCAGCTTTTTGTAGCATTCGAGCGTGCGGAGAGTGTCGTGATAATCGTCAAGAATGGAGATTTTCATCGTGCAAAAATTCAACGCCGCAGCAACTTTATACTCGGCGCCGTCCTCCCCCGGACGAGTTTGCCGCTGGATTAATTGCAGGTCTAGTAGATTACGTTGCCAATTTATCGAGCCCGTAAAAGCGCGCGGTGTTATCGACCAGCAGTTTTCGCTTGCTCTCCTCACTAATATCGTTGCGTTTTAGGAAGACATCGACCGCGCCGTAAAGGCGGTCGCCGTGCGGGATATCCGAGCCATAAACCCAGCACTGGTCGCCGAACTCTTCGATGGCGAACGGCAGCAGCTTCTCATCGACCTCGAAGCCGAAGTAAATCTGTCCGCGGTCGATGTATTCTTTAGGCAAATGCTTGCCCTTATAGCCCCGGTGAAAATCGACTCCCGCGCGCGCGCCGGGAAAGCCGCTGTATTCTTCGATGCGTTCCACCAGAGCGGGCACCCAGGAGCAGCCGGCTTCGAGAAATGCGATGCGCAAGTTCGGGTAGCGGTCGGCGATCCCTTTCGAGATCACGCGGTGGAAAGCGAACTGCACGGTCAGCCAAAACGATATCGCCGTCTTGTCGTGGTGTGTATCATTCACTTGGCCCAGGGCGCGAAAGCTGTGGCCGGTATGGACGGCGACGGGAAGCCCGGTGTCGTTGGCCGCGGCCCAGATCGGCTCCATCGGCGGGTCGTCGATTCTTACATCCCCGGTGACGCCGAGAAGCATCACGGCGACGGCGCCCAGCTCCTTGCCTCGCTCGATCTCTCGGGCCGAGGCCTGCGGATCGACGGGATCGATCACCGTGACCCATTTTAAGCGGTCGGGATATTGGCTGGTCAGGTCGGCGACCCAGCTATTGTAGGCGCGCATCATCGCCACTGCCAGCTCCCGATCGTAGGTGATCGGATAGGAGAGAAACATGGTGGGATAGATTACCTGAACTTCGGTATTCTCCCGGTCCAGTTGTTCGAGGCGAGCTTTGACCGAGCGCATCTCCGCGCTTTCGACCGGGTCGTGCGGACTGATTCCCGGTGTAACCTTTGCCGCGGCACCGTTTTTACTGAGCGGAAAGCCGGCTTGCTGGTAGGGCCCGCTTCGCACCGGAAACGAGCGAGTATCGATCATCCAGTAGAGCGGGCCGTCCGGGCCGGTCTCAATAATGCTCGGCCTGCGATCCTTCAACTTCGGGTCCCAGTATTTGTCCGAGAACGTTACTTCGGATTCCGAGACATGCCCGTCCGCGTCCCACGCCTTAATCATATGCGCCTCTTGGTTCAAATCGATCTTTGGGAAGTTCACAGCAGAAAGCGGCAAATTGCAACCCGCTCAGCGCGCGGCTGGTGACGAAGCTTGACCGCCGGCAGTAGAAATGTCGCGAGACGAACCGAGAAATTGCGTTGACAGCGGATGAACGCTTGCGGAGCTGGCAAGCTATATGGGCGCGGAGTGCGAGCAGATACTTTACGCCGGCGCCAAGGCGGAAGGAAAGTTGATGTGGTACACCTCGCTAGCGGGAGGATCGTACAAGGCGCTGATCAAAGCTTTCGAAAGCAAATATCCCGGCATCCAGGTTGAAGGTTTCGCGCCGGCGGCGCGGATCTGGTAGTCCGGATGGAGGAAGAATACAAAGCCGGGCGTTTCATCGCCGACGCGCTCGAGACCACCGAAGGCAACCTCATGTTCATGCGGGACGCCGGCTTGCTGCAGCCGTACAACTCGCCGGTGCTCAAGAATTACCCCGACGACGCCACAGAAGATGCAGCCAAAGGGCTATATTATTGGGCGATGGCGCCCCGAACGCGGGCTGGCGACCGACAAATACGAAAAAGAAATCAATCATTGGGAAAAGCTCTTGATGCAAATCGGACACAAATAACAGGCCCGAAGGCACCGGTGTCAAACCGAATTCCAATCGTTCAAGCCGACTGCGCCTCGTTCAGCTCGGGCGCGGCAGTAGGAGTTGCCGATCCAATGGCGACGCGCCTCCGTTACGGAGGCAGAAAACTGGTGATTTATTTACCGAGGAGCGAGTTGGACGACAAAGTTTGCTAGCGAAACATGTCGGTCGCCGGATGAAACATCGCCACGGGTCCGGCGGGGGCGCGGTTCGGCTAACGGGACAACGCGGGCACTTGGAGCAAATTCAAGCGGTGATCGCTGCTACTCACAACGACTTGCACATCGCCGGCGGTGCAAGGATCTGCGCCGCCGGTGGTTAGATAGTACGCTCGGCTATTGCAGTTAAGGGACTGACGCTCGATATCGCGCTTGAGGCGATAGGCGAGAACCAACAAAACCGGTTCGGGAAAATTCTTTGAGGCTTGCAGGGAAGCGCCGGCAGGCACGGTTGCGACGACGTTCTCGACGAACTTCTCTTGACGACTACGGTTTTGCTGGACGGTGCGCCGGATCGGCACAGCCGCGGCCAGCGCAAGATCCATCGTCACCAAAAATCCGATGGCGGGGGTGCGCCAATTCCACCTGATTGTAGGCAGCCGCGGTGCGCTGCGGCCATGCCAGAAACTGACGCACTCTCGCGCAGCCAACAGGACAATGGCGGGGTAGATGGGCAAGAGATAGACTGCTCGTTGTCCGCGCGCCAACAAGAAGAAGATAAAAATGCCGAGCCACCAACATTGCAAGAAACGGCTGAAACGGTCCCAAGGTTGACCGCGCCACCGGCGCACCAATATCCAGAGTACCAAAAGACTCCACGGAAAAAGTTCGGTCAGGAACCAGCGAACGTGCAGGAACGGCCCTTTGCGAGTGTGAAATTCGCCTGCGCCGAGAAACCGATCGATATTTTCGAAAACGATCTGCTTGTACAACAAATCACTGCCGCCCAGCCGAAAAGCAGCAAGATACCACCCGGCAACGACCGCCACGGCGATGGTTAACCAGGGCCATGAAACAAATTTCACCAGGGAACGCCAATTGCGCTCGATTAGCGCGAACGACCCGATCACCAGGATTGGCAGGACAGCGCCGGCGGGTCCTTTGGTCAGAACCGCGCCGGCCACCGCTAAATAGGCCGCGGCACGCGCCGATTCCGCTCCCGAGCAGTACCAGAGATACCAGGCCAGGAGCGCGCTTCCGAGCAACGCGGCGAACAACATGTCGACGCGGGCTTCGGTCGCGGAGTTCCAGAACTCGAACGTCGTGCCGAGAATCGCGACAGCCAACAGCGCGACCTTATCGTTCCCTGTCAGTGCACCGAGTCGATAGGTAAGCCAAACCATGACGACCGCGGCAATTACCGACGGCAATCTTATGGCGAGATCGGAAAACCCGAAAAGCATCGCCACCGCGGCGGCAATCCAATGATAAAGAATCGGCTTCGACGGCAGCTCCTGATTGCGCAGCGGCAGAAGCCAATGGTGATTCTCGACAATGTCTTGGATCACCAAAGCTTCGCGCGCTTCGCCATGGCGCCAGATGTGAGGCGAAAAATACGCGGCGGCGAACAGCAATACGGCCGAAGCAATCACCACTGCGAACTCGCCATGGCGAAATGGCAGATGCGAGACGGCGAGCGAATGTTGACAGGCTTCCGATCGATCTTTGACTGAAATCATTTTTGCCCTTTTGGGTGCCGGCTCGAATACGGCACGAGCCGGCCACGGCGCCGATCATTGTCTGTCGCGCGCTATTTTAAAAATTCGGTTGCAAATAAATCAGGTTGGGCGCAACACGAGGCCGAGCAAGCTTGGGTGCCGATTCGACAAAAATAGCGCACGCAAGTCACGTAAACAATGGCAACGGCGATACAAAAGCGGTTCGGAGAGTTTGGCGCGGAGCGCGAGGACCTGCGTATTACGTTTTTATTAGTATCTCATTCGGGGATGGTTGAAATCCCTCGCCTTCAGGCGAAGCGAAGGTTTGTCATGCCGGCGAACACCGGCATCCAGATTCGCTCTCGGTTCGAATACAAAAACCGCTGGATTCCGGCATGCGCCGGAATGACCGAAACAGAAGTCGACTTCCAGTCGACGAATTCAGAACCCCTCGGCTTGGAGCCGAGGGTTGTTCAGTTCGACCCTTGAGCCAATTTATAAAAGCGGGCGGCGTTGGTGCGCAGGATTGCCTGCTTCCCTGCTTCGCTGATTTCTCCGCGCTCGCACAACTCGCGAATTTCCTTTTTGACCGTGTGCACGTTGACCTCGTGCGGAAAGTCGGAAGAAAACATGAACGCCTGCTCGCCGGCAACCTTGATGGCGTAGGCAAGATCGTTCTCTCCGCCCTCGATGCCGACCACCAGACGGCCCGCTTGAATGAGCTCGCGCAGATAATCGGCGACGGTTTGCCCCTCCGAGAGCTGGAGCAGCTCGCCGCGCGGGTTGACCGGCGTGCCCGCTTCATAGGATCGAGAAAGGCGCTCCAGGGCCATGAGAAACCAGAGCGGGCCGCCTTCGAGGTAGGCGACACGCAGACCGGGGCAGCGCTCGAAGAGGTTGTTCAGCACCATCTCCGCCAGCGCGATCGCCAGCGACATCGGGTGGCCGATCGCATTGGCTCCGGTGGAGATGTTCATCGTCTCCATGCCCAAATCCCAATGGCCGCCGCCGTGAACGACGACGGGACAGCCCAGGCGGGCCGCTTCCGCGTACACCGGCCAGTAAGGTTTGGCACCGAGGTTCAGATGAACACCCGTGGCAGGAAACAGCACGCCGCACATGCCGAGCTCAGTGTAGGCGTGATGCAATTCTTCCAGCGCCGCGTCGGCATCATGCATCGGCACGATGGCGATGCCCTTGAAGCGGGGATCGCGCCTGAGATAGGTCTCGGCGAGCCAGTCGTTGTAGGCGCGCGCCGCGCCGACGGCATAGTCACGGTCGACGATCCGTCCGATGCGTTGTCCGGCCGTGGGAAAAAGCACGGCATGATCGATGCCCACCTGTTCCATGAACTCCATCCATCCCTCGGCTCCGGGGTTCTGAAAGCGGCCTTCAGAATTGGTCGCAAAGGCGCCGGGTGGAGTGCGCGTCAGCGAATATTGAATATGACTGTTGAGTGGAAACACGCCGCTTCGCAGCCGGCCGCCGGTCGCGCGGTAGGGAAAATGACGGGCGATGGCTTCACCGTCTTCAAAGATATGACCGTCGCCATCGATAATTTTAACCTGCGGGCTCATTGGGTCCTCCTCGGCAAACGACCATTTATCCTACAGCGATCCTCAGCGCGCGCGGGGCGGTTCCACCGGTGCTCGGCGTTGCGGCCGCAATCGTACCCTAGACTCGAATCAGAAGCGTCTCAGAATTTTGCAGATATCACCCGGCGGCAAAAAATGTCAACTTGACGCCTGTTCTTGCGGTGCGAAGGGAGTGTGACGAGCCGATCGAAAGTGCCGACGGGCCGAGTAAAAGTGAGTTGCGGCGACAAGATGGCGCCCGCTGCGGTGAGGTTTTTATACTTGACCGTACTTACGAAGCTCGCCTATGGTTTGACCAGACAAGGTTGCACGGGTTTTTCAAATTCCCGCAGAGGAGGTTTTATGGCGAAGCTCAGACATATCGCGTTGCATACGCCGGATCCGGAAAAGACCGCGGAATTTTACAAACGCGTGTTCGACATGGTCGAAGCTGGGCGTACCGATTCGCCCATCGCCGAGGGAATTTATTTGACCGACGGCACGATCAATCTGGCGGTGCTACGTTTCAAGACCGTCGAAGCTGCCGACCGACAGGATGGGCTCGGGCCGGTGTTCGGTCTGCACCACTTCGGTTTTTGGGTCGACGATATGGAAGAGACACGCCGCCGGCTCGACGCCGCCGGGGCCGAGTATCGCTTCGGCCGTCCCCACGGTGCCGCGGCCACTTTCTTCGAAGAGAAGTACAAGGGACCCGACGCGGTGATGATCGATATCACGCCCCATGGCTGGGTCGGCGCGCAAGCGCCGGCGCCAGATCCCGGCAAAGAACGCGAGACCAGCACGGTATCACCGGCCGCGAGATGAAGAATTTCCAGGATGTTCGTCGAAGTGCCGCGGGCTTCGACGAAATAGCCGCGCTGCCTCGGGTTTTTGGCTTGACAAGAGTCGACGGTCTGCATTAAGTCAGCTTCACGCTTCGGCTGGGTTGGCGATCCGGTCCCGTCTTTGGTCATCGCATCTCGCGCTTTTTCCGGTGCTCCCGGCTCTCGGGCAAACAGCTTGGCCCATTTTCTCGTTCCCGTTTAAATTCGTGCGCCAAGGCGTGCGCGGAAGGATCGAAAGGGGGTCGTATGAAAAAAGTCGTTGGCGCGTTGGCGCTGCTGATCGGTCTCGGGTTCGCCGGCGACCGAGCTCACGCCGACAGCGATGAATTTTTCAAGGGCAAAGTCATCAAGCTCGTGGTCGGCAATTCGAGCGGCGGAGCGATGGACGACTGGGGGCGTTTTGTGGCACGGCATATGAGCCGGCATGTTCCGGGAAATCCCGAGATCATCGTGCAGAACATGCCCGGGGCGGGAGCGATCATCGCGGCCAATTACATCTACAATATAGCCAAGCCGGACGGCCTGACCATCGGTTTGGTCAACCCGGCCAACTACATCGATCAGCTGTTGGGCTCGAAGCAGGTGAAGTTCGATTGGCCGAAGTTTTCCTGGATCGGCTCGCCCGAGCGGGTCGATCAAGTTCTATTCATCCGCACCGACGTTCCGTACAAGACTATAGACGACCTGCGCGCCGCCAAAGAGCCGCCGCGCTGCGCGGCGCTGGCGCGCGCCGGTCTGGGCTATCTGCTGCCGCGGCTGCTCGAGGAGGGAATCGGCGTCAAGTTGAACATGGTGCTCGGCTACGGCGGCGGCGGCGACATGAACCTGGCGATCGAAAAAGGCGAAGTGCAATGCCGCGCCGGCACTGTGTCGGCTTTCGTCGGCCGCGAGCCGACCCGCACCTGGATCAAGAAGGGTTTCGTGCGCGGCCTGGTGCAGAGCGGGGTGAAGCGCTATTCGAAGCTGCCCGAGGTCCCCACCGTCTATGAGCTGATGGACAGGTACAAGACCGCCGAGGCGACCAAGCGGCTTGCTCGTGTAGTGCTCTCCTCGGGCGACCTCGGACGCCCATTTATCGCACCACCGGGATTGGCCGCCGAGCGGCTGAAAATTCTGCGCAGCGCTTTCACCGCGGCGATGCACGATCCGGCACTGCTTGCCGACGCTCAGAAAAGAAAATGGGATCTCGAGCCGTCCACCGGTGAAGATCTCGAGGCTACGGCCAAGGAAATCATGGTGCAGCCGCCGGAAGTAATCGAGCGGATGAAGAAGCTGCTGGAGAAATAATTTTATCGGCTAAGGCCAGGCGATGACAGCAACATGAAGCTACGATAGACCGCTGGGCATCCTGGTACCCGGAACGTGGCCGGCGGACTCAAACTGCTTGAGCTAGCTTACTCATCCGCTGCCGGCATGCAGATCCACAGAATGATGTAGATGACCAAGCCGGTGCCGTAGAGAAATACCAAAACAAGAAAAAGCGCGCGCCAGATCCAGGCGGGCACCGGCGTGTGCTCGCCGAAGCCGCCGCAGACACCGGCGATTTTCTTGTCCTTCGCCGATTTCTTCAGATTGCGCAGGCCCTGCCAGAAATCGCTTTGGTTGTTTTCCATGGTGCTCCCTCGATGGCGCCCCGGTATTTTCGTTGGAGCGGCAAAACGGCCACTCGGAAGTTTGCTCGACGACGGTATGATTTCAGCTTGACGAAAAAGGCGCTCTAAAGCCAGAGGGACGGCAGGCTTCGTGGCGAGATGCGCCCGACGGCTTTTTGCTTGAGGATCACCGCGGCGCTGTCGAGTTGACCGGAAAATTTCGATGGATGGGCGGTGCTGCTGTGGACGCTTGACCGGATGCCGCGGGAGCGCGATTGTGCTCGCGGTTCGAGGCCCTGCCGTCATCCGCCGCTGCCGAAGGTGGTCAAATTAGTCAAAGCTGCGTTAAATATGTCGCGCGCCGGGGCTGGCGGCTCGCTCTGGTAGCGGCAGCCGCGCAGATGTAGTAGTTTCGGCGGCAAACTCGGCCTGCATGGGTCGAAGCGTGACTTGGGTGAGCGAGACGGCTCGCCTCAATCGGATCGAGGCGAGGGGGAGAGCGATATGATCGAAAGAATTCAGCGCGGTTTTGCTGTGCTAATGGTGGCGGGCCTGGCGATGAGCGTTGCGGCGGTGAGTTGGGCGCAAGACTTCAAGGACCATACGCTGACCTTTATCGTCGGCTATTCGCCGGGCGGCACCTACGATCAATACACCCGACTGATCGCGCGGCACATCGGCAAGCACCTGCCGGGCAATCCGACACGGATCGTCGAGAACATGCCCGGCGCCGGCGGGATCATCGCGGCGAATCATCTCTACAACCGGGTGAAACCGGACGGGCTGACGATCGCCGCTTGGGCGTCACCGCTGATCCTGCAGCATATCCTCGGCAACGAAGCGACCAAGTTCGACGGGCGCAAAGTCGGTTGGCTCGGCGTTCCCGGTCCCTACGATACCGCGTGTCATTTCAACGAGCAGAGCGGCATCAAAACCGTCGAGGATTGGTTCGCCGCGAAACGGCCGATGAAGATCGGCTCCATCGGGCCGGGCACGAGCCTTTCCGACGTGCCCAAGCTGCTCAAGGCGGCGCTGGGCCTCCCGATTGAGATGGTCGAAGGTTACAAGGGCGGCGCGGAAGTGCGATTGGCGGTGGAAACCGGCGAAGTGGACGGTCTGTGCGCTTCCTGGCAGGCGACGAAGGTGAGCTGGCGCAGCCAAATGGCGTCGGGAAAAATTCGCGTCGTGCTGCAGGCGACGCTCAAGTCTCATCCCGATTTAAAAAAAGTTCCGCTGGCGATCAATTACGCGAAGACTGATGAAGCGCGCACGCTATTGCGGGTCGCCGATAACGTGCATGTTTATCAGTTTCCTTATTCGGTCGCGCCGGGCACGCCGCCGGAGCGACTGAAGACGCTGCAGCAGGCCTTCGTCGCGACGCTGCGCGATCCAGAGCTTGTCGCCGAAGCCAACAAAGCCCACCTGGAAGTCAATCCCATCGACGGTCCGACGACGGCGAAAACCTTTGCCGGTCTCTACGACCTGCCGGCGCCGTTGATCGCCAAGCTGAA
>JBLMXG010000315.1:0-2966 GCA_050257635.1 Chloroflexota bacterium
AAGCAAGTTCGCTATGGCCCCGAGACGGTTCAGGGCGTGGTAACGTACAAGACGCTGCTGTCGGTGGATAATTCCGATCTTGCCTTGCGCCCCGGCATGACTGCGACCGCAAATATCACCGTGAACCGAGCTGCCGACGTGATCCTGGTCCCCAACGCAGCGCTGCGTTTTTCGCCGCCAGCCGCACAGGAAACGGCACGAACCTCCGAGAGCTTGATCAGCCGGCTCTTCCCCCGTCCACCGCGCGCTCCAAGAACGCCGGAAACCGGAGATGCCAAAGGCAAGCAGCAACGCGTGTGGATCTTGCGCGACGGTCAGCCCTGGGCCGTTTCAGTAGTCACAGGATCGACAGACGGCGTCATGACCGAAATCGTCGGCGGCGACATCGCGCTCGGCAGCACGGTTATTACGGACATGATTACAACGAGCTCATGATGGAACAAATTCAGCTCGATAAGGTCAAGGCGCCGCAGATTCTGCTGAGCGGTGTGACCAAAGTTTACGGCACCGGAGCGGCTGCTATGCATGCGCTGCGCGGCGTGGACCTGCGCATTGATCGGGGCGAGTTCGTCGCGGTCATGGGGCCGAGCGGATCGGGAAAATCGACCTGCCTGAATATTCTCGGCTGTTTGGATACGCCGACTGCGGGCTCTTATCGCTTCGAGGGCGTGGAGGTGGGGAAACTATCACGCCTCCAACGGGCGCGTTTGCGCCGATACTATCTCGGTTTCGTCTTTCAGGGCTACAACCTGCTCAATCGCACCTCGGCCCTGGAGAACGTCGAGCTGCCGCTGGTCTACCGCAACCAGCCGATCGCCGAACGCCATGCGCTGGCGCGCCAAGCGCTGGCTGCAGTGGGCTTGGTCGGCTGGGAAAGTCACACGCCGGGGGAACTTTCCGGTGGGCAGCAGCAGCGGGTGGCGGTCGCGCGCGCCATCGTCACTGCGCCGCATGTTTTGTTCGCCGATGAGCCGACGGGCAATCTCGATACGGCGCGCAGCCGCGAAATCATGGAGCTGTTGACCGGGCTCAATCGCGACCGCGGTATTACCATTGTAATGGTTACCCATGAGCCGGACATGGCGGCCTATGCGAGACGCGTCGTGCGCTTCGTCGATGGCCGGGTGGAGACCGACGAGCACAATGACAAAGAGGCGGCGTGATGGTCTGGAATGCGTTCTTGCTCGCTCTGCGCGAACTGCGCCGCAACGTCATGCGCTCGTTCCTGACGATCCTCGGCATCGTCATTGGCGTGGCGGCGGTGATCATCATGGTCACCCTCGGGAGCGGCGCCACGGTTCAGGTGTCGCAACAGATCGCCAGCCTCGGCAGCAATGTGGTGATCCTAGTTCCCGGCCAGATGGGGCCGGGACGCAGCTCGAGCCTTGCCCAGTTCAACGATAGCGACGTCGAGGCGATCACGCGTGAGATCGGCGAGCTCAGGGCTGTCGCGCCGGCGACGAGCAAATCGCTCACCGCGATCTTTGCCAACAAGAACTGGGCAACTTCGGTCACGGGGACGACCAATGACTACTTCACGGCGGCCAACTGGGTGCTTGCGCGCGGGCGCACTTTTACCGAAAGCGATCTGCGGGCGGGCAAAGCGGTGTGCGTGGTCGGTGCCACGGTGGTCAAAGAGCTGTTCGGTGCCCAGGACCCCCTCGGCAACAAGCTCCGGCTCAAGAACGTCTCGTGCGAGGTCATCGGTCAACTGGAAGCGAAAGGGCAATCGATCATGGGCCGGGACCAAGACGATCTCGTTATTATTCCGCTGCGCACTTTTCAGCGCCGCATCGCCGGCAACCGGGACATCTCGCTGATCCAACTGTCGGTGCGCGACGAGAGCGCTATCGATCGAGTCAAATCGGCGCTCGAGCGCTTGATGCGCGAGCGGCGCCACATCGCGCCCAACGAAGAAAACGATTTCTCGGTCATGGATACACGCCAGATCGCGCAGACGCTGACCGGCACCACCCGTATTTTAACGTTGCTTTTGAGCGCGGTGGCGGCGGTGAGCCTGCTGGTCGGCGGCATCGGCATTATGAATATCATGCTGGTATCGGTGACCGAGCGCACCCGGGAAATCGGCATTCGCCTGGCGATCGGCGCCTACGAGCGCGACGTGCTCACGCAGTTTCTCGTAGAAGCGATGGTGCTGGCGTCGTTTGGCGGCCTGTTCGGTGTGCTGCTTGCGCTCGTGGCTTCGGCCGCGCTAGCGCAACTCTTGCAGGTTCCGCTGGTCTTCAATCCGGGCATCATGGTGCTCGCGTTTCTCTTTTCCGGCGCCGTCGGTGTGATCTTCGGTTACGTGCCGGCGCGGCGCGCGGCCCAACTCGATCCGATTGAGGCGCTGCGCCACGAGTGAATGGAAAACGTGATGCGAGTGTACTGTCCCAAAAGTTTGTTTAAAAAGTTCGGACAACTGTGCGGACGAGGTTGCTGCTCTCGCTTTTCTACGAGTCATGCCGCGTTCATAGATCCCCTCTTTGAAAAAGAGGGGTATGGGGAGATTTTTCCGAAGCGGTCGCATCGCGGCTCACCGAAAAGAAATCCCCCTCGATCCCCCTTTTTCAAAGGGGGAAGTAATTTAGCTCGCGCGTGTCCAGTTTCTCAAATCTCTTCTTGGATACGGGTACTTCGATCCCGGTTGCCGCCGTTGCTTTTCGCCCTTGTTGCGCTGCTTTCCGGCTGCTTCGCCGTCGGACCGGATTACAAAACACCCGATCTCTCAGTGCCGGCTGACTGGAGTCAGAGCTTGCAAGGGGGTGTGACTGCGGCCGCGCCGGGTGCAGACGAGCTCGCGCAATGGTGGAACGTGCTCAACGATCCGGACCTGTCCAATCTGATCGAGCGCGCGGTCGACGGCAACTTGGTTTTGAAAACGGCTCAAGCGAGGGTGCGCGAAGCGCGGGCGCGGCGCGGCATCGCGCAAGCAGACTTGTTTCCAACGCTGAACGCCGGCGGAT